>CAYSCF010000245.1:0-10285 GCA_964429305.1 uncultured Sandaracinaceae bacterium | reverse complement strand
AGGCTCGCTCAGGTTCGCCTCGGCTGGGACGGGCGGCGGGGCAGCGACTGGCACTTCCGTCGCAGGCGGGAGCGCGGCGACCTCTTCCTCTTCGGCAGTGGCGACGACGGCCGCTTCCTCCGGCGGCAGCGCGCCTTCCTCGGGAACGACGCCTTCCTCGGCGACCGCGACCGTCGTCTCGGGCGGCGCGGCGACCGTCGTCTCGGGCGGCGGTGCGACGTGCGTCTCGGGCGGCGGCGGCGGTGTGAGGCCGGTCGAAGACGTCGCGTGCGGCAGCTCGGGCGGCGCGGCGTGACCGAGCTCGTGCGAGGGCGGCAGCACCATCTGCTGGTAGTAGAGGTACGCGCCGATCAGCACGCCGAACCCGAGCACGATGCCGACCGTCGCGTACATCGCCTGGCGCGACTGCTTGGGCAGCTCGTCGGTCGGGCCGAGATCGCTGAAGTCGTCGTGGACGATCGGCTCGGGCTTCTGGCTCGTGCGGAAGAAGTCGTCGGAGACCGCGGCGGTCTCGCCCGTGCCGAGCGCACGGATCTCTCCGGACGTCGTCGTCGGGCTCTTCTTCTGACGGCGCTCGTCGCGGCGGCTCTTGCGATCGTTGCCACCCGACGGCGCGGGCGCCGGCGCGTCCTTCGCCTTGTTCGGCGCGGCTGCCGCGTCCGCCACGATGACCTTCGGCAGCTCACCTGGAAGCGGCTTGCTCGCAGGCGCGCTCGCCTTGGGCGCGGCGCCCGCATCGGAGTCGCGATCATCGTCTTCGTCGTCCGACGAATTGTCGTCGCTCCGCAGACGCGGCGACGTGCTGTCTTCGCGCGTGCTCGTCGTGGTGGAGGACGACTGCACGTCGTCGTTCACCGCGATGGACGTCGAGACGCCCGAGCGCTTCGCGGGGAACTGGATGACGTTGCTGTCCTTCTTCGCTTCGGCCTCGGCGGCGGCGGTCTCGACGACGACCGGCCTGGCCTCGACGGCGGCCTTGGTGGCCTCCTGCTTGTTGTTCTCGCGCTCCCCTCCGCGGTTCTTCTTCCGGTTCTTCTTGCTCATTGCATCCTCGGAATCGCTTGCTTCGACCGTTTCTTGGACGTCGGTCTTGGCAGGCTCGCTCGGGGTCTCTTCTCTGGGGTTGGGTGCCGCGAAACCATTCCCGATGAGGGTCTGTTTCTTGGCCATGGTCTGAGGTGACGAAGCGAGGGGAGTCGAAGCGGGCTTTGCATCGTTCGTGCCCTCGTCGGCGGCGAGCAGGGCTGCGGCCGGCGGAGGCGTCTCGATCGTACGTTCTTCAGCGTGGATCGGAGAAAGCGCGGCGTCGATCGCGGGCGGCTCGATGGGCTCCGCCGGCATGGCTGGCGGCACCACCGAGGCACGCGTCGGCACACGGATGCTCGGATCGTCAGGATTCGCACGATCCTCCCCTCCGAGATCGGCGGCAGCCGCAGGCACGACGCCCGTCTCGAGATGGTCTTCCTCGCCGCCCCCTTCGAGGTCGCCCTCGGCGGGCTGCGCGCCCGGCGGACGCAGCGTCCGCGAGCGACCCGTCGGCTGGATGACGCCCTCGAAGAAGAGCTTGCTGAGCGTGCTGAGCGTGTGGAGATCGTCGGCCTCGACCGCGTCGATCACTTCTTCGATCGATCGCTGGCCGTCGATGCCCTTGAGCACCGCGTTGATCTCGTCGGGGAGCTCCGCGAGGCGCTGGCTCAGCTCCTCCTCGTTGATCTCCATCACGCTCGCGATCGGCGGGATCTGCTCGAGCAGCCGTCCCCACTCGTCGAGCCGGCGCATGCCCTCCATGAGCAAGCCCTGCGTCGGGATGCGGATCTGCTGCTCGGTCTTGACCGGGCGGAAGTCGATCTCGAAGTCGCCCTCGCTGAACAAGAGCACGCGATAGAGCGCGCGCTCGCCGTGCAGCGAGCCGAGCTCCGCATCGAGGATCTGTCCCTCGCGGAACGTCATCAGGCCGGTGCGCTGCCCCGAGTGCACTTCGAGCACGCCCGACTTGCGGCTGATCTCGATCGTCTGCAGCAGATCGACCAGGCCCATGTCGCCGAGCGATCCGGTGAAGCGCGTCTTGCTGAGCGACTGCCGTCCGCCGCTGCGCGCGAACGTCTCGCGCTCGAAGCGGCTGAGCGCGATGTTGATCCGCGCGACGATCTCTTTGATGTAGATCGGCTTGGTGAGGTAGTCCTCGACGCCGAGCTGCAGCCCGCGGACCTTGCTCTCGACCGCGGGATCGCTCGACAGGAACATGATGGGGATCGATCCCCAGTCGGGATTGCGGCGGACGCTCTCGACCAGCGCGAAGCCGTCGAGACCGGGCAACCGCGTGTCGGACAGGATGAGGTCCGGCGTCGACGATGCGATCATCGAGAGCGCAGTGGTGCCGTCCCCGGCTGTCGCGAGGTTGTACCCGGCCTTGCGGAGGCTCACCTCCAGCACGCGCAAGCTGCGCGGGTCCGCGTCCACCAAGAGCAGGCTCTTCCGCGCCAAGAACGCTCCCTTTCCGACAGCCTCGAAAACCGAGGCCGTTCGTCCGAGCCGCGTCGGACGTACGAATCGAAAGCGAAGTGTGCGGCGCCAGGGTTTCGAGCGTCAAGCTCACGCCGATCTTGGTGGCCATCGCCCGTCCGATCCGTCGGGCATTGATCGGCTCGCCCGAGATCGGTATCGTGCGCGCTGTCATGACTCGACCCGCGCTCCGTGTGCTCTCGCTGCTGGCCCTGGTGACCCTTCCCCTCGTCGGTTGCGAGGAATCGGGCGGGCCCATGGACGTCTACAATCTGGAGCCGCGGCACGGTCAGACGGCCGGCGAGCAGGCGGTGCGGATCTCGGGCGCGAACTTCCGCCAGGATATCGGCTACGCCGTGTACTTCGGCAGCGAGCGCGCGACGCAGGTCACGATCATGGACACCAGCACGTTACTGGTGGCGACGCCGCAGCACGATCTCGGCACGGTCGACGTGGTCGTGGCGTCCGAGGCCGGCCCTGCTTTCCGCCTGCACGACGCGTTCGCGTTCGACGACACGGGCGGAACCGAGGCCGATCACGCGGGCAGCTCCGCCGGCGGCGCCGAGAGATACTGAGCGCGGCTGGGACGATCTTCGTCCGACGTCCCGAACAAGCGGGGGATATCGGAATGACGACGGATGTCGGGGATGATGAGCATCCTCGTCATCCCTCGAATTCTCGAAATCCTTCGCTCGCTCCTGTCGTTCGGATCAGAGCGCGCGCGTGAGAAGGGCCGTCAGCTCGGATCGATCGAGCACGACGGGATTCCCCTTCGTGCTGCTCGCTCGCTCGCACTTCTCGACGAGCGATGCGACGTCGCTCTCTCGCACGCCGTAGTCGGAGAGCGGCGGGATCGCGAGATCGCGTGCGAGCTCGGCGGTGAAGTCGCTCGCGTCCTTCGCGACGGCATCGCTGCGGCCGGTGAGCAGGCGCGCGAGCTCCTCGAAGCGTGATCGCTGCTCGGCCGTGCCGCGGGCCTCGATCGCGGCGAGGTTCGTCTCGATTGCGAGCGGCAAGAGACGCGCGCAGATCGCGCCGTGCGGCGCGTCGAATGCGCCACCGATCGGCCCGGCGAATCCGTGCACGACGCCGAGCTTCGCGTTCGCGAGGCACAAGCCTCCGAACAGGCTGGTCAGCGCGAGATCGCGCCGCGCGACGCGATCGGTGCCCTCGCGGAAGGCTGCCCGCAGCGATCGCGCGCCGCGCACGATTCCTTCGCGCGCGAGCCCGTCGGTGAAGGGCGTCGCCGCGCACGACAAGAAGGGCTCGATCACCTGCGTCAGCGCGTCGAGGCCCGTCGCGGTTGTGACCGCCGGTGGCACGCTCGTCGTCAAGAGCGGATCGACGAGCGCGAAGCGCGGCAGCATCCGATCGCTGCGCATGCTGACCTTCACGCGGCTCTTCGGATCGGCGAGCACCGCGTTCTTGGTGACTTCCGATCCCGTGCCCGCCGTCGTCGGCACCGCGACGAACGGGAGCGAGTCGCGCACGAGCGGCTGGCCGCGCCCGACGACCTCGAGGTAGTCGAGCGGATCGCCCTCGTGCGGCACGAGCGCGGCGACGGCCTTGCCGAGATCGAGCGCGCTGCCGCCGCCCACGGCGATCACTGCGCGCGCGTGCTGCTCGCGTGCGAGCGCCACCGCGCGGCGCGCATCCTCGGTCGTCGGCTCGCCCGATGCTTCGCACGTCGCGATCGCGAGTCCCGCGCTCTTCAGGGCCGATCGCGCATCACGCGCGCGCGACGAATCGCGGCCGGTCACGAGCAGCACGACGCCCGGATCGATCATGCCGCGCACGAGCTCGCCGAGCCTCGAGCTGACACCGTCGCCGAACACGATCTTCGTCGCCGTCGCTACCTCGAAGATCACGATGACCTACTTCGAGCGCCAGCCGCTCTCGAGCATCGGCGCGATCGGCTCGTGCTTCGTGCTGTGCCGCGGCGAGGCCATCATCGGCTCGACGTCCTCGCGCCACGCCTTGTAGTGATCGGTCTCCTTGTGTGCCGCCGGCGCCTCGGCGTCGCGATAGACCTCGACGAGCACGAAGTGATCGGGCTTGGCGAGATCGCGAGTGACGTCGAAGCGCAGCACGCCTTCTTCTTCGAGGCTCGCGCGCGCGTTCTTGCGCGTCGCCTCGATGAACGCGTCGGCCATCCCGGGCTTCACGTGGACGTGGACGTGGACGATGAGCACGGCACGATGGTAGCGCCTCGGCTTACTCCGCGGCGATGCTCTCTTCTTCGATGGTGCCTTCCGTCAGCGTCGGCAGCATCGGCTCGTCCGTACGCGCGCGACGCTTGCGCGTTCCCTTGTTCGCGTCGATCGCGCGCGGGCTGATCGCGTCGAGCTGCTCCGAGAGCGCCGCGTCGTCGTCGGCCAGCACGCGCGCGAACGCGACGGCCTTCTTGGCCATCTTGGCGAGCTCGGTCGCACGCTCGTCGAGCGCTCGCCGCGCCAGATCGAGCTCGCGCTCCGCCGCCTCGACGACGAGCTGTGCATCCAGCGTCTTCTGCGTCGCATCGCCGAGCACCGCGCGATCGATCCCGGGAAACGTCACCTCGCTCAGCGCCCCATCGAAGAGCGCGATCACCGCGTGCTCGAACGGCCCGAGAGGATCGCGCTGGGGAGAGGTCGTGCTCGCGTGGGTGGGGGTCTCGCGGTGGGACGTCTTGGTCTTGCTCATGGAAATCGCTCCTCGATCGCGGTGGATCGTGATGAACTGAACGCATGACCAGTACCATGCCCGCCGATGCTCGCGCAAGGAACCGGCGTGCTATCCCCGCGGCCATGCGTGCACGCCCCGCGTCGGTCGCTCTGTTCGCCGCAGCCTCGTTCCTGATCGGTGTGCTCGTCTCGCTCCCGCTGCGCGCGCAAGAAGACGCGGGCGCGCCGGCCTCGGTGCCCGCGTGCAACGAGCAGCAGCCGCAGGACTTCCTCGTTCGCGGCAACTGGCAGACGAAGGCGCGCATGACGACCGAAGAGCAGCGCGCGCGTCGCGCCGTCGCCGCACACGCGATCCGCTACCGCACCGAGCAGTACGGCTTCTTCGAGGGCTTCGGCGAGAGCGCGTGGAACGCTCATCCGCCGAGCTTCTACGCGCGCACCGTCACCCTCTTCGGTCTACGCGTTCGGCTGAACGAGCGGATCATCCCCGCCGCGCGCTGCGCCGAGGCCGCGATCGCGACGGCATGCACGGGGGCGCCGTACGCGCCGCATCGCCTCTCGGGCCTGCGCGATCGAAACACCTATCACAACGGCGAAGTCAGCAATCACGTGTTCGGCATCGCGATCGACATCGATCCCGACACCAACACGTGCTGTCACTGCGTCGCCGAGTGGCAGGATCATCCGCTCTGTCGTCGCGAGGTCAGCTCGATCTTCGAGCGCATGTCGATGCCCGAGTGCTGGGTCACGCAGTTCGAGCGCTTCGGCTTCTACTGGCTCGGCCACGACCAGCTGCAAGACACGATGCACTTCGAGTTCCTGGGCGATCCCGATCGGATCCTGCAGACGCCGTAGTCAGCTCTCCGCGAGCGGCGGCATCAGCTCGGTGACGAGCGCGGTGAACGAGCCCTGCAACGCGTCGAGCTCGGGCGTCGTGGTGTTCGTGCAGCGGTACTCGGTGTCCACGCCGCGCTCGTGCACGCGGACGAAGTGGCTCTCGCCGTCTTGGACGTCCATGTTCACGCAGGGTCGTTCCAGCACGCTGCGACCGCTCGCGAGGATCGCGTAGAGCGCGGCCACGCGCGCCGCGGGGATTTGCACACGGCGCATCTCGACCGAGGGAGCCTCGCTCGGAGGCGTCGGCTCGGATCGCTCGACCAGATCGAACTGACCCGACGTGCTGGGCCTCGGCTCGAGCCGCGTGACGATCACCATTTCGCCGGGCGCGGGCGGTCGGCGCAGCATCTCGCCGCCACCGGCCTCCATGGTGAAGTCGTCGGGTGGCACGGCGGCGACGCTCGACGGCGGCGCATGCGTCGGCAGGCTCGGCGTCTCGCTCGCCACCGGAGCGGGCGTTCCGCAGCCGACGAGCGCGACGAAGAGGATGGTTGCTCGCATGGGCTGGGCTGGGCTCACGGCGTGATCGGCGGATGCGCCATCCACGCGCGCGCTTCGGCGACGTAATACTGGCACTCCGTCTCCTCGCTCGTGCGCGCGGTGCCCGCGACCACTCGGCCGTGCACGAACGCGAGCAGCGTGTTCATCCGATCGAAGTGCAGCTGCGCTGCGTTCGCGACGTGCGCCTCCAGATCGGCGCGCATCCAACGCTCGGACCATTCGTACACGTCGCTCGGACGCGAGCCGCCGACGCTCAGCCCGGCCATCGACGCGTCGTAGAGCTGGTGCGCGAGCGCCGAGCGCGTCGCGGGCGACGACTCCTGTGCGCTCGCGATCGACGAGAAACACAGCACGATCACCAAGACGAAAGAGCGCATCTCAACCTCCGACGACGGCGACGAACGGTCCCAGAGCGCGTGCGATCTCGAGCGCTTGCTTCTCGGGGTCTGGAGGATTGAACCATCGGAAGGGGTGGAGCCAGCTGCCGGCGTCGAGGAATGTGAGCCCACCGGCCGAGCACTCGACGAGCAAGGGCGCGATTCCCTCGGCGTGGAAGTGATCGAGCTCCATGCCGTACGCGAACGCACCGGGAACCCAGTGTGACGAGCTGTGGATCGCGTAGCGATCGCCCAGGCCGCGATTGACCTCGCGCGCGAGACCGTGGAGCGAGTCGTACTCTTTCGGGTGCCTCCACTGCCCTCCGTGCGGGAGCAGCAGCTTCTTGCCGAAGCTGTGCAACGAGACGGCGCGATCGATCTTGCCGCGATCGGCCGCCAACGCATCGAGCGTCGCGCGCGTCTCGGGCTCCGATCCCGGCGCCGCGCCGGGCCCGCCGAGGAACGGCAGGATCGTCGGCCAGAAGTGTCGTGGCCGGAAGAACGTCTCGAAGTTCCGGTTGAGATCGACGCCGCGTGCGTTCGCCCGCGTGAAGCGCCACCGGCCGCCGCGCAGCTCGCGCTCGACCTTCGCGTAACCGTCGGGGTTGAGGATCGGCAACACGACGAGCCGTCGGTCGCGCGGCGGCGCTGCCAGCCATTCGTTCGTGAGCGCGAGCGCCGTCTCGACGCCGATCCACTCCATCGCGTGCAGCCCCGCGATGACGAGCGTGACCCGCGGCGCATCCTCCGGCCCGACGTCGAGCCGTACCAGCGGTCGATCTTCGTGCGTGCGACCGACCTCGCGATGGCGCTGGCGGGGGAGCGCCGCGAAGGCCGCGTAAGCCTCGTCGAGACCGCGGTAGCGGCCGACCCGATCGAGATCCACGTCCTCTGCCAGCGCACGCATCGTGGCGAAGGCTATCGCTGGCGGGCGGCCTCGTGATAGTTCGTATTCATGCGCGCTCTCGTTCTCGCGCTCCTGATCCTGGCGGCTCCCACGTCGGCTGCGGCACAAGACACGGCCGCGGTCGACGCATCGGACGCGTACGCACCTCCGAGCGGCGATCGTCCGTCGAGCGGTGATGCCTCTCTTCTGTCGGGCCGCACGCTCGGCGTCGGCAACGCGATGCTCGCTGCGATGGCCGGCTGGCCCGGCGCCTACGTGCAGCTCGAGCTCGCGCCGACCTCGCTCTTCAACATCGGGATCCGCGCCGGCTTCCTCTGGGGCTCGCCGATGATGGGCCTGCAGGTCGGGCTCGGCGGCGAGCTCGCGGTGCCGATGCGCCTGCGCGTGTGGGGCGATCGGCACCTCGATCTCGCGATCGTGGTCGAGCCGATGTTCGCCGTGGGCTCGGGCAACGCCTACGGCGAGCTCGCCGCGATGGTGAACAACGCGTTCGCCTACGGCACGCGGCTCGATGCGGGTGCGCGCCTCGGCTGGGAGGTCGATCCCCACCTCACGCTGTTCGCCGGTCTGACGGCGGGCGGCGGCGCAGCCGAGGTCCCATCGACGCCCAACGGCGTGAGGCCGATCGGCGTCGTGTTCGCGACGCTGGGCGCGGAGGTGCTGACCTCGCGCGACTTCATGCTCTTCGTCCGGGTCGATGGCGGTTATGGCCTCGCGCCGGACCGGATGGGCCTGGCCTACTTCCCGGACCGCGCCTTCCTGCGCATCGTGTTCGGAGGCGCCTTCTTGTTGTGAGCTTTTGGCGTCGCTCCTCCGAGGGGAGTAGCCTTCGGGTCGATGGCCGAAGACCAGCTCTTCGCGCGGTTCGGAAAGACGTGCGAGCCAGGCGAAGTCCTTTTCCGCGAGGGAGAGCAGGGCGAGCACATGCTCGTGCTGCAGTCCGGCACCGTCCGCATCACCAAGAGCGGGCGCACCGGAGAGAAGACGCTCGCGGTGCTCGGCCCCGGTGAGTTCTTCGGCGAGATGTCGATCCTGAACGCCAAGCCACGCAACGCGACGGCGACGGTCGAGACGCGCGCCAAGGTCCTCGTGATCGATGCGCGCACGTTCGAGCAGATGGTGATCGGCAACGCCGAGATCGCCGTGCGGTTGATCAAGAAGCTCGCGCGTCGCCTCGACTCGGCCAACGAGCTGATCGACGTGCTCATGCATCGGGATCCGAAGGCACGCGTGATCCTCGGGCTCTCGCGTCAGGCGGACATGATCGGTCGCCCGCGCGAGGACGGCGCGACCGTCGTGCCGATCACGAAGGAAGATCTGGCCGAAGAGGTCGGTCTCGACGTCCGCGAGGTCGACGAGGTCATCGCGCGTCTCGTGCGCCTGCGCATCGTGCAAGAGGACAAGAGTGGCTTGGTCGTGAGCGAGATGAGTCGCCTCGACGAGTTCCTCGAGTTCCTCGAGATGCGCGACAAGTTCGAGGACAAGTGAAGGAGATCCTTTCCTGATGGAGCTCCGGGTTCTCGGATGTCATGGCGGCGAGACGCCGAAGCACCGCACGTCGAGCTTCTTGCTCGATGGGCGTGTGGCGATCGATGCCGGTGCCGTCACGAGCATGATGACGCTCGAAGAGCAGCACAAGATCGAGGCGGTCTTCGTCAGTCACGCGCACCTCGATCACGTGCGCGACCTCGCGACGCTCGCCGACAACCGCTGCCAGCAGGGCGGGCCGACGCTCGAGATCGCCGCGATCCCCGAGACGATCGCGGTGCTCAAGAAGCACTTCTTCAACGATCTGCTCTGGCCCGACTTCTCGAAGATCCCGACGAAGCTCGGGCCCACGATCGCGTTCCGCGAGCTCACGCCGGAGAAGACGGAGACCATCGCGGGCATGAAGGTCACGCCGGTGCTCGTGACGCACACGATCGATGCGTGTGGCTTCGTGATCGAGAACGCGCACGGCAACGCGATCGGCTATTCGGGGGACACGGGGCCCACGAATCGGTTCTGGGAAGTGCTCGGCAAGCACCCGAACCTGCGCGGTCTCTTGATGGAGATCTCGTTTCCGAACGATCACCAGTGGCTGGCGACGGCCTCCGGTCACCACACGCCCGACACGCTCGCCATCGATCTCGACAAGCTGCGCGATCACCGCGGGCTACCGACGCTGCTCTATCACATCAAGCCCGTGTTCGAGGCGCAGGTGGAGCGCGAGGTCGCCAAGATCCACGGCAAGAGCCTCGAGATCTGCCGCCTGGGCGACACGTTCATCCTCTGAGCTGCGTCAGCGAGATCGAGCGGAAGAGCCTCTGGTGATCACGAGCAGCGCGATCCCGACGAGGGCGAGCGCGCCGCTCTCGTGGGTCGCGCCTGGCGCCGACACCGAACAATGCGGGCCGAAGGCGCAGTGTCCTCGGTGCGCGCCTTCCCAGTGCTCCCAG
>CAYSCF010000244.1:0-10332 GCA_964429305.1 uncultured Sandaracinaceae bacterium | reverse complement strand
CGGTGACCAGACCGAGCGCCCACCCCACGGGGCTGCCCGGCGCGAAATACGCCATGAACGCGACTGACAAGACGCAGAAGAAAACGACGGCGACGACGATGAATCCGGTCATCCCGGCGAGCTGGCAGGAGATGACCGCGATCGGTGCGCTCGTCGGCATCGCCGCCTCCGGCGCGGCGTCCGCATCGAGGACGAGGTTCAGTGCGGCGACGAGCGCCTGTGTCGGCGCGGGCTGCTGCGTCCCCCATCCGAGGAGCGGCGTTCGCTCGCCGTTCGGTTCGTTGAGCGCGACGAAGTAGCGGCCGCTGTCCGATGCGCTCTTGGTCTTGCCGACGAGCTCGTCGTAGATCAATTCGGCGGACGTGAAGCGCGCCACGTCGAGCTCGGTACGCCGAGCGAAGAGGCCGACGAGATCGCGCTCGAGGATCACGACACGCCGCTCCGGATCGAACGTCACGCGGCGCCGCACCCACGCGTTCGTGGAGAAGAGAACGACGAGGCCGACCATCGCGCCGAGCGGGATTGGGCCATTCGGCGCATGGGCCGTCATGCCGGCGTGCGGGGCCAGGACCGCGACGGCGACGGCCGCGACGAGCGCGACGATCACGCGGCGCGAGGTCAAACCCGGGACGACGATGAGCTCGCGGAGCGAGGGCCTCGCCACGGGCTCACGATAGGCACCCGGCATCGCGCGAGCGTCGCATGTCACGCGGGGGAGTGCACGCGCCGCGCAGATCGAGTCAACCAGGGTGAGTCTGACCTTCGTCGCCGCGCGAAGGGCGTTGTCTCGACGTCGTCACATCTACGTGTGACCGCAGTACGTCGCGGGCGCGCAGTCGGTCCGCACCGCGCAGCAGTCGCGGTCCTCGCAGTCGATGAAGGTGTCACCGTCGTTGCTGCATCCGTCGCTGCACGCAGTCAGGGTGTTCTCCGGACCCGACGCGCACGGTCCAGCATCCACGGCCGTGCGGCCACAGTACGTCGCTGGCGCGCAGTCCGATCGGACGGCGCAGCAGTCGCGGTCCTCGCAGTCGATGAAGGTGTCACCGTCGTTGCTGCATCCGTCACTGCACGCAGCCAGTGTGCTCTCCGGGCCCGACACGCATGGCGGGGCGCAAGCGGGCAGTCGGCCGCAGTAGCTCGTCGTCGGGCAGTCGGTGCGCGCGGTGCAGCAGTTGCGGTCATCGCAATCGACGAAGCCGTTCGCGTCGTCGTCGCAGCCGTCGGAGCAAGCATCGAGCGTCGTCTCGGGCGTGACGGCGCCGTCGCATGCAGGCGCGGGTGGTCGCGGACCGGCGTCCGGGCGCCGACCGCACTGCGTGTCCGACCCGCAGCTCACGGAGCTGCAGCAGCTGTAGTCGTCGCAGTCGATGAATCCGTCGCAGTCGTCGTCCAGGCCGTTGGTGCACGTCGCCGCGCCCGTCTCGACGCAGCTCGCATCGCAGTGGGCTCCAGCGTCGCGTCCACACGTCGTGGTCGGTCCGCACGCGACGGCGGCGCAGCAGTCGAGGTCCTCGCAATCGACGGAGCCATCTCCGTCGTCGTCGCATCCGTTCGCGCACGCGACCGCATCGGTCTCGGGCCGCACGACGGCGCACTGCGCAATGGCGTCCATCCCGCCATCGGCTGCCTCGTTCTGCGCGGCACAACCTGCCAGTCCGAGAGCGAGCGCGAGAGCTGAGGCAACAGCGAGGCGCATGTTCGTAGCGTACACCCGATCGTTCGCGGGCACCGTGCTCCCACTCGCGGCGCGCCGACCCGCAAGCGTGCGGTGGCGACTCCGATGAGGGGGTCACTCCACACCCACTCAACCCAGCGAAACCGCTTCGGTCCTGCGGTAGGATGTGGGATTCGTCACCGAGTCGCGAATCCCCCTGGTTTTCAGGCGTCTGAAACGAAATACACATCCACCCGCCAGTTCCGCGTCGTTTCGCGAGGTTACGACGCTGTGGAGTGACCCCGATCCTTTCGGCGCGGAGCGTGGCGCAGAGAAGGGTCGCACCGCAGCCCAGAGCTCCGCTCGTTCTCGCGTCGATCCTTCCCATCGTCGTCTCCCGTGCGGAGGGCTCGAAGGAGAGTCGACCCGGCCTGCGCGGCCCGTCAGCGCAAGCGCGTGTCCATCGACGCGCGTCTCACCCACGCGAGATCACGCGCTTGTGCGCGACACGAATGGGCCCAGTGCGGCGCGATGGCGCTCAGCGCCGCGCCGCGCTTCTGCTAGCCCGACCCTGGTTGCTTCGTTTCGGCACGACTGCGCTCGCTCCGAATACCTCTGATGCGATCTGACGACGAGCGGGCCGCAAATCGTCCAGTGCGCTCAACGATCCGACCGCTCGACGATGACCTCGCTGAACTGGAGCACCGGCGTGATGTCGGTGTAGTTGGCGATGTCGCCCCGGATCTCGGCCCCGTGCTCCTGCATCGCGGCCCGGTAGCCCTCGGCTGAATCACAGAAGAACGCGCACATCGCCACGAAGGTGGGCGGTGCATCGGGCGCAGTGCCGGCCAGGCCTTTCTCGACCGTGTAGTAGGCGCAGGCGCCGCCCAGGCTGGCCTTCGCCATCGGCATGTGCCGGTCGCGGTAATACGCGTGATCGAAGCGCGCGCCTTCGGTGTAGAGGTACATCACGCTGACTTTGATCATGCGGCTCTCCTTCTCGTCATCGCCGTCGTCGCACAGCGCGGAGCGATGACGGAAGGGCCACCCGGCTCGATGACGGAAGACCAACCCCTGCTCGACACGTCTGCATGGGTCGGCTGAGCCGGAGCGAGTCAACCAGGGTGAGTCTAACTGCGTGACCGGAACCGCTTCCGCGTTGCGGGTCGCCACGATCGCGTCGTTGCACCCCGCGCTCGTCGCGCGCGCGACCAGAAATGCAGCGATCAACGTCGGCACGATCGTCGCAGTCAGCAGGGTATGCGCATCCGTGGACGCGCTCTGCTCGTGGCGCTCGCGAGCTACCTCGTCGCGCTTCATCCTGCAGTGACGTACGCCGAGGCGACCGTCACGACGGTGGAGCACGGCCCGTGGGCGGCGGCGGTGAGCGCGCTGCAGAGCGACACGAGCTCGCAGGGCAGCGCGCTCTCGGTCTGCGTCCGCGACGAGGGCGCTGCGAGCTGCGCGCCGTGCGGCAGCTACACGCTCGCGCTCGACGATGCGGGCCGACGCGCGTTCGCGATCGGCGCGTGCGATGCGGCGAGCGGCACGACGCGCGTCTCGCTCGTCGATCGTAGCGCGCTCTTCGAGGAGGGCCGCGTCGTGCCTCGGCCGCGCGCGATCACGATCCAAGCGTCGCTCGTTCGCGCGGTCGCGTCCTCGGGCGGGGCCGCGACCACGGGCGGCAGTACGCTCGGCTGCACTGCGCGCTTGCGTCCGTTCCTTCGGGACCTCGAGCACGGCAGTGTCGTCGCGCTCGGGCCCGATCGGTTTCGCGTGGTGCCGCGACGCGCGGGGATCGAAGTCGTCCAGGTCGGCGACGGATGGATGCTCAGCTCCGAGGCTCGCATCGCATCGGAGGTCGACTACGACGTCGTCGAGATCGCGGGCGGCGATCCCGTGATGCACGGGCACGTGAGCCTCGAGTGCGCGAGCGAGACGACCACGGCCGCTTCGAGACCGGCACCACCGGCGGCGCCGGCCACACCAGCGCCCGTCGAGCCCACGGACTACGGAGCGACTCGATCGTGCAGCGCCGTCGCGGTCGCGCCAGGCCAGGTCCTGACGAACCTGCCGTCGGTCGGCTACGTCAACGACGGCTCGGCCGACGTGGTGATGGTGAGCTCCACGTTCATCGCGGACTACGCATCCATCAGCTGGGTCGGCGAGATCCGGAACGACAGGACGACGATCCTCTGTCCCGAAATGTCGCTCGCGATCGACGGCGCCGCGCCTCGGCCCGTGCCCTTCGTCGCGGAGCAGCACGAGGTGCGCGAATGGGGGGGCTGGATGTATCCGTGCCTCGATCCCGGCGAGGTCGCCGTCGCTTACCAGACTTACCTCGGCGCGACTCTCGCCGACGTCGTCCGCGCAGGGACCGTGCACTACGACGTCCACGACGCCGCCGGCGTCGTCCCCATCCATCGCGACCGCGGACCGCGGCCGACGGTCGGCCCCGCACGCCACGTGACGACGGACGGTCTCGATTGGTACACGGCGCGCGGCACCGTGGAGGGGGTGTCGGTCCCGATCGAGAACGTCGATGTGCGCGTCTTTCCGCGCGATCCCTGCGGCCTCTTGGGCAGCGAGCTCTCCGCGTTCCCCAGGACTCCCGTCCTCTCGGGCGCGTTCTCGTTCACGACGATGAACGGCGCTCCTTTCGACTTCCGCAGATCGCGCGCCTTCGTGGACTACACGCGCGTCGCTCGCCCGTAGCAGCCAGCTCATGAATGCTGGCCGGCGACGGCGCAACGAACGCTCCATGCGAATGCGCGCCTGTCGAGTCCTGGTCGCGGTGGGTCTTCTCGGATGCAGTGCCGCCTCCCCTGGCGCTGACGCGGGTACGGACGCAGCGGTCAGCGCGGTCGACTCCGCTCGTGCCGACAGCGGCCAAGCCTGCACCGCGGACGCGAGCGAGGGCGCGATGTGCGGCAACGGCGTCTGCGACGTCACGGAGACCTGTCTGACCTGCGTCCCCGACTGCGGCTGCTGCGGCGCCACCAATCCCTGACCGAGCTCTCGGTCGGCGTCGCCATCGGTGCAGGTGCTTGGTGCGGCGTGTGCTGCTCGACCGAGCGATCTGGATGGCTCGTCCGGCGTGCGTAGATCCACCAAGCCGTGCACACACTCAAGCCCTCGACCTTTGCGCGCGCGTCGGCGCTGCTGCTGCTCGCCGCCGGCGTCGTCGTGGCGCGGCCTGCTTCGGCGCTCGACGTCGAAGGCGTCCATCTCGACGACGCGATCACCGTCGGCGGTACCCGGCTCGTGCTCAACGGTGTGGGCGTGCGGCACGTCACCATCTTCAACGTGTCGGTGTACGTCGGCGCTCTGTACTTGCCGGTGCGGACGCACGACTCGGCCACCGCGCTCGATGCGTCCACGACCAAGCGCTTCATCGGTGTGTTCCGGCGCGGCGTCAGCCACGACCAGGCGCGCGAAGCGTTCGGGAGCGCCGTGCGCGCGAGCGCCGGCTCGGGTCTCGGCGCCATCGAGAGCGAGGTGCGCGCGTTCGAAGAGTGGCTCCCTGAGTTCTCCGAGGGCGAGCGGCTCGTCGTGACGTTCGATCCGGCGCACGGCACGACCGCCGAGGCGACGCACGCGACCACGACGTTCCATGCGAGCACGGCATTCGGTCTCGCGCTCTTCGGCGTGTGGGTCGGCGCCCATCACGTCGACGACGGGCTGCGCGACGGAATGCTGGGCACGTCGCACTGACGAGAGGAGCGGTCTCGTCACCGTCGTGAGGTGACGGCGAGCGAGCGCTCACGCTTCCGCACGGCACGCACGATGAGCACGACGCCGAGCGCGAGCGCAGCCGATGCGTAGAGCGCCACGGGAAGCACGACGGCGAGATGTCGCTTCCAGCGAACGAGTCACTACTGCGCTCGGTACGCCGCCGCGTGACAGTCCTCGACCGACATCCGATGAGCGTGGCTCGTGGTCTCGACGAGCTGACACTGCTCGACGACGAGCATGCCGTCGGTGCCGACGTGGATGTCACGCACGAAGGGCGTGGCCGTCGTGGCGCAGCCGCTCAGAGCGAGCAGAAGCGCGACTGCGAAGAAGATGGCTCTCACCAGGGATCGATTGGATACACTCATGGCTCTCCTTTGTCGGCTGTTCCGGTGATTCACCGGCTGGCCGGCTTCACTCCGTCGAGGATGTCGCGCAGGAGCGCGACGTGATCGGTCAGCGCCCGGCGACCGTCGCGTGTGATGGCGACGCGCGTGCGCGGCTTCTTCCCTACGAAGTCCTTTTCGATCGACACGTACCCGGCCTTCTCGAGCGTCGTCAGGTGGGCACCGAGATTGCCGTCGGTGGCTTCCACGATGGCCTTCAGTCGCGTGAACTCGAGCGACTCGCCCCGCGACAAGCCACTGAGTGCGGCCATGATCTTGAGCCGCAACGCTTGGTGAATGACCTCGTTCACTTCGCCCGGCACGTCACACCCGTCGCAGCCAGAGCCCGGTGAGCACGAGCGTCCCGCCGCAGATCGCGGCCATCCACAGCATGAAGTGCGCGGGGAACAGGATGAATCCCGCGAGGGTGCCGACGCCGAGGCAGATTCCCGCCACGGCCCAGCGAGCTCCACGCCAGATGCCGACCAGCGTGTAACCGGTGGCCATGAGCAGGGGTGGGAACGCGCCGAACTGCGCTGTCGCGTGCGCGCCCATGACGAAGTAGGTAGCGGCCGTGAAAGCGACGACCGTGGCTCCGCACGCCGCGTAGGCTGCGGCACGATTCGCTCCGTGGACGGCGCCGCTCGCGACCGCGCTGCGTGCGATCTGGATGCTGCCGATCTGACCGAGGAGACTGACCACCATCCATGCGAGCGGAGCGCGCGTCGGGGCCCAGTCGCTCAGAACGTATCCGACGGCGGTGACGACGCCCCACAGGATGAAGTGCGGCGCTCCGTGCTCGTAGCCGCGCAGGATCGCGGCGCGCTGCTCGACGCGCGCGACGTCGCTCAGCGCGTCTGCGGCTTGCTTCTGGGAGATGGACATCGTCGCCTGTCGTTCCTCCGGCGTGATCGCCGTATGCAGAGTACTCTACGGCACAGAGTACAAAGCGCAAGGCCACCGCCCGAGGTGCAGGTCTGGCTCGACCCGCGCGTGATCGCGTGAGCTCCACCGGGCGCCTGCTCGCGCAGCCGCTGTCGACGTTCCATGATCGCGTGATGCGTACGATCGGCCTCTTCGCGATGCTCGTTCTCGGCTGCGACGCGACGCACACGATCGGCGGCGACTCCGGTGCGCCGATGGACGCGTGGACGGCGATCGACGCGTGGACACCAGCAGTCGACTGTCCCGTCGTGCCGTCGAGCCTCGTCGGTCAGCCATGCGCGACCGAGAGCGCGAGCTGCGGCGACACGTGCTGCTCCGACGGCGTTCGTTGTCAGGCCGGAACGTGGACGGCGCTCGCTCCGATGGAGTGTCTCCTGTGCGGCAACTATGCGTGCGGCGATGGCCACTGCCCGCAACGGCAGACCTGTGTCGAGCGCTGTGGGCCAACGGGAGGCGCGATGTTCGCGTGTGTCGATCACGCGGGCACCTGCGGCGACTGCAGCTGCATCGCGATCACGAGCACGCAGCGCTGCGACATGGTCGACGGCCATCCGCACGTGTCGGAGACGACGCCCTGCTTCTGAGAGGAGCGCGACGCCGTCTCAGCGGCGGTGCGCGCCGAGCGACTCGAGGCGGAAGGTGATCTCCTCCATCTCCGCCGAGCCACCGTCGGCGACGAGCGTCGGTCGCGCGTCGCTGCTCGGCGTGACGGTGATGCGGAGACGGACCTCCTCCGCGAAGTCGTCGCGCGTGTCGATGAAGACCGCGCCGTTGTTCGGAGAGAGGGCGACGCTCACCTGACCGATCTCCGCCGGGACCACGGCGAGCGCAATCGCGTGCAGCACGTCGTGCACGTGCTCGGTGGCATCCATCGAGCGCAGCTGCGCGTCGCCCGGCGAGCGCCTGCCGTAGAGATCGATCTGCCAGCCCTTGCGCACGAGCGTGCCGCCCGAGACACGCTGCTCGGGCACGAGCTCGTGCACGACGTGATGGCGCGCGACGAGGCCGCGTAGCTCTGCAGGCGCGAGGTCGTGCGTCCAGTGATCGACCGGAAGAATCGAATCGGAGTGCGACACGAGGGCCACGTACGCACACATCGGCGGTGCACCAGGGCTCGCGAGCCGCGCATCGGTGCCTAGGTGCGCCGGACCTCATGGAGCCATGGCGAGAGACGCGCCCGGCGATGCCCTCGGTGCCCGCGCCGGTGGATCCGCCGGATCCGTTGATCGGCGCGGTGATCGGTGGGCGTTGGCGGCTCGCGCGCGTCCTCGGTGAGGGTGGTCACGCACGCGTCTACGCCGGCCAGGACGAGACGGGGATGCACGTCGCCATCAAGGTGCTCCACGCGCACCTCGCTGGCGATCGGTTGCTGCGCGAGCGCTTCCGGCGCGAGGCCGAGCATGCCGCCTCGGTCGCCCATCGGCGCATCGTGCGGACGCTCGGCGTCGGCGAGCTGCCCGATGGTCGACCGTGGATCGCGATGGAGCGCCTCGAGGGCGCGACGCTCGAGACGCTCGTGGCGGCAGGCCCGCTTCCGATCGCGGTCGCGCTCACGATCGGTCAGCAGATCGCGGAAGCGCTCGCACGTGCGCACGACCTCGGCCTCGTGCATCGCGACATCAAGCCCGCGAACGTCTTCGTGACCGCGGGCCCGGACCTCGCGCCCCTGGTGAAGCTCGTGGACTTCGGCCTCGCGCGCCGCATCGAAGAGCAGCCGCTCACGCAGAGGCTCACGCGTCGCGGCGAGATCATCGGCACGCCGGCGTACATCGCGCCCGACCTGCTGCGCGGGACACAGGCGAGCCCATCGATCGATCTCTATTCGCTCGGGTGCGTGCTCTTCGAGATGCTCGTCGGTCATCCCCCGTTCGTGCGCGTGAGCGTGCCCGCGGTCCTGCTCGCGCATCTCGAAGAGGCAGCGCCCGACGTGCGCACGGCTCGCCCCGAGACTCCGACCGAGCTCGCCCATCTGGTGCGCTCGCTCTTGGCCAAGACGGCGGCCGAGCGGCCCGCGGATGCGCACCAAGTGCAGCGCACGCTCGAGGGAATTCTGGACGGGCTCGCGGCTCGCCCGTCGTTGCTCGGTGTGCCGGGCGCGCAGCCCACGCACGCGAACGACACGCCCATCGACACGTGGCGACGCGTGCTGCCTTCGCTCGTGGCCCGTGTCCCGGCGGGCGACGAGGAGGGCCGCGCGATGGCAGCGCTCGTCTCGACGGCGCTCGCGGAGCTGGAGACCGAAGAGACGCGGGGCGCTTCTCTGCGCGCGCGCGTCCGTGCGCTGGACGATCATACCTACGCGACCCGGGAGCGGCTCGGTCACGCCGTGCACGAGATCGGTGTCGAGCTCTCGGACGCGCGCGCCGACACGAGCCGCGCACAGGCGACGCTCGAAGCGGCACAGAAGCGAGACGAGGCGGCGGGCGCGGAGCTGCATGGTGTCGAGCGCGCGATGGCGATGCAGTGGACGCGCTTCGACGGGCCGTCTCGTGAGCTCGCGAGCGCGGTCGAGCGCACTGGTGGGTCGCTGCACGCTTGGTGCGACGTGCGCGAGGAGCTCGCGCGCGCGAAGGCCGACGCCCTCGTGCGCAGCGCGCGCGTACAGGATCTCGAGTTCCAGCTCGGCGCGCTGCGCCGCCGACTCGCCGACGTCGAGGCGCAAGCCGCGGCCGAGCGTGCGGCGCCCGATGCTCAGCTCGACGAGCTACACGCGCGCGAAGCCGCAATCGAGGCTCGTCTACGGAGCGCGAACGAGGCGCTCGAAGCGCACCTCGCGCGTGCACGACCTCGATAGCGCCAAGGAGACGCCAACGTGTATCGACAGTTCTTCCGCGCACTGGCTGCAGTCGCAGCGACCTACGTCGCGTTCTTCACGGCCGAGCTCTTCTTCGAGTGGCACCGGCTCGGCATGCCCGGCACCGAGGCCACGAGCTGGGTCGACGTGAACGACCCGAAGCTCATGGACCTCATGAGCCCGGTGGCGCGCGGCTACAACAACGTGCTCGCGATGTTGATCGCGACCATCGGCCTCGCCATCCCGCTCACGGCGAACATGCACACGCCGAAGCTGATCGAGATGTTCCTGCGCGACCCACTCAACCAGGTCGTGCTCTTCACCGAAGCGTTCGGCGCGGCCAACGTGCTCTGGGTCGCGTACATGGTCGGCCCGCACTTCGCGCCCACGTGGGCCATCGCGCTCGCCGTCGGAGGTGCGCTCGTCGGCTGGGCCGTCCTGATTCCGTACTTCTTCTACGTCGTGCGCTTCCTCGATCCGGTGAACATCCTCGACCGGCTCGAGCGCGAGACCGAGAAGGCGATCGATGCGGTGGCGAACGGGCGGCTCGATTCGAACGCCGGCCAGAGCGTCGTGCACGGACGCCTCCAGGAGATCGGAACCATCGTCGTGAAGTCGCTGGATCGCACCGACCGCGACGTGGCGACGCACGGCATCTGGCTCTTCAAGCGCCTGCTCGACTATCACGGAGCACGCAAGGCGCGGATGCCCGCAGGCTGGTTCGTCGTCGATCGCGCCGACTTCGTGGGCACGAGCGCCGAGGCGCTCGAGATCCTGCAGGAGGACAAGGTCTTCTTCGAGCGGAAGGTGCTCGATCA
>CAYSCF010000243.1:0-10356 GCA_964429305.1 uncultured Sandaracinaceae bacterium | reverse complement strand
CCCTCGCGCCGCGCGAGCGTCAGCACCAGCATCGTCGCCAGCGATCCGAACGGTGTGATGGTCGCGCCGACGTCGGCGCCGATCAACGCGGCGAGCGCGCTCGCGGGATCGGGCGGCATCGCCTCGAGAACGCTGCGCGCGACGAGGGTCGCGGGCAGGTTGTTGATGACGTTCGAGGCAATCGCCGTCCCGCCTGCGACGAGGAACAGACGCTCGGGCGAGCCCACGGCCGTGCGCGCGACGAGCCCCGTGGCCACATCCACGATGCCGAGGCTCTCCACGCCGCGCACCGCGACGAAGAGCCCGAGCACGAACGGCACGACGCTCCACGACACCTCGGTCATCGATCCGATCGTCACGCAACGCGTGAAGAGGCCGACGACGGTGAGCAGCGCGGCACCGGCGAACGCGACGGCGTACGGAGGCACGCCCGTCCACGGGGCGACGAAGCACCCGATCAGCACCAACGCGAGCACCGTCGTGCAGGCGCGGAAGTAGCCGGCGTGCGGCACGAGCTCCGCGCTCGGCGTCTCGTCGACGAATCGGGCCGGCAGCGCTGCGCGGAATCGCCAGCGCAAGAGCCCGAAGGTCATCGTCCACGCGACGATCTGCGGCGCGAGCATCCGCAGCGTGAACTCGGAGAAGCTGGTGTGGAACGCGTCGACGAACAGGATGTTGGTGAGGTTGCTGACCGGAAGAAGCAGCGAGCCCACGTTGGAGACGAACGCGCAGGCGAGCACGTAGGGCGCGAGCGGCAGTCCGAGGCGCTTCACCAGCGCGATGACGATCGGCGTGAGGATCACCGCGGTCGTGTCGAGCGAGAGCGTCGCCGTCACCATCGCGCCGAGCACGAACGTGTTCCGGTAGAGCGCCCGGGCGTCACCGCCGGCAAGCCGCGCGCATCGCTCCGCTGCCCAGTCGAAGAAGCCGCTCTTGCGGACCACGTGCGAGAGCCAGAGCAGCGCGACGAGAAACGAGACGGCGCTGCTCCCCGAGCGCATGACGTCGATCGCTTCGTGAGGCGTGACGAGGCCGATGGCGAGCATCACGGCGGCGGCTAGCGCCGTGAACCACGCCTCGCTCGCGCCGCGCGGGCGCACGACCACGAGCAGCAACATGGCGACGAAGATCGTCAGCGTGAGCGCGGCCCGGACCTGGAACGTCATCCCGCCCGAGTCATCGCGCGCCCCATCGCGCCTGTCGACGCGGTAGCCCTTCGATCTGCGCGAGAGCGATGAAGTCCGCATCGCCTCGCAGATCGAACGAGACGATCTTGCCGCCTTCGACGACGAATTCGAAGACCACCTTCGGGGCACCCTTCACCACCCACGCGGCGTTGGGCATTCCGTCGACCACCAGCGCGCGCGCCCCGGCAGCGCGACCCAGGAAAGCGCGCGCGACCTGCTCCGCACCGCGCATCTCGCGCGCCGCTCCGAACGAAGCGGCCGTCGCGTCGGCGCGCACGACCACGTCGGGATCGAGAACGGCGAGGAGCGCGGAGAAGTCGCCGCCGCGTGAGGCCGCGAGAAACGCATCGACGACCTCGCGCTGCTTCTCGCGATCGGCATCGCGCGCGCCCTGCCCCTGCACGCGCCGACGTGCGCGGCTCGCGAGCTGGCGCGCGGCCTCTTGCGAGCGCGCGACGATGGGCCCGATCTCCTCGAACGAGACGCCGAAGAGATCGTGCAGAACGAACGCGAGTCGCTCGGCCGGTGCGAGCGTGTCGAGCACCACGAGCAACGCGCTGCCCATGGCGTCGGCGAGCATCAGATCGCGCTCGGGGTCGACGGTGTCGGCGATCTGCGGCAGCGCCGTCTCTTCGCGGCGCGACTTGCGCGCGCGCAGCATGTCGAGTGCGATGCGCGAGACCACGGTCGTCAGCCATCCGCCCAGGTTGTCGATGCGCTCGCCTTGCCGCGAGAGACGCAGCCACGCTTCCTGCACGGCGTCGTCCGCCTCGCTGCGGCTTCCCAGCATGCGCAGCGCGACCGCATGCAGACGAGCGCGGCTCTGCTCGAATCGGGCGGCGAGATCTGCTTCTTCGTCGGTCACGGTCACGTCCTTCGTAGCTGGCGCGTCATGCATGGGACGCGCGAGACGGCGTCGACGTGACGACCCACCCGAAGAAAAGAGATGAATGCCATGCAAGCACGAATGAAGAACCCTGCGCTCGTCGTTCCCGACGTCATGAACGGATTCATGGCGCTGCACGCGGCGATCGAGAAGTCCGGCCTGCCCACGAAGCTGACGGCGCTGGTCCATCTGCGCGTGAGCCAGATCAATGGCTGCGGCGTGTGCCTCTCCATGCACCAGGCGATGGCCGAGAAGGTCGGCGAGACCGAGGATCGCTCGCTCACGGTCGCCGGATGGCGCGACGTGCCGGCCTTCACCGACGCCGAGCGCGCGGCGCTGGCGCTCGCGGAGCACGTCACGCGCATGGCGGATCGCTCGGACCCGGTGCCCGATGCGATCTGGAACGAGGCCGCGCGTCATTTCGACGAGAAGGCCTTGGGCGCGCTCTTGCTCTCGATCTCGATGACGAACGTCTGGAACCGGCTGAACGTATCGACGCGGCAGGTCGCCGGAGAGGTCCACTGGAAATAGCCACCGTCGCTTGTCGCAGGGCAGCCGATGCGAGAGCATGAGGCGTGCTCCGCGGGCTTGTCTTACTCACGCTCGGTCTGGTCTTCGGCTGCTCGGCGGCCACGCCTTCGACGGAGCTGATCGTGGTCGTCGACACCGACATCGCGGTGCCGTCGCAGATGAACACGACGCAGATCATCGTCACGCGGCCCGACGGCACGATGGCGGTGGAGCGCGAGTCGGTCACGTCGAGCTCGATGTTCCCGCTGACGCTGACCGTCGTCGCCGACCACGACTCGCTCGGACCGCTCACCGTCGTCGCAACGGGCTCGCTCGGCACGACGGAGGTCGTCTCTCGTCAGGCGCAAGTGACGCTCGTGCGCGACGAAGCACACGTGCTGACGCTCCACCTCGTGCGCTCCTGCATCGGCACGACGTGCCCGAGCGGACAGACGTGCACCGAGTCGGGCTGCCAGTCGGTCGAGGTGACGAACCCACCGATCTGGACGGGCATGCCGCCGCGGCTCGGACAGGATGCCGGGACGACGCACGATGCGGGTCGCTCCGAGGCGGGCATCCTCGACGCCGGGCCCGTCGATGCGACGACGTTCGACGCGCCGACGTTCGACGCGCCGATGGGTGACACCGGCTGCTCCAGCGATGGCCAGTGCGACGACGGCGTGTACTGCAACGGCATCGAGCACTGCGTCGCGGGCGCGTGCACGCACCCCGGATCGCCGTGCACGGGCACCACGATCTGCGACGAGGCGAGCCATGCGTGCCACGGCTGCAACACGCGCGCGGATTGCCCGCCCGACGACACGGGCACCTTCGGCACGTGCGACTACGCGGATGCGTGCGACACGAGCGCCACCCAGACGCGCACCGACACGATCTACGCGTGCGTGTCGAACACTTGTACGTCGCACACGATGCCTGTTTCGCAGCCGTGCACGCGCACGACCGACGGCACCAGCTGCGGCGCGACGACGTGCGGCGCGTACGGCGCGTGCACTTCCGCGATGACGTGCGCGACGAGCGGCACGATGACCCAGACGTGCTCGGACTTCGCTTGCAGCAGCGGCACGTGCATGGCGACGATGCGTCCTCATTCCATGGCGTGCACGCGCACGACCGACGGGACCAGCTGCGGCACCGGCGGCTGCGGCGCCTGGGGCGCGTGCGAGTGGGCCGGCACGTGCTCGACGACGGCGACGCGCCATCGCACGTGCACCAATCCGCTGTGCTCGGGAGGCAGCTGCGCGACGAACACGACGATGGAGGCCGACACGACCACGTGCACGCGCGGCACCGACGGCACCGTCTGCGGCACGTCGATGACGTGCCTGGGCGGGAGCTGTGCCTCGTGCCTGCCGGCCTTGAGCGGCGCGTGGGGCGTGAGCGGGACCACGTTCCTCAAGACGGTGACCGGCTCGGGACACTCGTTGATGCTGATCGACGGCGCAACGACTCCGATGAACGGCTCGGTCAACGCATCGAGCGCTACGTTCTCGGGCACGTTCACCTCGAACATCGCCGTCTGGCAGGTGCACGCGACCGGCAACACGATCACGTTCGTGGACTGGGGCGGGTCACTGATGGGCACGATCACGGTCAGCGGCGCGACGGTGAGCGGCAACGTGAATCCACCCTGCGTGCCGACGATGTACGGATGTTTCCCGCCCACCGTCACGACCGTCTCGACGAGCGGCAACGTGATGACGTTCCACTCGTCGGACGGCACGAGCGGCGCGATCACGTTCGCCTGCCCTTGAGCACGACCGCTTGGCGCGTCTGACGCGGCGACGGCTCGCGCTCGGTCTCGGCGCGAGCGCGGTGATGGCGACCCCGGCGCTGCACGTCGCGCGCGCGTGGCTACGCGACGGTGGCGGCGAAGCGCCACTGCCGGAAGGCGTGGTCGACGACGCGAGCCACCTCGAGAGCACGCACGTGCGCGAGGTCGTCGCGATCGAAGGCGCCACGGACGAGGCCATCGCGCACATCCGGGCGGCGCTCGACCGATCGCAGGGCGCACCGATCTCGATCTCAGGCGCGCGGCACACGATGGGCGGCCACACGATCGCGCCCGGCGGCGTGGTGCTGGATCTCGGCGGTGTGCGCTCGCTTGCGCTGGACGGCGACGTGTTGATCGTCGGCGCGGGCGCGTGTTGGCACCACGTGATCGCGTTCCTCGCGCCGCGCGGGCGCGCCGTGGAGGTGATGCAGTCGAACGCGGACTTCTCGATCGGCGGCAGTCTCGGCGCGAACTGTCACGGCTGGCAGCCCCGTCGCGGCCCGCTCGCGAGCACGCTCGATTCGTTCACGATCGTGCTCGCCGACGGCCGCGCCGTGCGCGCGTCGCGCACCGAGAACGCGGACCTCTTCGCACACGCCGTCGGTGGGTACGGCCTCTTCGGCGTGATGGTCGAGGCGCGCTTTCGCACCGTGGCCGACGTGATGTGCGAGGCCGAGCACACGATCGCGTCGCTCGACGATCTCGACGCGACGCTGCGCGGTGGGCTCTCGGACGACACCGAGCTCGCGTTCGCGCGCCTCTCGATCGTGCCCGGCAGCGATCGCTTCGAGACCGCGCTAGTGACTGCGTATCGCCGCATCGACGGCGTGTGTCCTGCTCTCTGCGCGCCCGAAGACGACGACCTCGCGCGCCTCGTGTTCCGCGGCCAGGTCGGCAGCGACTTCGGTCGTCGCCTGCGCTGGCTCGGCGAGCGCGTGGTCGGCGGCGAGTCGGGCGCGCGCGCATCGCGCAACCAGCTGATGAGCGAGCCGGTGCGACGCTTCGCCAACCGCCGCCGCGACAGCACCGACATCCTGTTCGAGGGCTTCGTCCTGCCCGAGGCCGCGGCGTCGTACGCGCGTGCGATCCGCCGCATCGTCGCCGCGCACGACGTCGACCTGCTCAACGTCACCGTGCGCCACGTGCTCGCCGACGACGTCACGGTCCTGCGCTACGCGGCGACCGAAGTGCTCGGCTTCGTCATGCTGATCGCCGAGCCCCGGAGCGCCGTGGCCGACGCGCGATTGGCGATCGCGACGCGAGAGATGATCGATGCCGTCCACGATCACGGGGGCCGCTACTACCTGCCCTATCGCGATCACGCGAGCCGCGATCAATTCCATCGCGCGTATCCAGAAGCGATCGGCTTCGCGGAGACGAAGCGGCGCTTCGACCCAACGCTGCGCTTCCAGAACCGGTTCTGGTCTCGCTACCTCGCGCCCGCTTGATCAGCGGCCCGTGCTGCCGAAGCCGCCCGGGCCGCGCGAGGTCGGCTCGAGCGTGTCGACCTCGACGACCGCGACCTTCTCGACCTTCGCGATCACCAGCTGCGCGATGCGATCGCCGTGCGTGATCACGACCGGCTCGCGGCCGTGGTTGATCAAGAGCACGACGAGCTCGCCGCGGTAGTCCTCGTCGATCGTTCCGGGCGCGTTGAGCACCGTGACGCCGTGCTTCGATGCGAGACCGCTGCGCGGGCGCACCTGGCCTTCGTGGCCTTCGGGGAGCGCGATCGCGATCCCCGTGGGGATCCGCGTCGTCGCGCCCGGCGCGAGCGTGAGCGCCGCTTCCAGGTCGGCGAAGAGATCGAGGCCCGCGGCACCGATCGATCCGCGGACCGGCGTCCGCGCGGAGTCACGGAGCTTGAGCACGCGGAGCATCGGCGTCGGTCTCTCACCCTAACCCTCTCCCGCCCGAAGCGGGAGAGGGGACATGGCCCAAAGAAAGAAGGCAGGACGCACTCTCGTGCATTCCTGCCTTCTTCGGCGAGCGATGCGCTCGTGCTCAGCGGCGGTCGCGGCCGCGGCCACGATCGCCACCGCGCCCGCGATCGCCACCGCGATCGTCGCGACGCGGACGGTCCTCGCGCGGCGGCGGCTCCACGTAGCCTTCCGGCTTCGGCAGGAGCGCCTTGCGCGAGAGACGCACGCGGCCCTCGCCGTCGATGTTCGTGACCTGGACCTCGATCTCGTCGCCGAGGTTCATCACGTCTTCCGTGCTGTTCACACGCTCCCACGCGAAGTCGGAGATGTGACAGAGGCCGTCCGTGCCCGGCATGATCTCGAGGAACGCGCCGTAGGGCTCCACGCGCTTGACGGTGCCCTTGTAGGTCTTGCCGACCTCGGGCTCCGTGGTGAGACCGCGGATGATGTCGATCGCCTTCTGAGCCTTGACCGGATCGCTCGACGACACGTTGACGGTGCCGTCGTCCTCGACGTCGACCTGCGCGCCCGTCTGCTCGACGATGCCTTTGATGGTCTTGCCGCCGGGCCCGATGATGACGCGGATCTGGTCCGGCTTGACCTTGATGCTCGTGATGCGCGGCGCGTACTTGCTCAGCTCGCTGCGCGGGGCCGGCTGGGCCTCGAGCATCTTGCCGAGGATGTGCATGCGGCCATCCTTCGCCTGCGCGAGCGCCTTCTCCATGATCTCGCGCGAGAGACCGGCGATCTTGATGTCCATCTGGATGCCGGTGATGCCCTTCTTGGTGCCACACACCTTGAAGTCCATGTCTCCGAGCGCGTCCTCGTCGCCGAGGATGTCCGTGAGGATGGCGTAGCGATCGCCTTCCTTGATGAGGCCCATCGCGACGCCCGCCACCGCCGCCTTGATCGGCACGCCCGCGTCCATCATCGAGAGCGCGCCGCCGCAGACGCTCGCCATCGACGACGAACCGTTCGACTCGGTGATCTCGCTGACGATGCGGATCGTGTACGGGAACTCTTCTTTGCTCGGCACCATCTTGGCGAGCGAGCGCTCGGCGAGGTTGCCGTGGCCGATCTCGCGACGACCCGGTCCGCGCATCGGCTTCACCTCGCCGACCGAGAAGGCCGGGAAGTTGTAGTGAAGGAGGAAGCGCTTGAAGTGGTTGCCGTTCAGCGCGTCGATGCGCTGCTCGTCGCTGGACGTGCCGAGCGTCGTCGTGACGATGCCCTGCGTCTCGCCACGCGTGAAGAGCGAGGAGCCGTGCACGCGCGGCAGGATTCCCTGCTCGATCGAGATCGGGCGCACCGTGACGTAGTCGCGGCCGTCGACGCGCTTCTTGGTCGTCAGGACCTGCTCGCGCATCGTCGTGTACTTGAGGTCCTCGTAGGCCTCCTTGGCTTCCTTGATCTCGAGCTCGGCCGTGAGGCCCAGCTTCGCGAGCGTGCTCTTCTTGGCGGCCTTGAACGCAGCAGAGCGCTCGGCCTTGTCGGGCACGTTGCAGGCGGCCTTCGTCGCTTCGATACCCGCCGCCTCGACCTTCTCGGCCAGGCCCGGGGTCTTGGCGGGCGGCGTGAAGACCCACTTGGTCTTGCCGACGGCCTTGGCCATCTCTTCGATGAGCTCGATGGCCGGCGCGATCGCCTTCTTGCCGTAGAAGAGCGCTTCGACGAGATCCTCTTCGGAGACCTCGTTGCCTTCGCCCTCGACCATCACGATCGCGTCCTTGCTGGCCGCGATGACGAGCTCGAGGTCGCCCTCTTCGATCTGCGCGAACGTCGGGTTCGCGACGAAGCGGCCGCCGACGCGACCGACGCGCAAGCTGCCGATCGGGCCCGCCCACGGAATCGGCGAGATCGCGAGCGCGGCCGAGGCGCCGAGCGCCGCGAGCACGTCCGTCGGGTTCTCCTGATCGTAGGACAGGACGGTGCAGATGATCTGGATCTCGTTGCGGTAGCCCTCGGGGAAGAGCGGTCGCGCCGGGCGATCGATCAGGCGCGAGACGAGAACTTCCGCGTCGCGGAGCTTGCCCTCGCGCTTGAAGAAGCCGCCGGGGATCTTGCCGGCCGCGAACGTCTTCTCGACGTACTCGACGCTCAGCGGCAGGAAGTCCATGCCCGGGCGCGGCTCGGTGGTGCCGCACACGGTGACCAGGACGATCGACTCGCCGCTCGTGACGAGGACCGAGCCCTGCGCCTGCTTGGCGATGCGGCCGGTCTCGAGGGTGACGACGCGGTCACCGATCTTGACGTTCTCTCGGATGATCTGAGCCATGAGCACTCCAAAGGGGGAACGGGTTGCGGATCACTGGTCCGCTCGTTCGCTCCGGTGCTCGGTCCTCGGTTCGAGCGCTCGACGTCCACCGTGGCAGACCATCGAGCGCTCGAAACGAAGTCCGATTCGTCCGGATCACGCGCGAGCTGACGAAAACAAACCGGGGGTCCTGGGGGGTCCAGAACCCCCCAAAACGACGAAAGCGTGGGAACCGTTTCCCACGCTCTCTCGTTTCAGAAGTCTACTTGCGGATGCCGAGCGCGCTGATGACCTTGCGGTAGCGGTCGACGTTCTTGCCGCGGAGGTAGTCCAGCAGGCGGCGGCGCTGGCTGACGAGGTGCAAGAGCCCTCGACGCGAGTGGTGATCCTTCACGTGCGTCTTGAAGTGCTCCGTGAGGTGCGTGATGCGCTCCGTGAGGATCGCGATCTGGACCTCGGGCGAGCCCGTGTCCCCTTCGTGCGTGGCGAAGGACTTGATGAGGGAGGTCTTGCGCTCGGCGGTTACAGTCATCTTGATGCGCTCGCAGGGTCGTCGAAAAGAGGGCGCGAGTATGGCTGAGACGGCAGGGCCGTCAAGGCCGGGCGCGAGGGGGTTCTCGAAGGGGCCATCCTTTGACATCCCGAAAGCCCGAGTGCCAGCATCGCGCGCATGAAATCCGAGATCATCGCGGGCGTGCTGGTGCTGGTGGGCTGCGGCGCGAGCGCGCCTGCCGCGCAGACGGGCGCATCGACGAACGGCTCGCAGACCTATTCGATCCAGCTGGTGCGCCACCCGCCGGTCGGTGCGCGCTGGACCGAGACCGACCATCTGCGCGCGACGGAAGAACAGACGGCGACCCAGCCCGGAGGCCAGCCGGAGACGCACGGCAGCTCGACCGAGATCCAGCTGGTGGTCGACTGCGAGGTGCTGGCGCTCGACGCGGAACGACAGGTCTCCCGCTTGCGCGTCGCGATCCGGAGCTTCACGGTCGACTCGGGCCACGGGCCGTAGACGCCGGTGTGCCCGCCCGTCGTGATCATCGAGCGCGGACGCCCGGGGACGATCACCGACGAGCAGGGCCAGCCGATCGAGGCGGGCACGGCGCAAGCGCTGGGCATTCTGCTGCCGACGAGCCCGCCGCCGGTCGACATGAACGCTCACTTCGGTACGCCGCAGGCTCAGGCGGTCGGCGGCTCGTGGTCGATCGATTCGCACAGCGCGGCAGACAGCCTCGCGGGGCTCGGCATGACGGTCGATCCCGCGAACGTGCAGGGCGTCACCACGCTCGTCTCGGCGACGAACGACGCGATCGTGCTGCGCACCGTCACGCGCGCGACGCACGTCGGCGTGCCGAGCCTTCCCGCGGGCAGCGTCGAGCGCCGCGCCGAGGTCGAGGCGACCCAAGAGGACGAGCTACCGCTGGACGATGCGCGACTGCCGACGCGCGACTCCGTCCATGCCAGCGTGGACGTGGAGGTCGACATGCCGACACCGAGCGGCGCGCAAGCCCATGTGGTCCTGAGCATGCGCCAGGAGCTGAGTCACGAGCGCACGATGGCGCCGTGATTCACGGCCGTCACGCAGCTCAGGCCCGGAAGCGGATCGCGAGCAGGCTCTGCGCTCCCTGCGCGCAGCTCAGGTAGAGCTCTCTCAGTCGATCGAGCTCGGCGCCGAGCGTCACGGGCCCTGGCTTGCGCGGTGCGGCGCGCGCCGGCTCGTGGTCGTCGGCCTCCGAGGTGCCGAGGCTCGCGGGGAAGCCCGTGGACGCGGGGCTCGGGACGAGCTCGCGCTCCGCGATGTC
>CAYSCF010000242.1:0-10371 GCA_964429305.1 uncultured Sandaracinaceae bacterium | reverse complement strand
GCGCGCGACCGACGCTGCGCGCCGCGTTTCCCGAGCAGGACATGATCGCACCGAGCACGCACGCGCGCGACGCCGACGTGCTCTTCGCGCCCGTGCCCGGGCTGCTCGTGATGGCGTTCCTGATGTTGCCCGGCTGGCTGCTGCCGACGCGGGCGCTCGCGTGGATCATGCGCGCCTACTTCACCGTGCTCCGGCGCGTGCTGCTGCGCGGGATGGCGACGCGGCTCGAGATGGTGGCGCAGGCTGTCGGCGCCGATGCTCGCAGCACGAGCGTCGCGGTGACGACGCGAGACGGCATGGAAGCGGGAGGCGCAGCGGCCGCGGCGATCGTGCTCGCGCTGCTCGATCGGAAAGAACGACCGCGTGGGACCTGCTTCGTCGACGACGTCCTGACGCTCGACGACGTCGTCACGCGGTCCAACGCGATCGCGCCCGAGCGTGCGCAGTTGCAGAAGATCGGCCCCGCGACGACGACGATCGCCGTGCGGACGTAGAGCTCAGCGCTTGGCGCGCGCGGCGGGCTTCTTCACGATCGGGCCGGTCTTCGTCTTCGGCTTCGTGGCCGCACCGACCTTGGAGTTGGCCGGAACGAAGAGCGCGTGGCTCTCGTCGATCCATCGCTCGAGGATCGGGCGTGGGCCCGCCTCGCTCTTCGGGAACGTGATCTTCGCCCAGCCCGTCGCGCCGATCGCGAAGCGGTCGGGGCTCTTGGAGGCGTGACGGCTCGCTTCGGCCTTCGACGTGCCGAGCTTCAAGCGAAGCTCGTACATGTCGTCCTTGGTGGCGACGAAGAGGAACGCCTTCCCACCGGCCATATACGTGCTCGACTCGCTCGGTCCGCCCGCGCCCGTCGTCGACTCTTCGACTCCGTCGTGTCGCGTCGCGCGCGCTCGGAGCCACGTCGCGACATCCCCACCCTTGCTCTTCGCCATCGTGCCGCATCGTCGGCGAGGCTGTTGCGGCGCGCAAGGGGGATCTCGCGCTCGCGCGCGCACTCGGGCACGCTCGCTTTGTGACCGATCCCGCCGAAGACCTTCTGACCACGGCGACGTGGACGATCACGGAGCCCTCGGGCGAGACGGTTCACGTCCGCGCGTGTCGTCTCGACGTCGCGCGGGGCGACGGTGCCGGCCAGTCGCGCACGTTCGCCACGCCCCGCATCCGCATCGGTCGCGCGGGGACGGATCTGGTTCTGAACGACAAGCTCGTGAGCTCGCAGCACTGCGAGATCTCGCTCGACGAGGACGGCTATCGCCTCCGCGATCTCGGCTCGACCAACGGCACCTACGTGCGCGGCATCCGCATCGTCGATGCGTACATCGAGCCCGGCGCCGAGATCACCGTGGGCGACACGCTGATCCGCTTCACGGCGCTCGGCGGCTCGGCGCGCGTGCCGATCTGGAGCGAGACGAGCTTCGAAGGGATGGTCGGTCGCAGCACCGTCATGCGACGTCTGTTCGCGGAGATCGATCGCGTCGCAGGCACGGACGCGACCGTGCTGCTGACGGGCGAGACCGGCGTCGGCAAGGAGCGTGTCGCCAACGCGCTGCACGCTCGGTCGCCGCGATCGGGAGGGCCCTTCGTCACGCTCGATTGTGGCGCCGTGCCGCGACAGCTCTTCGAGTCGCAGCTCTTCGGGCACGAGGCCGGCGCGTTCACGGGCGCGACGCGCGCGAGCGCAGGTGTGTTCGAAGCAGCGAGCGGCGGCACCTTGTTCCTCGACGAGATCGGCGAGCTGCCGCTCGAGCTGCAGTCGCGTCTCTTGCGCGCGGTCGAGACGCGCACCGTGCGACGGCTCGGCTCGAGCACGCCGATCGAGTGCGACGTGCGGTTGATCGCGGCGACGAACCGCGACCTCGGCGGCGAGGTGAACCGCGGCGCGTTCCGCTCGGACCTCTACTATCGCCTCGCGGTCGTGCACCTGCGCGTCCCGGCGCTGCGCGAGCGTGGGGCGGATCTCGATCTGCTCGTCGAGCACTTCTTCGCGGCGCTGCCGCCCCACGAACGGACCGCCCTGCCGGAGGCCTTTCTCGATTGGGTTCGCGCGCGCAGCTGGCCCGGCAACGTGCGCGAGCTCGAGAACGCGGTCGCCCGCGCCGCGCTGATGGGCTCGTGGGAGGAGCCTGCACCGCCGACGGATGCGGGCATCGACGCGTCGGCCGCGACCATCGATCTCGCGGTTCCGTTCCGCATCGCCAAGCAGCGCGTCGTCGACACCTTCGAGCGTCGCTATCTCACGGCGCTCTTCGATGCACACGACGGCAACGTGTCGGCCGCCGCGCGCGCAGCCGGGCTCGATCGGATGAGCATCTACAAGGCGATGTCGCGGCTCGGGCTCGGCAGCCGAGAGGAGTAGAGATCAGCCCACGGCGCGGGCGCGTTTGATCGCGCTCGACCCGTCGATCCTCCGTGAGCCCGAGGCGGTCGGGCGTTCGGCTCGCCCGTCCCGCGCGCCGTTCGAGAGCGCGACGAAGCGGCTGACCTCCTCGCGCGCTTCGGGCGTGAGCCCATGAACCGCGAGGCCGGCGACGTGGCGATTCCGCGCCGGGGCCGTCCAACGCACCGTGCCGTGCACGGTGACCACGCGGCCCGACATGGGAAGACAGAACCGCAACGTGACCGTCTCGTCGGTGGCGAGCGGCGCGGCGAGCACGGCCATCAGGCCCGTCTCGCTCAGATCCACGATGTGGCCGTCGTCGAGCGCGCCCGACCCATCGATCACGCGGATGGGCGCGACGTACGGCGCGCGCGCGCACTTGCGCTCCTGCGCGCCATCCGCGCTTCGCGGGCTCTCGAGGATCTCGAGGGGCGCAGCGTGGATGCCCGTCGCATCGCGGAGCGCGCGGGCCATCGCGATCGCCGACTGCGGCCGGCGTGCGCGATCGCGCGAGAGGCTCGCCGCGATCACCGCCGCGAGCGCGGGCGGGACGTCGGCGAACCGAGAGAGCGAGGGCGCGCATTTGCCGTCGAGCGCCATGTGCAGCAGCTCCGACGGGCCACCGGGGAACGGGACGTCTCCGGCGATGCACTCGAAGAGCGTGGCTCCGACGGCGAAGACGTCGGCGCGCGCATCGACATCCTCGGCCAGCAACTGCTCGGGCGCCATGTACTCGAGCGTGCCCACGCGCTCGCCGGCGAACGTGAGCTTCGGGCTCGCCGCCTCGTGTGCGACCTGCGCGACGCCGAAATCGATCAGCTTCACGCGCTCGACACCTCGCTCGTCGCGGGTGATGAGCACGTTGGCCGGCTTGATGTCTCGATGCACGACGCCCGCGGCATGCACGCACGCGAGGCCCGCGAGGATCTCGAGCCCGACCGAGACGGTCGTGTGGACCGAGAGTCGACCTCGCGCGGCGATCACGGCATCGAGCGACTTGCCGTCGAGCATCTCGAGCACGAGGAACGGCGCGTTGCGGTCGATGCCCGTGTCGAGGACGCGCACCACGTGCGGCCCTCGGCAGACCTCGAGCGCCTGGGCCTCGAGCAGCAGGCGCGCACGCGCGACGGGCAGCAGGGCGATCTCCGGCGCCATCATCTTGAGCGCCACACGTCGGTTCAGAGGTACGTGCTCGGCTTCGTACACGATCGCCATGCCGCCGCGGGCGATCTCGCGTCCCACGCGATAGCGACCGTCGATGAGGCGACCGGACACCGAGCCGGTCACGTCCGTGCCTCCGGTGACGGGACGACGCGCGTGAGCGCCGGGACACCATCGACGGCTCTGCGGACGGATTGCCACTCGCGCCCGTCGATCCCGAGGAGGGCCTCGACGACGTGTGGATCGAACTGTGATCCGGCGCCCTGCCGCAGGCGCGACATCGCCTCGTCGTGGCTCATGCCCACGCGGTACGGACGGTCCGACGTCATCGCGTCGTACGCATCGACGGGTGAGAAGATGCGCGCGCCGAGCGGGATGGCTTCCCCCGCGAGGCCGAAAGGATAGCCACGGCCGCACCAGCTCTCGTGGTGGTGTAGGACGATGTCGCGTGCGCGGTGCAGCCGCCGGATCGGATCGATCAGCTGCGCGCCGAGCCGGCTGTGCTCGCGCATGATCTTCCACTCTTCGTCGTCGAGCGCGCCGGGCTTCTTGAGGATCGCATCGGGGACGCCGATCTTGCCGACGTCGTGGAGGAATGCCCCTATCTCGACCCAGAACACGTCCGGCTCGCTCAGACCGAGCACGACCGCCAGCTGGCGTGACCAGAGCGCGACGCGGCGCGCGTGGGCTTCGGTCTCGACGTCACGGAGCGCGAGCGCGTGCGCCATGCTCTGGGCGAGCTCGCGCGTGAGCTGCACGTCGTCGTCGTCTTGCCGAGCGACGACACGCAGGATGTCCGAGAGCGTGGAGACGAGCTGGGAGCTCGGATACGGCTTGGGCAGGACCGCGCGCGGGATCACGCCGTCCAGCATCGTCGTGATGGCCGTCAGATCGTTCTGCCCGGTCAGCACGAGCACGGGCAGGTTGCGATGCGAGCGCGTCGCCGCCGTCGCGAAGCAATCGCCGCTCTTGGTTCGCAGCGTGAGATCGGTGATCACCGCATCGACCGGCATGAGATCGAGAAGCTCGGTCGCGCGGTCGGCGTCACCCACCGGGACGGGATTGAACCCCCCTGCGCGCAGCGCGCGTGATAGCGCGCGCAAGAGCGCCGGCTCGTCGTCGACCAAGAGAATGGTGGGTGTGTGCTCGGTCATCTGATTCCTCCCCGGGATTTCCGAGGTCGACATTGCACCCGCCGCGCCAACGACGATGCGAGACGCGCGGAGTCTCGTCTCCTTCGCGCAACGCTGATTTGCTCGATCGGGACGCAGCGTTCGCGTCCGGGAGGACAGCGCCACGCAGCTTTTGCGCGTCATGTCCCACTGCCATGGCTACCGCGTCAAAGCGTGGCCCGTAGCGATGACGGGACGTTGACGCGCCTCGCCCGCGACTCGCGTTTGCGAGTGCGGGTGCGAGAGCAGGTAAGCTGCCGAAGCGATGGAGAGCTCGGAGCCAGTCTCGCTGTCTTCCGAGCCGGAGAAGATCGTCTCGCGCGCGAGAGCGTACGCAGCGCTCGGGCTCGGGACGCTCGCGGCGACGGGGCTCGTCCTGGTGCTCGCGCGGCCGCCGACGCAGCCGTGGCCGGCGATCGGATCGTTGATCGCGCAGAGCGTGCTGCTCTGGCTCGCGGCCGCGTCGATGCGATTGCCGCAGACACTCCCGGCGATCGTGATGCGCGGCGCATTGCTCGGGAGCGTCAGCCTGCTCGCGGCGTTCTCGGCGGCATTCTGGGGGCCGAACGGTCCGTTCGCGGCTTTCGTCGTGCTGGTCCTGCTCTTCACCGGCGTCCTGTCGGAGCCGGGCTCACGCGGCCGTATCGGCACGGTCGTGTACGTGGCGCTCGCGATCGGCCAAGCCGTGCCGGTCGTGCTCGTGTTGACGGACGCGATGGCGGATCGATCGCTCGTGCCGCTGCTGCTGCCGGGTCATCCCGCGTGGCACCACGCCGCCGGACACCTCGCGATCCAGGCGATGTACCTCGCTGCGTACCTCTCGGGCCGCGCGCTGCAGCGGCGCTACGCGACCGTCGCCGCGACCATCGAGGCGTCGATGCTCGCGACGTCGCTCCGCGCGGCGCTGCTCGAGGAGGCACGCGCCGAGTATCGACGCGCCGTCGCCGCGAGCCGCCAGAGCGGCAAGCAACCGATCGTTCGCGCCTCGACACCGCCGCCGCCGACGCGCGCGGAGGACGACACCGACGTGCGCACGAGCGCGCCGCCGGCGATGACGACCTCCTCCGCGTCGACGCCGCCGGTCGTCACGCCGGCGCCGAGCGAGATTCCGCGCCCGCGCGCGCCGATCGAAGCGCCACTGCCTTCGCCCGTGGACACGAGCGACGCGTGGCGCGAGGCCTATCGCTCGCGCACGCGCGCCGTGCAGGCGCTGCTGCTCGCGATGGGCATCGTCGGGGCCGCGTTGCTCGCGTACGTCGGGCCCGGCGCCGTTCCGGTCACGGTCGGCTGCATCGGGATCCTGATGACCGCGCTGCTCGCGTCGTATGCGCGCGCGAACGAGCGCGTGCGGCCGTGGGCGTGGACCGCGATCGGCGCGCTCTCCGCGCTGCCGGCCTACGCCGTCGGCCTCCACTCCGGCTTCGCGTGCATCGTCGCGTGCGTGCTCTTCTTCGGCAGCGCGTTCGACAGCAGCGAGCAAGCCACGAGCACGCTCGATCGCTGGCTGCGGACGTACGGGACGATCGTGGCATGTGTGCTCGCGCATCTCGTGCTCTTCGTGCTGATCGTCACGCACGCCGTTGCCGACGCAGGCAACGCGCCGACGTTGCTGCCCGGGGCGCCGCCGCTCGAGCCGTACGCGATGCACGCGCTCGTGCAGCTGCTCTACGTCTCGGCTTTCGCGCTCGGGCACGGCATCGATCGCCGCTACCGCGCGGTCGTCGCCGACGCGCGTACGGCCTCACGGGAAACGGCCCGGCGCGAAGCTCAGTTGCGCGCCGCGACGGCCGACGTGACGCGGGCGCTGGCGTCGCACGAGGCGCTCTTCGTGGGCGAAGTGATGGGCGGCTATCGGCTCGAGAAGCTGCTGGCGAGCGGCGGCATGGGCGAGGTGTACGAGGCCGCGCCCGTGGCGCCCGGCGGCGAGCGCGTGGCGGTGAAGGTGCTGCGGCGCGATCGTGCGTCGGAGCCGCTCTCGCTCACGCTCTTCGAGGAGGAGGCCGCCGTGCTCTCGCGCGTGGACAGCCCGTTCGTCGCGAAGGTGTTGTCGGTGAGCGCCGCGGACGCGGAGCTTCCGTACCTCGTGATGGAGCTCATCGACGGCGCGACGCTCGCGACGATCCTGCGCGCTCGCCATCACCTCTCGGAAGACGAAGTGCGCGCGCTCGTCCGCGACGTCGCCGACGGCCTGCGCGCCGTGCACGCAGCGGGGATCATCCATCGCGATCTCAAGCCGCACAACGTGATGCTCACGACGAACCGCGACGGAGCGCGCTGGAAGATCGTCGACTTCGGCGTCGCGCAGGTGCACGACCTCGTGAGCGCGGGTGCCGGGCTCGTCGCAGGGACGCCTTCGTACATGGCGCCGGAGCAAGCATTGGGCGAGCGGACGGACGCGCGTGCCGATCTCTATGCGCTCGGGCTCGTCGCGTACCGCGCGCTCGCGGGTCGACCGGCGTTCGTCGGCGACGACGGCGTCGTCATCGCCACGGCGGCGCGCAGCGCGGGCCCTCCGGATCCGCGTCTCTGGGTGACGCTCTCGCGCGACCTCGAGCGTTGCTTGCGTCTCTCGCTCGCGGCGCGCCCCGAGGATCGCTTCGCGACCGCTTCCGAGCTGAAGAAGGCTTTCGAGTCGGCGTTCGCGGGCACGCTGGATACGCGCTACCGCACGCGCGCCGATCGCTTGCTCGATCGCGAGCCCTGGTCGATGCCGCGCACGACCACGGACACCGACTCGCCGACGCATCGCTCGCAGACGCCGACGCGCGTCACGACGGGCCCGTCGCGCGCGCGTGGATCGTGAAGCGAGCGCCGCCGCCGGGCGCGTCGTCGGCGATCATCCTGCCGCCGAAGCCCTCGACCAACGAGAGGCACACGGCGAGGCCGAGACCCGTCCCGCTTCCCGGCGGCTTGGTCGTGACGAAAGGCTCGAAGAGACGGTCGCGCACCTCGGGCGCGATGCCGGGCCCCGTGTCGCTGACGGAGAGCACGAGCTTGCCCGGATCGGTCTCGTCGACGTCGAGAGCGATCGAGATCGTGCCCTCCCCTTCGATCGCGTCGGCGGCGTTCAGGAGCAGGTTGAGCAGGATCTGCGTCCAGCGATCCTCGCTGCCGCGCACGCTCGGCAGATCCGCGCCCACGCGCCGCTCGATCACGATGCGTCGCAGATCTTTCTGAGGCGCGACCAAGGTCACGGCGCGGTCGATCACGATCGCGAGGTCGGTCCGCGCCGTCTCGTCTTCGGTCGGCTCCGGACGCGCGCGTGCGAAGTCGAGCAGGTCGCGGATGATGCGGTGGATGCGCTCGGTCTCCGCCTGGATGCGCCTCAGGAACTCGGCCTGCTCGCTCGGCTCGAGACCGCCGCCCTGCACGAGCTCCACGAGCCCGAGGATCGAAGTGAGCGGGTTGCCGATCTCGTGCGCGATGCCGGCCGAGAGGCGTCCGACCGACGCGAGCTTCTCGCTGCGGACGAGCGAGCTCTGGGCAGCTCGCAGATCACGCGTGATCTTCTCGAGCTCGGCCACGCGAGCGTCCAGCGCGGCGCGCTCTCGCCGCAGGTCGTCACTCATCGCGTTGAACGCGACCGAGAGACGCGCGACCTCGGCCGCGCCACCGATGGGCGCACGCGTATCGAGCTTGCCTGCCGCGAGACGCTCGGATGCGCGTGTGAGCGCCTCGACCGGACGCACGATCAACCGCGTGAGCAACACGTAGGAGAGGAAGAGGATCGCGATCGCCGCGACGCTCGCGTAGAGAGAGAGGAGCGCGACGAGCGTGTGGCCCGCGTCCTCGCTCGGGCTCTGCACCCAGACGCGGATCTCGCCGCCGGGCACGGCGCTCGCGCCGCGGACGCCGACGCCCGCGATGCCACGCGTGTCGACGATGCGTCCGTCCTCCACGATCTCGAAGCCGACCACGCCGCCGTGCCCCACGAAGTCTGCCTCGGCGCGATCGAGCAACATCGGAGGCGCCGAGGTTCGACCGAGCGTGCGTGCGACGTCGGATGCCACCACGCTCGCGAGATGCTCGCGCTCGCGCTCGAGCGCGCGCGTCGCGAGCCGATCGGCGCTGAACGCGGTGAGCGCGACGAAGAGCCCGAGCCCGAGCACGAGCGCCATCGTGATCTGCGCACGCAGCCCGAGCCCGAGAGCGGGTGCCTCGCGCCGCAGATCGTCCGGTGGGCTCATCGACGCCTGGGAGGATACCGCCGCCAGCGCTCGCGCGGCTCGGATCCGATGCACCGGATCACGCGCTCGCGCGAGAGGAGTTGTCTCGCGCGGACGGCTCGTCCACGATCGGCGCGCCATGTTGATCCTCGATCGGCCTCGCGCGGGCGTGATGGTTCCTCTCTTCTCGTTGCGGAGCGGAGGAGGATGGGGTGTCGGCGAGTATCCCGACCTGCCGCGCTTCGCTGCGTGGGCTTCGCGCGCCGGGTTCTCGTGCGTGCTCACGCTGCCCTTGCTCGAGCCTTCGCCCGGACAGGACAGCCCGTACGCATCGTGCTCGTTCTTCGCGCTCGATCCGCTCTACGTCGCGATCGACGCGGTGCCGGACTTCGCCGGGCGCGCCTCGCTCACGCCGCAAGAGACCGCGCTGCTCGAGGACGTCGAGGGCGCGCCCCGCGTCTCGCACGACAAGGTCCGTCGGCTGAAGCTCGGGGTGCTGGCGCGTTGCTTCGACACGTTCGAGTCGGCGCCCACGGCCGAGCGTGCGCGCGACCTCGCGCGCTTCGAGGCGGAGCACGCGCACTGGCTGCCGGCGTACGCTCTCTTCCGCACGCTCAAGGCGCATCGCCACGGCAGCTGGCGCGACTGGCCCGCGCCGCTTCGCGATGCAGAGCCGAGCGCGCTCGCCGCGGCGCGCACCGAGCACGTTCGCGAGATCCGTTTCCGCACGTACATGCAGTGGCTCGCGTTCCGTCAGCTCGAGGCCGCACGTGCGGCGACGAACGCGCTCGGTGTCGGGCTGATCGGAGACGAGCCTTTTCTCGTCGCCGACGACGCGGCCGACGTCTGGGCGCACCAGGATCGCTATCGCACGGACGCGACGGTGGGCGCCCCGCCCGACGCGTTCAGCGCCGAGGGACAGGAGTGGGGCCTGCCGCCGTATCGCTGGGACCGGCTGTCGGCCCAGGGCTACGCGCTCTTCCACGAGCGCGGCGCACACACCGCGAAGCTCTACGACGCGATCCGCATCGATCACGTCGTGGGCCTCTACCGCACGTACCTACGTCCGCGCGACAAGACGAAGAAGCCGTACTTCGATCCGGAGAAGCAGCCGGACCAGCAGGCGCAGGGCGAGGCGGTGCTGAAGGCGCTCGGCGCGAGCGGCACCGAGGTCATCGCCGAAGATCTCGGCGTCATCCCCGACTGGGTGCGGCTCTCGCTCGAGAAGCTCGCGATCCCCGGCCATCGCGTGTTGCGCTGGGAGCAGGAGCAGGGTCGCTACCGCGAGCCGCGCACGTACCCCGAGCTCTCGCTGGCGACGACGGGGACGCACGACACGGAGACGAGCGCCGACTGGTGGGATGCGCTCGGCGAGTGGGAGCGTGCGGCGTTCACGTCGCTCGACGGAATGAAGCATCTCGCGACGAAGGATCACGAGCGCTGGGACGATCCCGTGTGGGCGGCGCACTTGTGGAAGACGATCAGCGCGCCGAGC
>CAYSCF010000241.1:0-10383 GCA_964429305.1 uncultured Sandaracinaceae bacterium | reverse complement strand
GTCGTCGACGTCGATCGCGACCTCGGCCGCGAGCGCGAGCGCGCCCTCGGACGTGCCGGAGCGCCCGGCGCGCGCCGGGTCTTTGCGGATGATGCGATCGCGCACGATGCGCAGCGTGCCGAGGGAAGCATCGGCGAGCGACGCATCGCGGAGCGCGGCCTCGGCCTGATCGAGGTCTCCCGCATCGATCGCGATGTCGGCGATGCGCGCGAGCGCGCCGGCGCGATCGCTTCCGCTCGTCGCCGCAGCCCACGCGCGCAGCGCGGACACTTCACGCTCGTGATCCCCTACGCGAGCGGCGAAGCGTGCGGCGGCGCGCAACGTCGGGAGGCTGGCGCCTTCGAGGCTCCCGAGACGTGCGAGCGAGCGACCGAAGTCTCCTGTGCTCGCGTGCGCGAGGGCCGCGCGACGTCGCGCTGCATCGGCGAGCTCGGGCGGCGCGAGCCGCTCGGCGGCGGCCGAGAGCGCATCGGCGAGCGGAACGGCTTGCTCGTTCGCGAACGCGACGCGCGCGCGCACGAGGATCGCTTCCAGATCGTCTCCCGCGACGTCGACGGGCTTGCCGGCGCGCTCGGCGGCGCGGGCCGCAGCGCGCGTGAACGCATCCTTCGCGGACCCGTCGCCCGCGCCTGCGGCCAGCGCGGCGTACACCGCTTGCGATGGCGCACCTTCGCTCGCGTCGTGCGCAGCCAGCGCGGCGCTGATCGATGCCCCGTCTCCGAGCGCGCTGGTGGCGCTGCTCTGCGCCGCCCTGCCGTCGCCGAGCGGTCCCAGCTCCACCTCGGAGAGCATCGCGAGCGTGAGCGCGCGATTGGCGCCCGCGAGCTCGGCCTCGGCGCGCAGGCTCTGACGAACCTCGTCCCACGCCGCCCGCGTCTGCGACGCACGACGACCGCTGCGCAGGACGAGGACGTCGGCGGGATCGGCGGCACGCGCGCGATCGCGATAGCGAGCCGCCGCCGCCGCGTCGCCCATGACGGTGGCGATCTCGGCGGCGGTCGCGAACGCGCGTGCAGCCATGGTGCCCTTCGCGCGCTCCGCGAGGCGACCGAGCAGATCGAGCTGCGCACGGCGGGCATCGTCGTCCTGACCGACGAGCGGGAAGTGCTCTACGCGCGGCTTGCGCGAGCGAACGCTGCGACGCGCCGCTTGGGCGCCGCGATCGGTGTCGACCTTCGAGGGCTCCGGCTTCGCGGCTTCCGACACCGGCGCCGCGACCGGCGCCTCATTCTCGAGCGCCTCGCTCGGCGGAGCAGCCGCGACCGGCGCGGCGTCGCCCGGCTCGTCCTCGTCGACGAAGGAGATCGTATCGGCGTCGTCTGGCGCTTCGACGACGGACACCGGTCCGTCGTCTTCTTCCGGCGCGGGCGGGACGGGCGTGGGCGCCACCGTCGGGACGGGCGTGGGCGCCGAGTGGACGGTGGGGGCAGCCGGTGCTGCGGCCTCCACGGGGGCGAGCGCGAGCTCGTCGAGCGCGAGATCCCCGAGGTCGTCCTCGATCGAGCGCAGGGGCGAGACGATCTTCGGCTCGGCCGCGGCGAAGAACGCGTCCTCGGTCTCGGACTCGGCAACCTGTTCCGCGGGAAGCGGTGCGGCCGGCGTCGGTGCGGCCGGCGTCGGTGGGGCCGGCGTCGGTGCGGCCGCCGGCGGTGCAGCAGCGGGCGGGACGCTCGGGATGTCGAGCCCCGACAGCAAGTCGTCGATGTCTTCGTCGTCTGCTGCGGGCGCCGAAGGCTTCGCGACGGCGACGGGCTTCGGTGCTTCGGCAGGCTTCGGAACGTCCGCCGACTTGGCGGCCTCGGCGGGCTTGCCGATGTCCCCGGGCTTCGGAATGCCGAGACCCTTGCCGGGCGAGGGAACCGCTGGCTTCGGCGGCGAGACGAGCGGGCTCCCCGGCGGGCGCGGAATCGCCGGCATGGGACGCGCGCCGGGCGGCGGCACCTTGGGCTGCGCACGAGCGACGGCCCGCGCGAGCTCCGTCGCGAGGTTTCGGCCCGACGGATCGGACTTCGGCGACATCGGGAGCGCAGGAGCTTGGGGACCGGCGGACGGAACCGGCGTCGCCTTCGCGGCAGCAGGCGTCGGCGCGGCGGGCGGCGCCGACGAACGCACGGCGCGCACGACGCGCGGAACCTCGGCCGGATAGTGCTGCGTGTCGGTGTCGAGGCCATCGAGAAGGCCATCGAGGTCGAGATCGACCGCACTGATGATCGTCTCGGGCTTCTCCGGTGCTGCCTTCGGCTCGTTGATCGGCCGCGTCGGCGGCGTCGTCGGCGAGCTGTGCGCGGTCCCGGCTACGATCTTGTCGATGAGATCACGCGGGATGTTCGCGACCCGCGTCGCGCCGACGTCGTCGTCGTCCAGCTCGAAGGGATCGTGGCTCTCCGGCGGCGGAGCAGTCGGTGTCGCGACCCGAGCCGGCGGTGGCGCTGGCGGCGCCGGCGGAGGGCGCCCGCCTCCGCGCATCTTCGCGATCTCGGCCGCATCGGGCGGCTGATAGAGCGCGCGCGCAGGAGCGGGCGGAGGCTTCGGCGCCGTCCCTGGCCCGCTCTGCGGCATCGGCCCCGACTTCGAAACGGCGCCGCTCTCGACGTCACGCTCCCAGTCGTCGAGCGCGTCGTCCCAGTCGAGCTCGAAGTCGCCTTCCTTCTTTTCGGTTTCGTCGCTCACGTTCAGCTCGCCGCCAGCCCGAGCTCGCGCCGCAGCGCCAACGTCGAGCTCGCTACCCAGAATCTCGCAACGCCGCGCGCATCGAGCGCACCGGTCGCCCCACGCTCGAACTGCACCGTCATCATCGCCTGCGCAGGATCGCCGGACGCGATCATCCCCGCGCGAGCGAGCGTGATCGTCAGCGCGCGCGCCCAAGCCAGCAGCGGCCGTCCGCCATCGCCGACGCGCGGAACCGCTTCGGTGATCGCACGCCGAGCACGGCGACCGATCACCTTGCCGAGCAGGCGCGCCGCGTCCGCCATGCCGGCGCGCCCTTCCCCGGCCGCGAGCGGCGCGCCCGCGGCGACGCACGTCGCGAAGAGCTGCGTCGCGACCTCGTCGCTTCCGCCGCTGAGCGCACGGAGCGCGAGCGGCCCGACGCCGAGCCGCAGACCGGCCGCGAGCACGCCGATCCGATACCGACGATCGGCCGGCGGAATCGACGCGGCGCTCGATCCGACGATCCAGGCCGGCTTGCCCTTGTACGCGGGGATCACGGTGAGGAGGTTCGGATCGCGGCCGCCGATCCACACGTCACCCGCCGGCGCGCCGAGCTTGGCGGCGATCGCGAGCACTTCGTCGACGACGGGCGTGCCCGGCTTGCCGAGGTCGTTGCGGCCGAGACCGAAGGTGCTCGGCTCGAGCCGGTCGGCCTCGACCAGCGTCTCGAGCGTGGCCGTGACGATCTCGCCGACCGCGCCGACCGAAGCGGGCGCGATCGGATCGGGCTGCAGCGAGGCGAAGCGCGCGTCGCCGAGCGACGGCAACGCCAAGGGCATGCGGGCGTTCTCGGCGTCGTCGATCGACGACACCTCGTCGGCCGTGGCGAGCCCCGATGCGACCAGCACGCGCAAGACTGCGCTTCCCAGCGGGCGATCGCCACGCGCTTCGCTCACCGAGCGCAGTGCGCGCAGCGCCGTCACGTCGAGCGGATCCTTCTCGAGCTGCGCACGGAACGCGGCCTCGGGCGACTCGGTGAGAAGCTTGCGCTCGCTCGCCTCCGAGATGAGCGCGCTCGCGGCGCGCAGGCTCTCGAGATCGGTCGGCTGCGCGCGGATCGCGCGGCGATACGCGGCGAGCGCGTGCTCGCGACGGCCGCGGAGCTCCATCTCGAGCTTTGCGAGACGCCGCTCTACGCTGGCCTTCTTCAGCGGGTCGCGCTCCACCTCGGCGCCGCGCTCGAGCGCGTCGGACGCACGATCGAGATCGCCCATGCGCTCCGCCAGCGTCGCCACGCGCTCGTAGAGCGCACGATCGGCGAGGCCGAGCTCTTCGATCTGCCGCAGCTCGCCGAGCGCGCCGCGGACGTCGTCGAGCTTCTTGTCGAGGAAGTCCGCCGCACCGAGTCGCGCGATGCGTCGCTGGCTCGCGGGGACGTTCTCGGCCGTCGCGATCTGGCGCAGCGCCTCGACCGCCTCGGCGAACTGCTCGCTCTGGACGTGCAGCTCGACGAGCAGCGCGAGGCCACCGAGATGCTCGCTCTCGAGCAAGAGCAGGTTCTCGAGCGACGCGAACGCCCCGTCGTGATCGCCGAGCGAGCGATGCAGGCGCGCTTGCTCGTAGAAGAGAGGTGCGAGATCGGTCGGATCGTCGGTGACCTCGATGCGCGCGCCGAGCAGCGCGAGCAGCCCGGCCTCGTCGCCGCGATCGGCGAGCACGTCGTGCAGCCGCGCGTACGCGATCGGCCGCGAAGGATCGAGCGCGATCGCAGCACGCAGCCGCGTCTCGGCCTGCTCGTCCTGCTCGAGATGATCCATCAGCACGGCGGACGCTTCTTCCAGCAGCTGCGCGCGCAGCTCGCCTTCGGTCGCCGCCGCGAGGCGATCACACGCGCGCACGATGTCGGGCCACGACTGCTCGTCGCGCGCCGCGACGCGCAGCATCTCGGCCGACGCGAGATCGGTCGGCTCGCGCTCGAAGATCGTCTGCAGGATCGGCAGCGCTTCTTCGCTGCGGCCCGCGAGCACGAGCAGGCACGCCGCGCCCGCTTGGATGGACGACTGGACCGCACCGCTCGTGTGCGGCGCCCAGAGTGCGAGCGCGCTCGCACGCTCGCCGACGTCGTCTTCGTCTCCGAGCGCCTCGACGGCGGCCAGTGCCGCGACGAGCGATCCCGGCGCGCGATCGGCGATGTCGGCGGCGCGCAGGACCGCATCGCTGTCGGCGTTGTCGGCGAGCAGCTCGACGCGGCTCGCGTGAAGGAGCAGCTCGGCCGCCGCCTCGCCGTCGAACGCCGCGGCGAGCGACTCGATCGCGCGCGCGCGCTCCGCGAGCTTGCCCACGTCGCCGGCCGTCATGCGCACGGCAGACAGACGCGCCATCGGATCGACGGTCTCGCTGCCTTCGGGCTCGAGCAGCGCCGATACACGCTGCGCGAGCGCGCCGTCGCGCGCAGCGATCGCTTCACCCACCAGCTCGCGCCCGATCGCGGTGCGCGTCTCGCCCATCGAGATCGCGAGCAGCGTCTGCAGCGACTCGATGCGCGCAGCGCCGTCGCCGGCCTGCGGCATGAGCGCGAGATCGAGCGCCGCCGCGGCCCGCGTCTCCTTCGTATCCAGCGCCGCGCGCAGCGGCGCCGTCGCGAGCGCGAAGCTCGCCTTGGTCTTCTGATGATGCTCGCCGAGCTCCAGACTGAAGCGGCCCGCGCTTCCCGAGGAGAGCTCGTGCTCGGCCAGAGCGCTGAGCGTCTTGACCTCGGCGGCTGCATCGCCGCGCTTCTCGGAGAGCGCGCGCAGCGCGAGCAGCGGCGCGAGCGCCTTGGCGTCACGCTCGAGCGCCGCTTCGTACGTCCGCGCGGCGAGCGCGAGATCGCCCGCACCTTCGGCCGCCGCGCCCGCGACGAGCAGCTGCGCCTCGCGCGCGCGACCGGTCTGATCCGCTTCGGCCGCCTCGCGCAGGATGCGGACGACGGCGTCGGCGTCGCCCTTGCGGCGGTAGATCTCTTCGAGCAGCGCGATCGCGTAGCGGTGACCGGGCGCCTTCTCGAGCGCCTTCTTCAGCGCGGCCGTCGCCTCGTCGTGGCGATCCTCGCGGGCATACGCGCGCGCCGCAGCCACGAGATGCGCCGCCGACGTGTCCGCGTCCGACGTGCGCTCGGACAGGAGCATGTGCGCGTGTGCGAGCCGACCGTGATCGCCCTCGGCCGCCGCGTGCAGACGCAGCGCGGTGATCGCCCACGCCGCGCCATCGGCCGCCGCGACGTCGAGCGCCTTCTTGGTGTCCTCCGCGCTGGCCGTCCCTACGATCGACGCGTAGTGCGCGTGATGCAGGGCGGCGCGCTCTTCTGCGTCGTCGCTGACCGCGAGCAAGCGCGTGATCGCATCGTCCGTCGTCGCGCCATGGCCGAGCGTGAGCCCGACGGCGAGCATCTCGCGATAGATCGCCGCCGGATCCGGGGCGCCCTCGGCAGCCCGCACGTAGAGCGCAGCGGCTCGGGGCGCATCGCCCGCGACGCCAGCTGCGAACGAGCCCGCGCGCGCGAGGAGCGCGGACTTCGCATCCGGCTCGGCGCCCGCGGCATCGGCCTCCAGGCGCGCGATGACCGGATCGATCTCGCCGAGCGCGAGCGAGAGGTCGTCGTGCATCGCGCGCAGCACCGCCGACCGAGGCTCCGCCGCGAGGGCACGATCGAGCGCGCTGCGCGCCGCACTCACGTCACCGCTCGCTTGAGCGGCCTCCGCTTCGCGCAGTAGGAACGCTGCGATCGGCTGCTCGTGGCCGACCAGTGCCTGCAGCGCCGCCGCATCGGATGCGCTCGCTGCGAGATCCGACGACGACTCCGCGGCGAGCATGTGCGCGCGGCGCAGCGCGGGCTCGTCGGTGGCGGACTCGAGCGCGAGCGCGCGCTCGATCGTCGCACGCGCCCCTTCGGCGTCGCCGAGGCGTTCGAGGCGAACCCGCGCCGCCTCGAGGAATGCCGAGATGGCCTCCTCGAGATCGGGCGAGGCCGGATCGGCGTCGAGCTGTGCGCGTGCCTCGAGCGCGGCCACGAGCTCCGGCGCGCGGGCGTGCTTGCGTGCGATCTCTTCGAGCGCCCGCAGCGCGCGCAGCCGCTCGTCGCCGTCGATCCGGATCGCGTCGCGCAGCGCATCGATCGCGCCCTCGACGTCGTCGTTGCGCTCTTTTTCCCGCGCGAGCTCGATCGTCAGGATCGTCTTGAGCGAGGCCGTCTGCGTCCGCGTGGCGAGGCCCGCGAGCGCCGTCGTCGCCGCCGTGCCGTCGCCCGCGGTCCGCGCACGACGCTCGAGCATCAAGAGCGCCGTCACGCCCTCGGGATCTTCGTTCGCTGCTTGCTCGAAGAGCGGGCCCGCGGCATCCCGCTGCGCCAGGTGATCCTCGAACAAGCTCGCGCGATCGATCAGAGCCGAGCTCTTCTCGGAGGGCGTCGTCGCGCTCTTGAGCTCGGCCTCGTAGAGGCGCGCCAGGTTCTTGAAGGAGCGCCGCCGCTCGAACATCCGCACGAGCTCGAAGAGCGGCGGGCGGAACGACGGGTCGAGGTTGTACGCACCGAGATACTCGCGGACCGCCGCGGCCTCTCCGCCGCCACCGTCCTCGATGGTGCGACCGAGCTCGTAGGCGAGCATCGCCTGGCGCGAGCGATCGCCGCCGCTCGCCTCCATCTCGGCGCGCAACGCCGCGACCTTGGCCGCATCGACGCGCGATCCGTCCGGAACGCTGCCTTCGGCCGGCGCTGCGGGCGCGGCGCTCACTACCGACGCGCCTTTGTCGGAGGGCCCAATGCCCTCGCGAGAGGTGCCGGCGCTGGATCCTGAATCACTTCGCGGGGGCGTGCTCGTCATCGAACCGGTCGATCCGGAGGCCGGACTATAGCGGGGTCACACGAAAGATAGAACCGCTCGCATCGAGCCAGGAGTCATTCCAGCCCCAGCAGCGAGGCGGCCCGATCCCGCCGGGCAGCCAGCGGATCCGTCTGACCCGCGGTGACGCCCTGCGCGAGCACCAACGCCGATACCCGCTCCCAGCGCAGACGGGCCGTATCGCGCAGCGCGTGCAGCTCCTGGGCGTGGCCGACGAGCGACGATTGCAGGCGCATCGCTTCGTCGCTGTTGCCCGATGCCACGGCCGCGCGGTGCTCGTCCGTGAGATCGCGCCCGTGTCGCGCTTCTGCCTCCAGCCAGCCGAGCGCGGTATCGAGATCCGTCGCCGCATGCGACACGCGATCAGCGAGGCGCGCCGGCTCGAGCGGCGTCGTCGTCGCGAACAGCACCTGCGCGGCCGCGCGTGCTTCCTCCAGACGATTGGGCGATTCCGTCACTTCGCTCGGCTCGTCTCCCACGAGCACCGCGTGCCCGCTGACGATCTCGGTGACGCGCGCATGGTGGTGCGCGTCGGCATCGCCGTTCTCGACGCGCGAGATCCCCGCCAGCGCGACGTTCCACGTGACGCCGGAGGGATCGGCGACGACGAGCACCTCGCCCGGTCCGATGAGCTCGATCGTGCTCTCCGGCGTCGCGAGTCGGAGCGGCGGGCGGGGGCCGGCCGGGCCCGGAGGCAGTCGCACGTGCGCCGCGCCGCGCACGATCTCGATCGCGGAGGTCGCTTCTTCGCCCATCCGCGCCGTGACCGGCCCGAAGAGCGTGATGCGATCGCCGTCGGTCATCTCGATCACCGCCTCGGCGCCCGCTTCCAGCACGAGCCGCTGTCCGGTCTCGAGCGGAGCGCCATCGGCGATCGGTGCGCTGTCGACGCGGAGCGATCCCGTCGATCGCACGAGCGTGGCCGGCGCGACGTCGGTCACCTCGGTGACGACCGTCGGATGCGGGCTGCCCGAAGGATCGGCGGAGTGCGAGTGCGAGGTCGTGTGCGTGGGCGGCGGCGGATCGTCGCCGCATCCCATCAGACACAGCGCGAGGACGATCGAAGCTCGTCCCATGTCCGCTCAGTTCTCTTCGTCGGTGTTGCTGACGAGCGCGTCGAGCAGCGACTCGGCCTCGCTGAGGGCGGTGGGGCCGCCCTTCTTGTCGCGCGCCGCGCCGAGCTCGCGCGACGTGTTGCGCAGGCGCTCGGTCAGCACGCCCAGGAAGCTCCACAAGAGCTTCACGGCGATCGGGTGGTCCTTGCGGATGATGTCGAAGAAGTCGCGCCGCTTGATCGAGAGCAGCGAGCTCGGCTCCGAAGCGATGATGTCCGCGCTGCGCGGCGCCTTGTCGACGAGCGCCATCTCGCCGAAGTGCTCGCCCGGCCCGAGCTCGGCGATCTTCGTCTTGGCCGACTCCACGCGGACCTTGCCGGTGAGCACGATGAAGAGCTCGTCCCCGTCCGCGCCCTCGGCGACGACTTCCTCGTCGACGTTGTACTGCTTGACCTTCGTGAGGTTCATGACCCGCACGAGCTCTTGGTAGGTGAGGTGACGGAAGAGCGGCATCTTGTGCAGCACCTCCATCTTCAGGTTCACCTCGCGCGCCAGGCGATCGATGCCGGCCTCGGCATCGGGCACCTTGATGATGATCGAGGTGATGTTGTCTTTGCCGCCGCGCTCGTTGCTGAGGTCGATCAGCTTCTGCGAGAGCTCGTCTTCGGGCGTCTCGCCGAACAAGCGTCCGAGCTCGGCCGCCTCGAAGTAGCCGTGCAGGCCATCGGTACAGAGCAGGAAGCGGTCTCCCCGCAGCACGTCGAAGTCGATCGTGTCGACCTCGACCGACTCGTACACGCCGACGGCGCGTGTGACGGCGTTCTTGTGCTGGAGCGAGTCGATCTGCTCGCGCGAGAGGCGCCCGCGGCGCAGCAGCTCGTTGATGAGCGAGTGGTCTTCCGTGAGCTGGTGGACCGAGCCCTGACGGTAGAGATAGACGCGCGAGTCGCCGACGTGGCCGATGAAGCCGCGCTCGCCGAGGATGAGCAGCGCATCGAGCGTGGTGCCCATGCCGCGCTTGGTCTCGTCGCGCTGGCCTTCCTGGAAGACGGCGTTGCACGCCTGCTGAACGGCCTGCTCCATCAAGCGGAGGATGTCGGTGCGCGATGCGCCGCCGACGCCCTGCTCGAACTGGGTGAGCATCTCGCGCTGCTGCGAGATGACTTCCTGCACGGTCTTGGCGGCGATCGAGGAAGCGACCTCACCGGCCGCATGTCCGCCCATGCCGTCGCAGACGACGAAGAGCTGAAGCTTCTTGCTGACGAGGAAGTTGTCCTCGTTGTGATCACGGACGCGCCCCACGTCCGTGACCGGCCAGAACCGCAGCGATTCCACTTCGGCAGCCATCTGCGGGGACGGTCGTAGCTGACTGTGGCCTTGGCGGTCAATCCTCGCCTCTCGCCTCTCGCTCTCTCGCGGGTGCGTCTGCGCGGCGATCTCGAGCTTCCTCTTTCGAAGTGCCCTTCGGGAGCGCTCGGGCCGCGCGGGCCCCAAGGCGGAGAACCAAGGTTCTCCACCCTGGACCCCCACTCCTTTTTCCATCGATCGATGCTGGCGCTGCCGCGAGAGATCAGTGCAGTCGCACGGCCCCACGCTGCGCGCGGGGACCCCACCGCGCTTCCGTTTCTCGTAGCGCGCCGCACACGACGATCGGACAGCGACCGACTGCCGCGTCGCCCCGCGCCAAGCTCCGCGCGCGACGACGGGCTCTGTACCTCTCCCGCTTCGGGCGGGAGAGGTTAGGTGAGGGTCCGGCGCTGCCTGCTCTCGACTGAGCTGATGATCACGGGCCAGCGTCGATC
>CAYSCF010000240.1:0-10402 GCA_964429305.1 uncultured Sandaracinaceae bacterium | reverse complement strand
TGGAACATCCAGATCTCGCGACGCAGCCGATCGCTCGCCGCACGGCGCGCGGCCATGTCGGCCGAGAGCTCCGGGAGCGGCGCGCCCGGACGAACCTCCTGGCAGAGCGCGTGGATCGCGGCGTGGATCGACGCGCGGATCTGCGCCATGCCCATGATCATCGAAGGTCCGAGATCCTTCTCGGGCTCGGCGAGGTCGGGCGACGGGAGCTCGTGCTCGTAGACCCGCCGCACCTCGAGCCGCAGCGAGCCGGCGATGGCCTCCATCGAGCTGCGCAGCGATGCGAGCGTGCGTGCCTCGGTCGCGAGCTCGCGATGACGCGCCGCGATCTCGTTCGCGGGAACGAGCAGGAGATCGCGCTCGAAGCCGTCGGCCACCGAGTCCGCGGCGCGCTGCGCGAGGTACTTCACGAGCGCGCGGATGTCGCTGCGCAGGACGGCGAGGATCACGTACGCGCGCCGCGTCCCGAGCGAGTCCGACGCGTAGTGATCGACGAGCTCCGTGTAGCGCAGGCAGCGGAAGAGCGTGAGGAACGCGAGCGCGAGGACGCGATGCGCCGACTCGGTCCGCACCGACGCGAGCACGTCGAGCACCTCGGCGCTCTGGATGCGATCGAGCTCGGGGCGGAACTCGAGCGCCATCAGCGGGTTGAAGTACGAGTTGCGCCCGACCTCGCGCACGACGATGCCGTGATGCGCGTAGTAGAGGCGGTTGCCGATGCGTCCGAGGCGCAGCAATCCCTCCGCGAGATCCACGAAGCTGCCGAACGCGTTGCGCAGCACGAAGAGCGCCTCTTCGGGCGTGTCCTGCGCGAGCTGCTCCTGGACGAGCTTGCCGCGGGCCGCGTCTTCGGGGACGACGGTCTCGAGATAGCGCGCGAACGTGTACTGGCGCTCGCGATCCCCGAGCAGCGTCTTGGTCAGCGCGACGACGCGATGGCTCGAGTCGCGCAGCACGCGCATGTGCTCGTGGAAGTCCTGCGAGACGGCGGTCTTGCCCTGCGGCGTGCCCGGATGGTTCCGCTGGTTGCCGTAGCAGGCGATGCCCTTGAGCAGCATCTCCAGCTCGAAGAGCGTGTCCTCTTTCTTGTCCCACGGGAGCGATGCGAACCAACCATCGCGCGCACTGCTCTGGTCGCGCCGGAGCCCACGCGTGTCGCGGAGCAGGTTGGCGTAGACATCACGCTCGGTCGCGAGGCGGACCATCGGGTGCCCGAGGATACTCAATCCGGCGAGGAAAGGCCGAGCTCGCGTGCCTTCGCCTCGCGGATCGACGTGAAGGGCCGATCCCAGGTGGGTGCCGCGCTCGGATCCCACGCACGGACCGGGATGGCGCCGCTCTCGGCGAGCGCGCGCAGCAGCAGGCGCTCGGCTTCGTCGTCGCGACGAAACGGGAACGGATTGCGATGCTCGTGCGCATCGAGCGGCCCGTACTTCGCGTCGTTCGATGCGACCAACGCGCAGAGCTCGGCGGCGCGCTGCTCGGAGTACGCGAGGAACGCATCGTCGTAGGGACCGACCGATGCGCGTGCGATCGGATCGCGCGCGACCCAGCGTGCCCAGTCGAACCCGTAGAGGAAGTCGTGCGTGTAGCGGAAGCGGAGCGGGGTCTCGCGACCGAAGAGGGCGTGCACGGTCGCGATCCGACGCGCGGTCGCGTGCGCCGAAGCATCGCCGGCAGATGCGCGACGTGCCTCGAGCGTCGCGGCGAGCAGATCGAGATCGGCGAAGAGGTTGCCCGGGAAGTTCCGACGGATCGCCTCGTCGATCTCAGCGAGGCCCTGCGCGACCACGGGCGAGCGAGAGAGCGAAGCGATCGGCGTCCTCTCGGCGCGCGCAGGATCGAGCGAGTCGTGCATCAGAAACCGATGAGCGGCGCGAGGAACATCATCAGCGTCAGCGTGCCCACGCTCTCCTGGATCGAGCGCTGCAGCAAGGTCTTGAATCGCGTCTGGGCATCGAACGCGTCGGTGACCGCGAGCTCGGAGGCGCGCGCGAGGTTGGGCCACGCGAACGCTTGGAGGGCGGCGGCGATGACGAGCAACATCGTGGGCGTCCCGCTCGGGATCATCGCGGCCAGGATCCACGCGAGCGGCGCGAGCGCGAGCAGGCCGAGCATCAGCTTCCGCGCGAGCGTGTTGCCGAGCATCGTCACGACGGTTCGCTTGCCGCCCTCGCGATCGCTGCGCTCGTCGGACAGACCGCTCGCGATCGCGCTCGAGAGAGAGACGAGCACCAGGCCCGCGATCGCGTCGAGCGCCGGCATCCACGCTCGTCCCGACTGCAGATAGGCCGAGATCCACGGGAGCACGATGCCGACGCCGAGCATCTCGAGCAGCTCGCCACCGCCGCGATAGTTGAGCCGGATCGGCGGCAGCGTGTAGGCGACGAAGATCGCGAGCGCGAACAGAATCGCGATCGGCGCGAGCGGTCGATCCGCGAAGAACGCGACCGCGCCGACCCCGAGCGCGGCGAGGCCGGCGAGGCCACCTGCAATCAGCAACGTGAGGGCCGGCAGCACACCGTCGACGATCGTCTTCTTGCTGGTCTGCGGGAACATCCGGCGCTTGATCGCGTCGACCTCGCGGTCCCCGAAGTCGTTCAGCATGACCACGAAGACCGCGTCTGCCGCGGTGAACGCGAGCGCGAGCAGAAAGCCGACCCAGGAGAAATGCCCCGTCGCGTCGAGCCCGATCGCCTGGCCGAGCGCGAACGGGACCAGCAGCTTGGGCCAGCTCGCCGGCTTCAGCGCGAAGCGCCATCGCTCGAACGTCGACACGTCTGGTGGGGCTAGCACGCCGGCACGGGATCCACAGCGCACGTTCGGTTAGGATGGCCGACTTCCGATGGACGACCTCATCCTCCTCATCCTCAGCTCCCCGTCGGGCGCGGGGAAGACCACGCTCACGAAGTACCTGCTCGACGAGCTGCCGGACTACACGTTCTCGGTGTCGCACACGACGCGCAAGCCGCGGGCCGGCGAGGTCGACGGCGTGCACTACCACTTCGTCGATCGCGCATCGTTCGAAGCGATCCGCGCGTCGGGCGGGTTCGCGGAGTGGGCCGAGGTGCACGGCAATCTCTACGGCACGAGCCTCGCGGAGATCGACCGCGCGCGCGCCCAAGGCAAGCACGGGATCGTGTTCGACATCGACTACCAGGGCGCGCGGCAGATCAAGGCGACACGGCCCGAAGCGATCGGCGTGTTCGTCCTGCCGCCCTCGCTCGAGATCCTGCGCAAGCGCCTCGAGGGCCGCGCGACGGATGACCCCGCAGTGATCGAGCGACGCTTCAACCACGCGAAGGTCGAGATCGAGCACTACGGCTTCTTCGACTACGTTCTGGTCAACGATCAGCTCGAGCTGAGCAAGCGAGTGCTGCTCGGGATCGCGCTGGCCGAGCGGCACCGCCGCGTGCGCATGGCGCCCCAGGCCGAGGCATTGCTGCGCACCGGACGCGTGTAACGAGCGTGGCGCCTCGCACGAATCCCCTCGTATGAATCGACGCGACGCGCTCCGGCTCCTCGGCACCACGGCTCTCGGGACGTCGTTTCTCGGCATCGCGTGCAGCGAGAGCGAGGGCCAATCGGGAGGAACGGTGAGCGGTCCTTGGCCCGGGCCTGCCACACCGGTCTCGTACGTGACCGATCCGCCGCCCGCGGTCGGCACGCGGCTCGATCTCACCGCCGATCAGTGGCGGCATCGCCTGACGCAGGAGCAGTACCGCGTCATGCGCGAGGAAGGCACCGAGCGCGCCCACACGTGCGCCCTTCTCGGCGAGCACCGCGCCGGCACGTTCTTCTGCGCGGGGTGCGGCGCGCCGCTCTTCGAGGCGGAGGACAAGTTCGAGTCGGGGACCGGCTGGCCCTCGTTCACGCGCCCGCTCGAGGGCCGCGTCGCGACGACGACCGACATGACGCTCGGGATGATCCGCACCGAGGTCCACTGCGCACGCTGCGACTGCCACCTCGGCCACGTCTTCGACGACGGCCCGCCGCCGACGGGCCAGCGCTACTGCATGAACGGCGTGTCGCTCGAGTTCCATCCCGCCGCCTGAGATCAGTCGCCACGTTTGAGCATCGTGTAGAGGAGCGGCGTCACGTGCTCGACCTTCGTCTGCTCGCCCAACAACGTCGCGAGCGCCGAAGCGTGTGGGATTTGCGCGAGCCGGAGCTCCTTCCAGAAGCGGCCGCGCGCGTCGTAGACGCTCACGAGATCGACGCCGAACGTCACGCGTCCGATCTCGGACCACGGCCGGTCGCGACCACTGATGGAGAGTGCGGTGCGGTTCAGCGCAATCGGACCGAAGACGAGTGTCTCGTCGTTCGCGATCGCCACCCGCCCGGCCGCCACGATCGGCGCGCTACACCGGCGCATCAACACGGGCACGAGCGCGCCCACGTAGCGCGACGCCGGCAACGTCAGGCGCGCCCCGGCGTGCGTGGTGACGACGATGTGGTTGCCGATCGGGAGCTCACCGATCACCGTCCGACGGATCGACACGAACACGAGATCGATGTCGTCGAATGCGATCTCGCGCGAAGCCCCGTTCGCGTCGACCAGCGCGATGCCGTCCTCGTGCAGATCCACGCGGCCGCGATCCCCCCGGCGGAAGACGACCGTGGCAAGCCCGCAAACGAGCCCGATCGACCCCGTCAGCAGCGCCATCCGAGGGCCTTGCGGGGCGCCCGCGAGCGCGAGCATCACGGCAGGCAACGCGACGAACCATCGCTCGTGACGCTGCCAGTCCGCGCCGTACCGAGCGCGTAGCGCACCGATGGAGGCTGGCGCGACCGAGGACGACGCGGACGGCTCCGGAGCGGATGGCGTGCGGAAGGGGCCGTCGCCGTTCGTCACGAGACCCAAGATAGCTCACGCCGCTCGGCGCATGTATCCGTGCGCGTCGAACCAGGTCATGGCATCGGCGATCGAGGTCTCGATCGGCGTGCACGGTAGCTCGAGCGCGGCGATCGCGTGCGAGGCGTCGGCTGCGAGCCCCACGTCGGCGATGCGCGCCGCGGCCGGCGTCAGCAGTGGCGTGCGTCCCGTGATCGAGGTCATCGCGACCGCCGCATGACCCGCCGCGTGCGCAAGCGATCGCGGCACCTCGATCACCGGTCGATGCGCATGGCCGAGCGTTCGCAGCGCGATGCGGGCGAGCTCGCCGAGACGCAGGTCGCGATGGCCCAGCAAGAACACGTCGCCTGCGCGTCCGCGCTCGTACGCGCGCAGATGGCCGAGCGCGACGTCGCGCACGTCGATGAAGTTAGTCGTGGTGTCGGTCACCGTCACGACCGGCATCGACAAACACGCGAGCAGGAGCTTGCCCGTGGGCGTCGGCGCGACATCGCCCGGCCCGATCGGTCCGCACGGCGCGGCGATCACGACGTCGTCGCCGGCCTCCGCGGCGCGCACCGCGAGCTCGTGCGCCGCGTTCTTGCTGATCGAGTAGGGGTCGCCCGTGAGCCCGAGCCGGAACGGGCTCGCCTCGGTCGCGCGCGCGCCGCGACCCTGGCCGCCGAAACGCGCGATCGAGCTCGTGTGCACCACGCGTAGACCGCGCTCGCGCGCGAGCTCGAGCACGTTGCGCGTCCCGTCGACGTTGACGCGCCACATGCGCTCGGTGTCCCGGAGCCAGAGCGCGTAGATCGCCGCGAGATGGAAGACCGCATCGACATCGCGCATCGCGCTCACGAGCGACGCGCGATCGGTCACGTCGCCGATCGCGATCTCGACGTCGAGGCCCTCGAGGTTCGTCCGCGGCTCGCGCGGCAAGAGCAGCGCGAGCACCTCGTGCCCCGCTTCGAGAAGCACGCGCGCGACGTGGTTTCCGACGAACCCGCCCGCGCCGGTGACGAGCGCCTTCAATGGGGCGCGGACGTCAGTGCGAACCAGAGAACGAAGTGCTTGCGACCGCGCACGCGCAGCCACGCCTGCCCGAGCCAGAGACCGGGCGCGATCGTCCGCACCTCGTCCTCGATCATGCGGATGAAGCCTGGGTTGCTCGCGTGATCGTAGTCGAGCTCGAGCGCCGGCTTCTGATCGTGCCGCGACGGAGTGATCGCCGTCGTGAAGCGGAACAGCGCGACGCGATCGGAGACGACGCGGTTGATTCCCTCGCCGTCTCGGCTCGAGCGCGGCGAGAACGTCTTGCCGCGCCACGGAAAGCGGTGCGTGCGCGCCCATGCGCGCGGGAGCGCCGTCACGACGTCGGGCAGCGCGGGGACGGCGAGCATGCGACCGCGGAGCGGGCCATACAGGTCGGCGACAGCGGGCGCCTTCGCGCTCTCGTAGAGCAGTCGGAGCTCGGCATCCTCGAGATGGACGAGGTCGTCGAGCGCGGTGATGGACCGGGTGATGCGCGCGGGCGAGGAGGCGGCCGCGGGCTCGAACGAGAGGACGGATTCCATGAGGGCTCCTTGTTCGGATCGTTCACATACGAATGCGTATGTGAGATGGACATCCCACATACGACGTCGTATGTCAACGAGGTGAAGAGCACGCGCACCGAGGCGATGGTGGAGACCCGCGAGAAGCTGCTGCGCGCCGGCGCCGAGCTGTTCGCGAAAGAGGGCCTCGACGGCCCGAGCCTCGATGCGATCTGCGAGCGCGCCGGCTTCACGCGCGGTGCGTTCTACGTGCACTTCGAGGACCGCGACGCGTTCATGGTCGCGGTGATGGAGCGCGAGGGCTTGCCGTTCCTCGACGCGATCCTCGGCGGCGGAAAGGAAGGCGATCCCCCTCCGACGTTCGAGGCGGTGGTCGGCCGCTTCCTCGCGTCCGTCGTGTCGGGCGCGTATCCGCTCACGCGCAAAGGCGGTCCCAAGCCGCACCAGCTGCTCGATGCTTGCGCGCGCAGCAAGAAGATCCGCGCGCGCTACGTGGCGCTCGTCGCCGACTCGATCGCGCGTCTCGGCAAGGTGATCGCGACGAGCCAGGACGAGGGATCGCTACGGAGCGACGTGAAGGCGAACGACGTCGCCACGATCCTGCTCGCGGCGATCATCGGCAGCCAGACCATGATCGAGCTCGACGCACCGATCGATCTCGCGCGTACGGGCGCCGCGATGATGACGCTGCTGACGCGCGCCTCGAGGCGTTAGCCCGAAGAGTCTTCGCTCTACTCGCCCAGGCGCTCGTGGGCGGTCGCGTTCTCGGGATCGTGATCGAGCGCGGTCCGCCACGCGGCGCGCGCGCCGTCTTGATCGCCGGCATCGCGCCGTGCGTCGCCCAGATCGATCCAGTTGCCGGCCTGCCCCGGGCGTCGACGCGTGACGATCTCGAAGAGCGGCACCGCATCGGCGGCCTGATGACGTCGCATCAAGATCTCGCCGAGCGAGTGGGCGGCGTGGTGCTCGCTCGGATCGAGCTGCAGCACGCGACGGTAGAGCGACTCGGCGGTCGCGCTGTCCGCGTGGCTGGCCTGTGCGAGCAGATCTTCGACGCTCGCCTCGCCGCTCGGCGGCGGCGCGGTCCACGCGTCCGGCGCGAGCGGCGCCGTCGCGACGAACGCGTCGACGGGATCGATCCACGCATCGTTCTGGTCGATCCACGCGTCGCTCGTCACTCCCGCGTCCGCGACCTCGGCGGGAGCGATCAGCGCGAGCTCGCCCGCATCGGAGAGCGCGAGACCGACGCCGGTTCCGTCGAGCGTCGTCACGGTCAGCTGCGGCGGCGCGAGACCCAGCATCGTGGAGAGCTCGTCGCGTCGCGCGTACGCCGCCCATCCGCCGACGCCGAGCAAGCTGATGGCGCCGAGCCCGACGAGCATCCATGCCGCGGTGCGGCCCGAGCCGCTCGGGGTCGCAGGCGGAGCGCCGCTCGCGCTCGAGCTCGTCACTCCGGACGGAGGCGCGGGCATCGAGATGACGCCGAGCGGCGTGGGATCGAGGCGCGCGGGTGTCGCCGGAGTCGGCGCCGCGGGCGGCGGGCTCATCGCGAACGACCCGATCGGAGCCGCAGCGGGCTCTTCGGGTTGCGTCGGCACGCGCGGTCGCGACGGAGGCGCGATCAACGCCGAGTCGGGGACCGGCGGCGCGCCGATGGGCTCTTTCATCGCGTCGTGATCGGGCACGAAGGGCTTCGTCGCCGGATCGGTCAGCTCCTGGCTGCGGAGGTCGACCGAGCGCAGGTCCTTCGTCGTCGCGCGCGAGTGAGCGTCGAGCGGCCGGTCGCTGTGATGCTCGCCGCTCTCCATGGCCTTCTTGCCGTCGGCGAACAGCGGATCTTCGCTCGCCTCCGAGTCCATCGACACCGAGACGGTGTCGATCGGCTTCGGCGGCGGCTTCTCGTCCGGAGGCGGCGGCCGCGACTCGCCCTCGGGCGTGCCCATCGTGAGCGTCGGCGATCGTGGCGGCAGGATCGCGCCCGGCGTCGCGATGGGCGGACGCGACGGCGGCGGTGTCCGCGTTGCGGCACCTTGGAGCGCGCCCATCACGAGCGTCTGCTTGCGCGCGGGAGGATGCGCAGCGCTCGGCGCGCGCTCGGAGCCAGCCGACGACGGCGCGCGCGGAGGAGGCACGAACGGTGGCGGCGGCAGGTGCGCGTCCTCGAGCGCTTTGGCGACCTGGTCACCCTGCACGCGCACCGTCGCCTCGTCGCGACGCGGTGGGCTCACCGGCGTGACCATCGGGCTCATGGTGCGATCACCGAACGCGGACGCCGCGGCCGAGGGCGGACGCACCGCCGGCTTCGCACCGGGCGCGGCGGGGATCTTCGTGCCGGTGGTGCGACCGGTCGAGAACACGCCTTGCGGAAGGGGCTGCGCGCCACTCTCGCGATGCGGCGCGGGCACCGGCGCCGGCGCCGGAACGGCCGGAGGCTGCGGCCCGACGCCCGACTCCGACTCGCTCCAGCGCAGATCGCGCGAGCTCGTGTCGGCCTTCGGCAGGTTCGACTGCGCACGCACGCTCCCGACGGGCGCGCGCAGTGGCCCCGACGCGTCGGTGTCGTCGTCGAAGACGTTGCGACCGACCTCGGATGCCGTGGGAAACGGAGAGCGCTTCGGCAGTCGCGAGAGCGGATTGCCGCTATTGGTCATCGCGGGCGGCGGTTGCGACACCGGGATCGGCGCGGCCTCTTGGCTCGCACGCGCGAGCGCCTCTTCGATCGGCGCCATCACGTTCGCCGTCGAAGGGTTGGGACGCCGCTCGATCGTGACGCGGGCGCTGGCCATCGCGAGCAACGCTGCGAGCGCGCGCGTTCCTTCGAGCGCATCGCCCGCTGCACGCGTCGCCTTCGCGCCGACGACGAGCCCTTCGGCGACGTCGATCTCGACCGACGCCTTCCGCGACTGCACGTGCACGTGGTACGGGCCCGGGAGCGACGCGAGCACGCGCAAGAGCCGGCTCGGCCCGGTGATCTCCAGGCGCGCGTCGAACTTCTGCTCGTCGAGCGCGCGCACGCGCAGCTCGCGATCGTGCACGACGAGCGGCGCGAGGCGCAGTGCGAGCTCGGACAGATCCGGCGTCGCCGCGTTCTCGGGCCAGATCTCGGCCCACGGCGCGACCAGCATCGCGGCCCAGCGAAGACGCACGTCGCGACGGATCGCGCGCACCACCTCGAAGCCCGTTCCGTCCATGCCCGCGGCGTCGACGATGACGACCTGCGGATCGAGACCGCGCGCCCGCTCGATGCCGCGCGCACTGGGATCGGCGACGGCGACGACCGAGCCTCGCGCGCGCAGCTCCTGCGAGAGCGTGTCGGCGCGCGACGCGTCGGAGTCGACGAGGATGATGCGCAGGCCCTGCAGAATCGTGAGATCGCCTCGGCCCGCGGTCTCGACCTCGAAGAGACCGACCGGACCGCCTGCGCTCGCGTGCAGCTCGTACGTGAGTGGCTCGGCGCGCGAGACGAGCGGCCGCAGCTTGCGGACGAACTCTTCGACGGCGTCCGCGACGGGGCGACCCGCGCCGAGCACGATGCGCATGGGCTCCGTGCCACCGCCTCGCTGCCGCCCGACGGAGAGGATTCCGGAGCGCAGCTCGCTCGCGACCATCGTGACGAGCTCGTCGAACGTGGCCTCGCCCAGCTCGTCGGGCCGCGCCTCGCCCCGCTCGGCGATCTCGCGGGCGACCGTCGCGATGCGCGTCGCGATCTGATCCGCGCTCGCCGTCTTGGGCACGACGGCGACGGCGCCGGCGCGGAATGCGGTCAGCCGCCCATCGAGCTTCTCGGCCGGGCCGAGCACGATGACCGGAACGACGTTCGTGACCGCGTCGGTCGCCAGCGCGTCGAGAACGGCTCGCCCGCCGTCGTTCGCCGCATCGCCGACGAGCAAGATGACGTCGGGCGCGATGCTGCGGACGGCCGTCTTGATGTCGCTCGTGCTCTCGGCGACGTGCAGGCCGTGCCGGTCGAGGGCGACCTTGAGCGCTGCGTCCATCGCCTCGCCCCGACCCACCA
>CAYSCF010000239.1:0-10482 GCA_964429305.1 uncultured Sandaracinaceae bacterium | reverse complement strand
GGTCGGGCGGCCCGCATCCTCGACGGCGCTAAAGTTCGCTCGTGTCGTGGCCCATCATCGCGTTCGGTCTCGTCTGGGTGATTGGCGGAAACTTCCTCATCCACGTCGCGATGAAGCGCGTGCACGACCGTCTGCGCACGACGCTCGCCGCGAGCCCCAAGTCGTTCGAAGAGCCCGACGTGCGGGGGACCACCACGGCGTAGGCATTCTTCGGCGTTCTTCCAGCGCAACCTGATCGCGCAGCCGCCGCTGCTCGTGCTCCGATCGGAAGCGGAAGCGAAGCAGTTCCAGGGCCGCTGGCTGGTGAAGATGTGGATGACGCAAGACCCGACGCTCGACGGCGACGAGGTCGAGATGATCTCCAAGCGCGGCATGGTGAAGTGGAAGCTCGTGCTGCGGTCGAGCCGCGCGCGAGCGCTGTGCGACGCCGTTCGCACGATGCGACACGCGCCTCCCCCGTCGCCCGCCGCGTATCGCTGAATTCAGCGCGGTCGGCGCGACGCGCGCTTGCCGCCTTCGATCTCGGGCGTGGCCATGCTCGGACGCGACATCGACGAGGGCGGGCGCGGCACGGGCTTTCCGGGCGGCAGCGGGACGGTCGGACCGCGCGCCGGCATCTTGGGCGGTGCCATCGCGGCAGAGGTCTCTTCGGCCTCCTCCACTTCTTCCGCTTCGGCCTCCGCTTCCGCCTCGGCTCCGTGGTCGGGCTCGTCGAGCTCGGTGAGCGAGGATGCCGCGACCGGCGGCGGAGCTCCGACGACGATCGGCTGGGGCGCGACCGCCGGCGGGGGAACCGCCATCTCGATCGTCGCGACGCGTGTCTCGCTCGCCGCGAGCGGCGCGGTCGCGATCGGCCGCGGCGCGGGCGTCGGCGACTTCTTCGCCGGCGGCTGTGCGGCTGCCTTCGCGCCCGGCGCGAGCCCCGTGATCACCGTGTTCCAGAGATCGGCGAGCGGCACGTGCTCGGCCAGCACGGCCGCCGTCGCGACGAACATCATCTCTTCTTCGGAGAAGGCTTCCGACATGCGCGCCTGCGAGAGCGCCGATGCGAAGAGCTGCTCGATCACGGGCTCGGGCAAGTAGTGCACGAGCCGCGCAAGCGTGACGCCCTCGATGATCTTGCGCGGCGTGAGCAGCCCGTTCGCGAGCGCGGACTCGAGGAAGAAGGCGACGTGGTCGCGCGACGTCGCCCACGCTTCGTCGTCGTTCGTCACCTTCCAGAACTCGGCCTCGGTGACGTACGCCCAGAGATCGGCGGCCGGCAGATGACGCGCGCGCTCGTCCGCCGTGAAGATCTCGACGATGGCCGGCTCGCTCGTCACGCCCTCGTCGAGCGCGATCTGCAGATCCTCGCCCGCGCTCGCCGGCGTCTTGCGCAAGCCGACCTTGCGCTTGATGCCGATCGCTTCTTCGAGCAGCGTCGCGCGCAGCGCGGGATCGCTCGCGAGCGAGCTCATGATCACGCGCGGCGAGAAGTGCCGGACGAAGTCTTCCGAGGTGCGCAGCCCAAGCTCGAGCCCGTGCTCGGTCAGACTGGCGAGGAAGCGTTGATAGGGATCGTCGAGAGTGGAGGCGTACGGCGGGGGCACGCGATGATCACAACACATCTCGCGCTCCCATCTCCACGCTTCCGTGCGCCGAGGGTGCGAATACAGCATGCCCGGACGCGGCTACAGCGAGGCGAGAACGCCGACGTTCGTCAGCGGATGCGCCAGCGGCCGGCGCCTTCTTCGATCACGCCCTGTTTCGCGAGCTCGATCAGATGCGCCTCGGTCGAGAGCTTCGCGATCGGCCACACGACGGGAGGCGTGTCCGCGTACGCGACCGGCACGATGTCGTCGACGGTTCCTTCGCGAATCGTCTGCAGCGCCTCGAGGATCTTCTGCTCGCGCGCACGACGATGCGCGACGTAGCGCGGCAACACGTCGGGCCCGAGCGTCGGACCGTGCGCGGGGATCAGCTGATCGGCGCCGAGCGTCTGCATGTGCTCGAGCGAGCGGAGATAGAGGCCCATGTCGCCGTCGGTCTTCTCGACGAGGATCGTGCCGGTGCCCGCGACCATGTCGCCCGCGACGAGCGTCTTCGATTCCCGATCGAGAAAGCAGAGATGCCCCGGCGCGTGCCCCGGCGTGTGCACGGCCTCGATGTCGAGCGCGCCGACGCGGAGCACATCACCGTCCCCGAGTGTGCGATCGATCGATACGGCTCCTTCGAGCCGCTGCTGCGTCATCGCGTGCGCGAGCAGTGGCACGTCGAGCCGCTCGCGCAGCCACGAAGCGCCGCCCACGTGATCGGGATGGTGATGCGTGAGCGCGATCGCGACGACGCGCGTACCTTTTTCCCCGCGCGCATCGAGATAGGCCGCGAGCTTCTCGCGCTCGTCGTCGTACGGCGTCGCCGGCTCGATCACGAGCGCCTCGCCCTCGGACTCGAAGACGACGAGGTTCGTGTGCGTCGCCGGCAAGAGCGTCGGCGTGCGCAGCGGCAAGACGTGCGAGCTCATCGGCCTGCAGCTTGGCTCACGCGGCGAGCATGGTCATCAGCGCGTGCGCGATCACCACGACGCCCGTCAGCGCGAGGCAGGCACCGATGGTGCCGAACGCGATCACCACGCCGCCACGACCGACCACCGCTTCGAGCTGACGCGCCTGCATCGACTGCAGCGGCCCTCGTCGCCGATGCGCCGTCCAAGCCGCCCAGAGCTGGAAGGCACCCGCGAGCAGAGCTGCGACTCCGACCCAGACCATCGCGGCTCGCCTCAGCGCTGCCCCGGCATCTTCGGCGGGCGCAGCGCAGGAATTTCGATGTGGGTCGGCGTCGCGCCCGACGTGATCACGCCGCTGCCCGCGCGGTGCGGGAACATCGATGCACGCTGACCCGGGATGATCGACGGCGAGCGCCCCTCGACCGCTTCGCGCGGATCGGCGACGAGCGAGAGACACTGCTTGAGCACCGTCTTCATCGTCTCGAACACGCCGATGCCGTTCACTGCCACGGCCTCGTGCTCGGGAACGCCCTCGGGCACGTTGAGCGCGACGCGCAGCTCCGGCACCGACACGACGCCCGGCAGATCGCGCTTGTTGTACTGCACGACGAGCGGCATCCGATCCGGATCGTCGCCCTGTCGTCGCAGGTTGTCAGAGAGGTTGTGGATGCTCTCGACGTTCTCTTCGAAGCGCGCCTCTTGGCTGTCGACGACGAACACGATGCCGTCGACGTTCTTCAAGACGAGCTGGCGCGTGCGGTCGTAGCGAATCTGGCCGGGCACCGTGCACAGATGCAGGCGCACCTGGTAGCCCTTGAACGTCCCGAGATCGACGGGCAGCAGATCGAAGAAGAGCGTTCGCTCGCTCTCGGCCGCGAGCGAGAGCAGCTTGCCGCGGCGGTCGCTGCGGCTCTTCTTGTGGATCCACTCGAGGTTCGTCGTCTTCCCGCCGAGCCCAGGCCCGTAGTACACGACCTTGACGTGGAGCTCTTTGCGAGCGTGCTGGACGAGCGGCATGCCAGGGCGTCTCGGAGGATCGACGATAACACGATGGCCTCGCGCGGCGTGGCATCATCGCGCCCTCATGATCCCGGGAACTTCCCGCCTACGTGCGCGTCGAACCGCGCACATGACCCTCCTCTCTCTCGTCGTCGCTGGCTGCGGCGGCAGTACCGTGGACCTGAACGCCGCGTTCGCATCGATCCAGGTCGACGAAGCGCGGATCGAGCGCGCGTCGCTCGCGATGCAGTCGCCCGGTGACGATCGTGCTGCGGATCGCGACGAGGTCTGCGCCGCGAGCTCGCACCTCTGTGACACCGCGCGCCCCCTCGACGATCGCGACGCCAACGCACGATGCGCCCGATCGCAGGAGCGCTGCGTGCAGGCCCGCGAGGAGCTCGCGCCGTGAACGAGACGGATCTGCTCGCGCGCGGTCGCGAGCTCGCATCGGACGTCTCGGCGCCGCGCAAGGGCGAGAGCGTGATCGTCGGGCACTGGCCGCCGCTGCTCGAGGGCGACGGCATCCGCGGCCTGCTCGGGCCGATGCTGGCGGCGACCGCGTGGGCCGGCGCGAGCTTTCGCGAGATGGTCAGCGGCTCGGTCGACCCGCTCGCGCTGTTCATGCGTCTGCTCGCGATCGGTCTGACGGTGCGCGCGGGCTTCTTGCTCGTGGGCCTGCTGCGGCGCGTGATGCTCGGGCTCGCCTGCTCACGCGCGCGGCTCGTGCTGATGGAAGAAGGTCTCTACGCGCGCCTGCCCGAGGGAGAGCACGCGATGCTGCGCTCGGAGATCGTCGGCGTCGCCGAGCACGGCGCGTGGCAGGGCCGCGGGGGCCGACGCTTCTCGCCCGTGTACGTCGTCGGCTCGACGGCCGCACCTCTCTATCTGACGCTGCCGCCCATCTTCGAGGACACACCCGGCGTGCTCGCGGAGCAGCTGATGCGCTGGCTCGGCCCGAAGGAAGGCCCCGAGACGCCTGCGTTTCCCGATCCGGTGGGGCTCGCGAGCAAGGCGTACGACGACGCGGCGAACGGTGGATTGAGCGCCGGCACGCTCGCGGTGAAGCACGGCACGCGCTGGCTGCGTGGCGGGCCCTACTCCAGCATCTTGCTCGCGATCGCGGTGACCGAGGGCTGGCTGCGCGCGCCGAGCGCGCTGCGCGACACCGTGGGTCCCTGGCCGGTGATCGGCGCCGTGATCGCGTCGCTGGTCGTGCCGCTCGCGTGGATCGTCGTCGCACGCCGCGAGATCGCGCCGCGTCACGGGCTCGCGATGGTGCTCACGCCGGCCGAGGTCCTCTTTCGCACGCGCTCGGGCGTGCTGCGCACGCGCTGGGGCAAGCTCGCGCGCGTGAACATCGACGAGCGCAACGCGTGGAGCGTGCTCGAGGGCTTCCATCGCGCGCGCGCCTTGGTCCTGCGCCGCAAAGAGGACGAGCCGATCCGATACGAGGAGGTCTTCCTCGGCATCCCCGCCGAGGTCGCGCAGGTCCTGCTCGACGCGTATCGACGCGGCGTTCTGCCAGCCGTGTGAAGACACGCCCGCTCAGCCGCGCGGGTGGTACTTCGCGTGCACGCTCGCGAGGTGATCCTTCGACAGATGCGTGTAGATCTCGGTCGTCGTGATGTCGGCGTGGCCGAGCATCGTCTGAACGGCGCGCAGATCCGCGCCGCCCACGAGCAGGTGCGTCGCGAACGAGTGACGCAGCTTGTGCGGCGAGATCGGGCGGATGCCCGCGACGAGCGCGTAGTGACGCACGCGCTCGAAGAAGTTCTGACGCGTCATCGATCGGCCGCGCTCGGTGACGAAGAGCGCACGCTCCCCGTCGAGCGCCCAGCGCTCGCGTACCTCGCTGCGGTAGCGAACGATGCGCTCGCGCGCAGGCATGCCGAGCGGCACGAGGCGGCGCTTGTTGCCCTTGCCGTGCGCGGTCAGATATCCCTCGTCGAGCTGGACCGATCCGAGCTCGAGCTTCACGAGCTCGCTCACGCGCAGGCCCGCGGCGTACATCGTGTGGAGCATCGCGGCGTCGCGGATGCCGAGCGGGCTCGCTTCGTCGGGCGCCGAGAGCAGCGCGCGGATCTCTTCGTGCGAGAGCACGACGGGGAGCTTCTTCGCGCGCGATGGCGTCGGCGCGAGCTCGGTCGGATCGCGGGCGACGACCTGCTCGCGCAGCAGCCATCGATAAAGGCCCCGCACCGCCGAGAGCATCCGCGCCTGCGAGCGCGCCGCGAGACCTTGCTTGGAGAGACGGACGAGAAAGCTCGACACGTGCTCGGGCGTCGCGCTCGCGACGGACGCTTCTTCGCTCGCCACGTGCGCGCCGAAGCGCGTCAGGTCGCTTCCGTATGCTTCCAGTGTCGCCCGCCCGAGCCCGCGCTCGACGCGCAGGTGCGCGAGGTAGCCGTCGACCAACAGATCACTCTCGGCGTCGCTCACGGAGCGACGATATGCACCGACCTCTCCACGCGCGAGAAAAGCGCTATGCCTCGCCGCGATGCACAGGATCACGCTCCAGGGCCGCGGCCCGAACACGATGTCGCTCGCGATGATGGAGTCTCTCGAGCGCGCGCTCGACGAGGCGAAGGACCAGCCGCTCCTCGTCACCGGCGCGGGCAACGCGTTCTCTTCGGGGCTCGATCTCGATGCGCTCGCGGAGATGGACGCGACGGGCGTGCGCGATCTGCTGCTGGCGATGGAGCGCGTGACACATCGCCTGTTCCTGCATCCGGCGCCGACGGTCGCGTTCGTGAACGGCCACGCCGTCGCAGGCGGCTGTTTGATCGCGCAGTGCTGCGACATCCGCATCGCGGTGCGCGAGCCGAAGCTGCGCATCGGTATGACGGGCGTCGCGATCGGCCTGACCTACCCGCCGTTCGTGTTCGACGTGCTCGGCGCGCGCCTGAGCGCCGCGAACGTGGAGCGCGTTCTGCTCTCGGCGACGCGCTACGACTTCGATCAGGCGCTCTCGCTCGGCTTGCTCGACGAAGCGGTCGCCATGGGCGATGGCCTCGCGCGCGCCACGACCGTCCTCGAAGAGCGCGCCGCCCTCCCTGCCGCCAGCTACGCCTCCACCAAGCTCGCCCTCCGCAAGCCACGCATCGACGCGAGCGCGGAGGCGCGCAAACGATTCGTCGAGGAGATCGTGCCGAGCTGGACGGCGGCGCTCATCCGACGCTGAGCAGCCGCGTCGCTGAATGACGTGCGCGGCGAATGTTCGGCGGACGCGCCCAGGCATGTCGCACCGACGCGGTGTGCGGCGCCGGCATGACGGGGCTCGGCTAGACGTCGCAGGATGCTGCCGCTGACGCGAGAGAGGTCGAAGAACGCGATCGGCTCGATCGCCGTTCAGTGACCGGCATCGACGCAGCGTGGGACGACCCCGCAGTCGACGTCGGGATTCACACAGCTCGTGATCATGTAGCCGACTGTCGGATCGCAGCCGCGTGCGCGCAACGCGGCCGCGCTGTCGGCACCCGGCGGGGTCAAGAGACAGAGTCGCCCGGTCGGGTTCTCGCAGTCGGGCACCTCGCCGGCCACGGTCGCAGCGCAGCTCAGGGGGCAAACGCAGTCAGAATCATCGACACAAGGGTCCATGAATACGCCGTCGCCGGTCGCCGGCGGATGAGAGGCGTCGCAGCCAGCGAATGCGCAGGCAAGCGCCATGAATCGCACGCAGCCCATCGAGCTCGAGCCCACGGATGGATCCTCCGGCCCATCGAAGCGCGCGTCAATCGATCCGGAACGTCCCGAGCGCCGTCTCGACGCTGGCCGTCGCCGGCTCGAAGCGATCTCTGCGCCCGCCTGCTTCGACGACGAAGATCCGATCGTGCGTGACGAACACGGTGACCCAGTAGACGTAAGGATGGCCGCCGTCGTCGTGGCCGAAGCGCATCTGGTGACCGGTCTCGCCGCTCGCGGCGTGCACTTCGCTCTCGCTCGTCAGCGCATATCCCTGATCGCGGCGCAGGCGATTGCGGATGGCCTCGACCCAGAAGTCGCTGCTGCCGTGACGATCGTTCTGCAGCGCGCGCACGCCCATCACCACGCCGTCGGCGCTCGTCGCGCGCAGCGCGTAGCCGCGGCCGTGCGACGAGGCGTCGTCGAGCGAGACGAAGTCGCGCGGCGCATCCACGGTGAAGCCCGCGCCGCAGCCCGTCAGCAAGAGCACGAACAGAGTGACGCGGATCATCGCAGCTCCATCAGGTTCGGCAGGCCCAGGCCCTCGAGCCACGCGAACGGCAGCTGGAACACCTCCGGCTGATCGATTGCGTCGTGCGGCTGCGGGCGGAACATCACGGTCACCGTCGAGAACGAGATGCGATCGGCGAGGAAGCGCTGTCGGCCGCGCAGGCTCTCGAGCTCGGCGGTGATGCGCTCGAGCTGTTGCTCGACGGCGAGCGCCTGCTCCACGTCGTGCGCGCTCGCGAGCAGCGCGGCGACGCGCTCGCGCATGTCCTCGAGGTTGCGGATGCGGATCTCGACGTCGCGAAACTCTTCGCCGACGTCTTGCGCGTCGATCTGGCGGTGCAGCACGTCGTAGCTGCCGTCGATCTGCGTGACGAACGCCATGAAGTGCGCCGCAGGAACGCGCACGACGATGGTGTCGTCGCCCTGCGAGAACACGAAGCCGCCCGCCGCGCGTGCGCTCTCGGCGATGGCGGCCTCGGAGGCCTCGATGTCGTAGACGCCGACGTGGAAGAGCGCGGTGTAGATGAGCAGCTCACGCGAGGTGTCGACGGCGTCGGTCGCGGTGGCCTCGGGCGGCGTCATCGACGTCTGGGCCTGCGCGATCATCGGAGGCTGTTCTCGGGGCTGCGCTACGGCGTCGTCCTCGCCACTCGGAGGCAGGCCGCCCGATCCGGTGGAGCTGAGCTCCACCTCGCTGTCCGCGAACCAGAACGAAGGCGCCGCGCTCGCGCTCACGGTGCGCACGCTCGCGATGTCGACGCTGGCACTTCTCGACGTGTCGACCGCGATCGCGCTCCCACCGCCGTACGACGCCTCACTGCGGCGGGTCGGGAGCTGCGGGCGAGCGGCGCTCAGATCGTACGCGTGCGACATCCCTCCGCCGCACCCCGAGACGAGCGCGAGCGCGAGCGTCAGTGCGAGCGGGCCCTCCGCCCGAAGCGGGAGAGGGAGATCTCGACGCATCACGATCCCTCCACGAAGCGACGCGCCTCGTCCGCGCTGACGTCGGGCGCGGAATCGCTGACCTCGATCGTGCGATCGCCCTCGAGCGTCACGAGCACCGCACTGCCGAGCGCGAACGCGGGTCGCAGCTCCGGGCGCGCGACGAGGATCGCGAAGTACGCCTCGCTCATCGAGCGCACGCGCAGGACGCGGCCGCCCTCGTGGAAGCGCTCGTCGATCCAGCGGCCGCTCACGAGCGAGAACGTTCGGCCGAGCACCACGCGGACCGAGCTCGCCTGATCTTCGTCCGCGCGATCGGCCGAGCGCATCTCGCGCAGACGCGCCGAGAGACGCCGTCCCGCTTCGCCGGTTCCGTCGGCGGTCGGCGCAGGCGGCGGCGCGTACGAAGGCGTGCTCGTCGAGCCGGTGGTCGTCGTCGCGGGCGGCGGCGCGCTCGCCGACATGCCCGCGCTACCGGACGACGGACGCTCCTGCCGTCCCGGGAAGCCGTCGAAGTCGCTCGAGACCGTCGACTCTTCCGTCACGATCGGCGAGGGCGCGACCGGCATGTCCTGGACGGTCCGCGTATCGCCGCGCGCCCAGGTCGGTGGTGCCGGCGGAGCCATCGGCGCGTCGGGCACGACGAGATAGCTCGTGTACGGCGTGACGATCCCGAAGTGGCGCGCGAGCACGACCACCTCGTCGTGCAGCTCGGGCCGCTCGCCGTGCAAGCGGATGTCGTCGAGCAGCGTGCCGACCTTTCGCACCGCCCACACGCGCGGCAGGAACTCGTTGCGCGGCTCGCTGCTCGCGTACGACACGTCGTAGCTCATCTCGCGCGTCGTCGACTCGCCGCCGAATCGGCCCTCGAGCACGACACGTCCGGGGCCGTTGCCGCGATAGCGACCGACGACGAGCAGCTGCTCGCCGCGATAGAGATGACCGAGATCGCGCGGGTACACGTCGTACGACTGCGCGCCCGGCATCGTCAGCTGCAGATCGGTGAAGACCGGATAGCTGATGCGATCGAAGAACGCGGTCATGCGCCGCTGCAGCTCGCTGCCGTCGCGGAAGTAGTCGCCCACGCCGCCGTTCGCATCGGCGAGGCCGTCGAGGAACGTGGTGTTCACGTCGTCGCCGACGCCGAACACGAAGAGCCGCGCGCCCGCCGCGAGCGTGGAGACGTTGCGCGTGATGGCCGCGGGATCGGTCTGTCCCACCGTGGGCGTTCCGTCCGTGAGGAACACGACCATGCGCGGGAGCGAGCCGCTCGGAGGATGCGTGCGCAGCGCCGTCGTGAGCGCGGACCCGATCGCGGTGCCGCCCGACGCGACGAAGTGCGAGCCGAAGCGCTGCGCGCGCGCGACGTGCTCGGGAGTCGCCGGCATCGAGCGCCCGCCGTCGAAGAGCGGCTCGACGTCGGTCGAGAAGCGCACGACCTGGAAGTAATCGGTCGGGCGCAGCCGGCCGAGCATGTAGTCGAGCGCGGCCTGCGCGCGCTGGAGCTTGTCGCCAGCCATCGAGCCCGACGTGTCCATCACGAAGATGACTTCTTCGGCCGCGACCTGCGCCTCGCTCAGCTCGGTGCGCGGTGAGATCATCGCGAGGAAGTAGCCGTCGTCGCCGGGATCGCGATGCGTGAGCAGCGAGAGGCCGACCTCTTCGTCGGCGACCGTGTAGTAGAGGTCGAAGTCCTGATCGAGGGAGGCGTGCCCTTCGGCGAGCGCGGCGATCGCGTGGTGGTCTCCGTCACGCACGACCGTGATGGCGTGGCTCGGCGAGTACACCGCCTGGATCGCGGTGCGCGACGCGAGGTCGGCCTGAATCGTCAGCGACTCGAGCGTCGAGCCGTACGCCCGCGGCGA
>CAYSCF010000238.1:0-10487 GCA_964429305.1 uncultured Sandaracinaceae bacterium | reverse complement strand
TGATCAGCACGGCGCCCGACGACACGGTCGCCACCGACGCGCGGCGCGGTCTGCTGGGAGGACGCTGATCCGGCGCTTCACCCTCCGACACGACCGGATCGACATCCTTCCGCTGCGAATCCGACGGCGCATCGAGGCCACGAAGAGCGAAGACTGAGCGCTGCCGCCGACCTACCCGCATGCGCGGGCCCCTCGCGCACCAGAGAGTGCGATGCTGCGCGCGCCATGGCGCCCATCGTCACCGTCTCCGGGCTCAGCAAGACGTACGCGAGTGGGACGACTGCGCTCCAGCGCGTCGATCTCAGCATCGAGCGCGGTGAGATCCTCGCGCTGCTCGGGCCCAACGGCGCGGGCAAGACGACGCTGATCGGGATCGTCTGCGGCATCGTCACGCCGACGACCGGCACCGTGACCGTCGACGGGCACGACATCGTCCGCGACTATCGTGCCGCGCGCAGCACGATCGGGCTCGTGCCGCAGGAGCTCTCGACCGACGCGTTCGAGACGGTGTGGGACACGGTGACCTTCAGTCGTGGGCTCTTCGGCAAGCCGCGAAATCCCGCCCACATCGAGAAGGTCCTTCGCGATCTCTCGCTCTGGGACAAGAAGAGCTCGAAGATCATGACGCTCTCGGGCGGCATGAAGCGGCGCGTGCTGATCGCGAAGGCGCTCTCGCACGAGCCGAAGGTCCTCTTCCTCGACGAGCCGACCGCGGGCGTCGACGTCTCGCTGCGCCACGACATGTGGACGATGGTGCGCAAGCTCCGCGAGAACGGCGTCACGATCATCCTCACGACGCACTACATCGAAGAAGCCGAAGAGATGGCCGATCGCATCGGCGTGATCGACAAGGGCAAGCTCGTGCTCGTCGAAGAGAAGAAGGCGCTCATGCGCAAGCTCGGCAAGAGAGAGCTCGTGATCCAGCTCGCCAAGCCGATCGAAGCGATCCCCGCCGAGCTCGCCTCGCTCGCCCTCACGCTCGCGACCGACCAGGTCACGCTCACGTACGCGTTCGACGTCGCGAGCGAGCAGACCGGGATCGGCGGGCTCTTGACCGAGCTCGGTCGCGCGGGGCTCGAGATCAAGGATCTGCGCACGCACGAGAGCTCGCTCGAAGACATCTTCGTCGATCTCGTGAAAGGGAATGCGTCGTGAACGTCCATGCGATCCGCGCGATCTACACCTTCGAGATGGCGCGCACATTTCGTACGCTGATGCAGAGCATCTTCTCGCCGGTGCTCTCGACGTCGCTCTACTTCGTCGTGTTCGGCTCGGCGATCGGCGGGCGCATGGGCCAGGTCGGCGGCGTGTCGTACGGCTCGTTCATCATCCCCGGGCTCGTGATGCTCTCGGTGCTCGGTGAGAGCATCTCGAACGCGTCGTTCGGCATCTATCTGCCGAAGTGGTCGGGCACGATCTACGAGCTGCTCTCGGCTCCCGTCTCGCCGATCGAAGTCGTGCTCGGCTACGTCGGCGCAGCGGCGACCAAGTCCGTGATGCTCGGCACGCTGATCCTCGTCACCGCGCGCGTGTTCGTGCCCTACGAGATCATGCATCCGGTGTGGATGGTCGCGTTCCTGGTGCTGACGAGCGTCACGTTCAGTCTCTTCGGCTTCATCATCGGGCTCTGGGCCGACAGCTTCCAGAAGCTGCAGGCGATCCCGCTGATGATCGTCACGCCGCTGACGTTCCTCGGCGGCGCGTTCTACTCGATCGACATGCTGCCGCCGATCTGGCGGACCATCACGCTCTTCAACCCGGTCGTCTATCTGATCAGCGGGTTCCGATGGAGCTTCTACGGGACGTCGGACGTGGGCGTCGGCGTGAGCCTCGGGATGACGTTCGCGTTCCTCGCCGTGTGCATGGCGGGCGTGTGGTGGGTGTTCAAGACGGGCTACAAGCTCAAGAGCTAGGCAGCTCGCGGCAGGGCTCGGACCTGCCGGATCAGGCGGAGTGTGGCGTGCTCGAGCAGCGCGGCGCGCGCCTCCAGCATCGTTCTGCCTCGCCGGGCCACGATCACCAGCTCGTCCAGGCGGGGATCGCGGCGGCTCATGCGGCGGAAGCGATGGTCGGGCTGAGGCTCGATGAGCTCGATCTCCCAGCCCTCCGAACGAAGATCGTCGAGGGTCATGCCGCGTAGACGTGGATGTGCGCGGCAGACTGACGGCGGGGCGCTTGACGGCGGGGACCGAGGCGCAGACCTTGGATCCATGACGCACTCCTGCTCGTGGCGTCGGCTCGCGCTCTGCCTCGGTTCGCTGCTCGCCTTCGGGTGTGTGCGACCGATCGCGATGCGCGGCGACGGATGGTGGTCGATCCGCACGGCGCACGTTCATCTCGAGACGGACGCGGGACGCGATCGCGGCATGCGCGAAGCGGCGCGGTTCGAGGAGATGCACCGCGCGCTCTCGTCGATCTTCTATCACTGCACCGAGCACGAAGAGGACGTCGCCGAGGTCGTGATCCTCGGCAACGAGGACGAGCTCATCGATCTCGCGGGACGGGTCGCCGGAACGTCCCTCCGAGGGAGCGACGGAATGCTCGCGCAACCACGCCGCATCGTCGCGTTGGCCGCCGAGCTCGACGCGCCGGGAGGCCGTCAGGTCGCCGCCCACGAGCTCACGCACGGAATGGTCGACGCGTGCTTCCCGAACGCGCCGACCTGGCTGAACGAGGGCATCGCCGGTGTCTTCGAGACGATCGTCGTGCCGGAGGGCGACGTCGTCGTGTTCGGCTATCCGAGCCGCCGCGCGAGCGGCATGCCGCTCTTCAGCACGCGCATCGAGTACCAACAGTTCGACGTGCGCTACGCGCCGCGTGCGGCGCTGCCGAGCGTCTACTCGGTCATCCACGAGCCGAGCTCGACGTTCTATCACGCGCCGACCGGCGGGATGATCACCACGTCTGCCGAGGGCGTCGCGGCGAACTACACGGCGGCCACGCTGGTCGTCTACATGCTCGCGATCGGGCCATCGTCTGCGCTCCGCACGCGCTTCGTGTCGTATCTCGAGTCGCTGCGTCGTGGCGTCGATCCCGCGTTCGCGTTCGCGATGGCGTTCGAGGACGTGGATCTCCAGCGCGAGCTCGACGACTTCCTCGACGGGCATCCGTTCGACGTCCACGAGCGCGTCCTGCCGAGAGCGGCCGTCTCGCCGCCTGCCGTCCACGCGATGGGTCCAGCCGAGGCGCATCTGAGGCTGGCCGAGCTCGAAGTGCAGTCGCGCCACCGCGAGGGCACGCCGAACGCGCGCGCGCATCTCGCGCTCGTCGATCGCGATCCATCGTGGCGCCCGCAGAGCGCGCTCTTCCGTGCCGATCTCGATCCGATCGCGGCCGATCGGCAGGTCGCGATCGCGACGAGGCTCGCGCCGGACGATCTCGACGTGATGCGGGCACGCGCGATCCTCGCGCTGCGCGACGGCGACCACGCGCTGGCGGCGACGCTCGCGCGACGTCTCGAGGGCCGCGTCGATCTGCGACCGAGCGATCTGGTCGTGCTGGCCGACCTGGAGCGTGACGCAGGCGATCTCGAAGGCGCCGAAGCACGTGCGCGAGCGCTGCTGCGCACCGATCGATCGCGCTGGGGCGCGTGGGCCGTGCTCGCACGCGTCGCGATGGAGCGAGGCGACACGACGCGGGCTCGCGAGCTGGTCGGTGTGCTCCGCGTGATGACGGCGCACTCGGCCGAGGCCCGCGCCACCGTGCGTGATCTCGACGCGCGTCTGGCGCCCTGACGTTTCTTCACGTGCCGCCGCCCGCCCGGTGCTCTAGGCACGGGCCCATGCGAGCCATCTGGATCACCAAGCACGGCGGCCCCAACGTCCTCCAGGTCCGCGAGACGCCGGATCCCGAGCCCAAGAAGGGCGAAGTGAAGATCCGCGTGAAGGCGTCGGGCCTGAACTTCGCCGAGGTGACCGCGCGCCAGGGGTTGTACCCCGATGCGCCCAAGCCGCCCTGCGTCGTCGGCTACGAGGGCGCCGGCGTCATCGAGAAGCTCGGCGAAGGCGTGACGTCGCCCGCCGTCGGCACACGCGTGCTCTTCATGTCGCGCTTCGGGGGGATGAGCGATGTCGTCGCCGTTCCGACGACGCAGGTCGTGCCGATCCCCGATCGCATGACGTTCGAGGAAGGCGCCGCGATCCCCGTGAATTATCTGACCGCGCATCAGATGCTCTTCTCGGTCACGCGCGTGCGCAGCGGCGATCGCGTCTTGATCCACATGGCCGCGGGCGGCGTGGGCACCGCGATGCTCCAGCTGTGCAAGACGGTGCCCGGCATCACGACCTTCGGCACTGCGAGCGCGAGCAAGCACGACTACGTGCGCTCGCACGGATGCGATCATCCGATCGACTACCGCACCAAGGACTACGTCGAAGAAGTGAAGCGCCTGACGAGCGGCGAGGGCGTCGACTTCGTGTACGACCCGCTGGGCGGCAAGGACTGGTCGAAGGGCTACTCGCTCGTGCGTGCGGGCGGCCAGATCGTGTGCTTCGGCATGGCGAACGTCGCGACGCCCGGCAGCGCGAACTGGCTCAAGGCGATCGGAACCGTGCTGCAGATCCCGAAGTTCAACCCGATGAAGATGATGGAGGCGAACCGCGGCGTCTCCGGCGTCAACCTCGGGCACATGTGGCACCTGCAGTCGATGATCCAGGACGGCCTGAAGGAGCTCGTCGCGCTCTACGAGGCCGGCAAGATCAAGCCGCACCTCGATGGCGTTTTCCCGTTCGACAAAGCCGCCGACGGGTTCGCGCGGCTCGAGCACGGCAAGAACCTCGGCAAGGTCGTGCTGGTTCCCAGCGCTTGAAACGCGGCGTCAGCGCTTGTCGTGGATGCGGCGACCCTGGGTCTCCCACCACGTCCGGTACTTCTGCTGCACGACCTCGCGGTCCTTCTTGCCCGCGCCGGGATGGAAGCCGAAGTACTGCTGCGTCACGGCCTTGAGATCTTCGCCGGCCGCGGTTCGCAACGTCTCGTCGCCGTGCGTGAGCGCGTCGATGAGCCACTCGATGCGGTGGCGTCCCTCGTTGCGATCGGCCCATGCCGCCCACTTGCGCGCGCCTGCGCCGAGGTCCTCGCACGTGATGTCGACGAGCGCGAGATGCGCGGCGTGCACGACGGCACCGTCCTCGTCCTCGAGCAGATCGACGAGCAGCCGGAGCGCGCCGGCATCGCGGATCGCACCGAGCGACGCGATCGCACGCAGGCGCCGCGTCGGGTCCTTGCCGCGAATCCGCGCCGTGCGTCGCAGAACCGTGAGCGCCTCGACCATCTCCGGCAGGCCGCGATGCTTGACGAGCGCTTCGCATGCGAGCTTGCGCAGTGCCTCGTCGTCTTCGTACACGCGGGCGGCGAGCGCGTCGACGAGCCCTCCGTGAATGATCTCGTTGGCGAGCATCGTCGCGTAGAAGCGCAGCTCGAGCTCGGCGCTCCCGAGGATCGTCGCGAGATACGGGACGGCGCGCTCCTTGTACGCGAAGAGCGCGCGCGCGATGGCGCTGACGTCGCGTCCGCGCGGCTGCTTGCGATGGGGCCGTCGTCGATCGAACCAGAGCGGTCCGGGGAACGCCTGCGCGAGCGCGGGAAGCGGAGCGTCGCCCAGCCGCATGAGCGATTCCACGATCGCGCCCTCGCCGTCGGGCCCGGAGTGCACGAGGTCCTGGACCAGATCGTTCACCGAGTCGCCCATGTCGACGATGACGGAGCGCCCGGCCGATGCGGCCGGCGGAATCGAGTTCGAGCGGCCCGGGCGTGACACCTTCTCCGGGCGAGCGTCGCGTGCGTCGTTGCGCGCGTACGCGCCGGTCGGGACGCGTACCTTCTCTTCGATCGCGTCGCGCTGATCGTCGTCTTCGCGGCGCGGATCCGTCCGCCGCTTCGCTCCCGCAGCCGACGACGTCGCCGGCCGATCGGACTTGCGCGCGCTCGGCCGATTGCTCGGTCGCTTGCTGGTGCTGACGACGTCGACCAACGCGTCCTTGTACAGATACGTCTCGCGCACGGGCGCGGTGGCTTTCGCCGACGTCGCCGGCTCGACCTCGACGTCGAGCTCTGGGCTCGACCGCTCGATCCCTTCGAAGTCTTCGGGGTCGCCCGACGAGAACACCATCTCGGGCTCGTCGTCGTCGCTCGGCGGAGGCGCGGGCTCGGTGGCGCGCCCGGTGATCGGCAAGAGGCCTTCGGGCACGGTGTCGCGGCTCACGCTCATCGACGGCATCGCGACCGACGGCTCGGGCAAGCTCGCAGGAACGATCGGTCGCACTTCGAGCGCGGGGAACCCCGTCGCCGGCACGCCGGGGATCGGCATCATCCCGAGATCCGCGGCGTCGCTCATCGGCGGCGGCGGCGCACTGCGCGGGATGCCGACCATCTGACGAAGCGCGGCGGCGCGCTGGGGTGACTTCACGACCGCCGCGACGTCGGGCGATGGCGGAAGCGAAGACGACGCCGGCGTCGGTGCGGGCGGCACGGCCGCCTCGCGCGACGTCTCTTCTTCGATCGAAGTGATCGTGGAGTCGGGCTGCGGCGGCGGCTCGGACGCGCGCCCGTCGATGAGCCCGCTCGACTCGATCACGTCGACGAGCGAGCGCGGCGCGATGATGTCCTGGCGGCTCGGCGGCGCGAGACGATCGGCGGGCGGCGGAGACGACCAACGATCGGCGGTCGTGCGCGCCGGCCGCGAGGCGGGGATCGAGCCGACCGCCTTCGCCGCAGCCTTGAGGTCGCTTCGCTGCTCGGGCTCGGCCGGGCGCTGGAACTCGGTCTGCGAGGTCTTCTTCTTGTTGCGGATGATCCGCTCGAGCGCGGCGGCCACGCGCGGGGTGAACGCGACGAGCTCGGGGATGTCGCGGATCTCGAACGCGTCCCCCGCGCGATCCGCGTAGAGCACGAGCACGGTGCGCTCGCGCAGCGCGATCGGCACCAGAAGCGCGAGGACCTTCGGCGGTCGCCGGAGCTCGCCCACGATCTGCGTGTCGAGCTCGGACGTGTTCATCGGCTCGAGCGTCACCTCGCGCAGCCGGCTCACGATGGCGAAGCGGCCGGGAACGTCGAGCGGGATGCTCATGCGCCGCACTTCGTCGCTCGTCGCGCCGGGCCCGAACGCGTCGCGGCCCTCGGCCGTCTTGCCCGTGACGCCGAAGAGCGCGGAGTAATCGAAGAACTGGCGCGCGAACGCGAAGAACGTGACCAACACGTCGTCGCGACTGCCTGCGCTCTCGAGCAGCTTCGCCGCGACGCTCGCCGTGAGCGGGCCGTGCAGCTTGCGCAGCGCGCGCTGCGCTTCCGACATCTCGCTCGGTGCCGAAGCACGCGCGGCGGGGACCGCGCTCGCGACGCTCGCTCGGCCCGCGGCAGGAGGCGGTCGTGACGATCGACGCACGCCGACGCCGAGCACCGGCGAAGCGACCGCACCTTCGATGCGCGGCGGCGCGACGCTCTTCGGTCGCTCGGGCTGGATCCCGGGCGTCGTCGTCCGGGGCACGAGCTCGATCACCTCCGGGGCGATCGTGTCGATGCTGGTGTCGAGGCTGGGATCGGGCTGCGCGGGCGGCGGCGCGACGGAAGCGGGCGGCGGCACCGTGCCCTTCCTCGGGAAGCCGTTCGGGTCCGTCGTACGACCCTCGTTCGCTGGCGGCATCTGCGACTTGCGGGGTGGCGGTGGCGCCGGCGGATCGTCGTCGTCGTCGTCGAGCCAGCTCCCGGCGCTGACCTTCTTCAGCGGCAGCTCGCTCAGCGCCGCGCGGTTCAGCTTCTCCGCCTGCGGCGGCGCGACGTACGGGATCTCGCCCGCCTCGCGATGACGGAGCTTGTCGATGAGACGTCGATGCCGCGCCGACGGCTCGATCCCGTAGTGATGCTGCAGCCCGGCGGCGATGCGCACCTCGCACACGATCCGCGGCACCAGCTCGTAGCCGAGCAGGATCCCGATCTGTTGCTCGGCGTCGGCCGAGAGCGGAGACGCCGTCGCCACGATGAGCGCGCGCCCGTCGACGGCGAGCGGCACGATGCGGTGTTTCTCGGCGATCTCGCGCTGCACCAGTCGAACGGTGTCGCGATGGACCTTCATCACCTCGTCGCGCGTGGCGGGCAGCACGCCGGCGAGCGCGGCTTGGTAGGCCGAGAGCGTGTTCTCGGGGATCGCCTCCAGCTCGAGGAGCACGGTCGCGATGTCCCCTCCAGAAACGACTTGTTTCTGGAGGGCCTCTTCGATCTTCCGTACCGGAACGGCCTGGTCACGGGCGAGCAGCGAGGTGAGGGCCGACATGGGACGCGGGGCAAGCGCATGTTCTCTGTGCGCAGGGGTAGGTGTCAACGACGATGGCCTATGGCGCGGCATCGCGATGCGCGGTACGGGCAGGCGCCATGAGCGTCCTCGACGCGCGCGATCTGCGAAAAGCGTTCGGAGACAAGATCCTCCTCGACGGTGCCTCCCTCACGATCGAGGACGGCGAGCGTGTCGGTCTCGTCGGCCGCAACGGGACGGGCAAGACGACGCTCGCCAAGATCCTCGCGGAAGAAGAGCCGGCCGACGGCGGGACGCTCGCACGGCGTCGCAACGCGATCGTCGGCTATCTCTCGCAGGTGCCCGTGCTGGATCCGACCGCGAGCGCGTGGTCGATCGCCTGCGAAGGCCTCGTGCGCTGGAACGAGGCCAAGGCCCGCTGGGACGCTGCGACCGCGAAGATCGAGGCGGGCGACACGAGCGACAAGTGGCTCGACGACCAGGCGAGCGCGATGGGTCAGATCGATCACCTCGGCGGCTGGGAGCCGCAGCATCGCGTGCGCTCGCTGCTCGATCACCTGCGCGTGCCGGATGCAACCCGCGCGATCGGGACGATGAGCGGCGGCGAGCAACGGCGCGTGGCGCTCGCGCGCTTGCTCGCGCTCGAGCCGGATCTCGCGATCCTCGACGAGCCGACCAACCACCTCGACGCCGACACGATCGAGTGGCTCGAGAACTACCTGCTCACCACGTACAAGGGCGCGATCCTGTTCGTGACGCACGATCGCTATTTCTTGGATCGCATCGTGACGCGCACGATCGAGCTCTCGCGCGGCGAGCTGCACTCGTACGAGGGCGGCTACGGCGCCTATCTCGCGGCGAAAGCCGAGCGCGCCGAGCACGAGGCGCGGGCCGAGCAGAACCGACGCAACTTCGTGAAGCGCGAGCTCGAGTGGCTGCGCCGCACGCCGGCCGCGCGTACGGGCAAGCAGAAGGCACGCATCGATCGGGCGGAGTCCGCGATCAGCGCGCGCGCGCCCGAGCGCGAGAAGACGGTCTCGCTCGCGATGGAGGCCTCGCGCACGAGCAAGACGATCATCGACGTGAGCGAGCTGCACATCGAGCTAGGTGGTCGCGTCCTGGTCGACGAGATGACGCTGGCGCTCACCAAGGGCGAGCGGGTCGGCATCGTCGGGCCGAACGGCGCGGGCAAGACCACGCTGCTCAAGACGTTGCTCGGCGAGATCCCGCCGACGCGCGGCAAGGTGCAGCGTGGCGCGGCGACGCAGGTCGCATACCTCGATCAAGCGCGCTCCGGGCTCGACCCGCAACAGACGGTGATCGACAGCGTCGCGAACGGCCGCCTGCGCATCGACGTGAACGGCGAGACGCGCGACGTGCGCGGATGGCTCGACGAGATGCTCTTCTCTCCCGCGATGCAGCGGCAGCCGGTCGGCTCGCTCTCGGGGGGCGAGCGGGCGAGGGTGCTGACGCTGCGGATGCTTCTCTCTCCGGCCAGCCTGCTCGTGCTCGACGAGCCGACGAACGACCTCGACACCGAGACGCTCTCGGCGCTGGAGGACATGCTGGTCGAGTTCGACGGGACGGCGCTGATCGTCACCCACGACCGCTGGCTGCTCGATCGGGTTGCCACCGCGATCCTGGCGTTCGAGGGAGACGGCAAGGTCGTCCGCTACGCCGGCAACTGGTCGACGTACGTCGCACTGCGGGCGGACCGCGAGGCGGAGAAGAAGGCGGCCCGTCCGAGCGCGGCGCCTCCGCCGGTGGCGGCATCATCGAAGGCCGCGCTCAAGAAGGGCCTGACCTACGGAGAGCGCATCGAGCTCGAGGGGCTGATGCCCGCCATCTCGGAGGCGGAAGCCCTGTTGGCCGAGCTGGAGGTCCAGGCGAACGCCCCGGACCTCTTCGCCAAGCGCGGCCACGAGGTGAAAGACCGCCTGGCGGCGGTCGAGGCCCAGAAAGCCAAGGTCGCGGCGCTGTACGCGCGCTGGGAAGACCTCGAGTCCCGAAAGTAGGTCCGTTCGCGACTGGAAAAAATCCAGTCGTTTCACGGAGTCCCTCGGAGCACATGTGCGCACAAAAATGCGCACGCTGCGTCGCCGATTACGCATTTTGGCTTGCCCCGAGGTCCGAAGACTGATCTCCTAGGGCCCTATGACCGGAAACCTGGGACGAAAAGCCATGCGCGTGCGGAGAAGACTCCGTGGCGCAGGGCCGTTTGTGCTCGCGGCGACGATCCTGG
>CAYSCF010000237.1:0-10508 GCA_964429305.1 uncultured Sandaracinaceae bacterium | reverse complement strand
CCCGGAGCGTGTCCGTCCTCACGCTCGGCGAGGACTTTCTCAGCACCCTGCTAGGCTACATGCCGAGAAAACGAACCAAACGAGTCGCTGCGGACGGGATCGAACCGCCACGGTCTTCCGCATGAAGGAAGCCGCTCGCCCACGAGTCACAGCGAAGAGCGTCCCCGCCTGGAGTCGAACCAGGAGCTCACGTTTCGGAAGCGTGTGTGATCTCCGCTTTCACCACGAGGACAGATCGGCGACGAGATTTGCGGCGAGAACAAGTGGCCTGTTTCCAGCGTCCACTTTGCGATGTACTCACCGCGGCATTCGCCGAGCGCTCCCGGCAGGAGTCGAACCTGCAGCCTCCCGGTTCGTAACCGGGCGCTCGTCCAATCGAGCTTCGAGAGCAAAACGAAGTCGCGAGAGAGTGTTGATCTCCCCTACGGTGGGTTGCGGCCACCGGCGTTCCCGGAACATCGCGACGAACGGATAGGGGGCGACGAGATCGTTCGCAGAGGGTGTGCTACCCGCGAGCATTCGCCCATGGACCGGACGGGAATCGCACCCGCAGCCTCCTGTGTGCAAGACAGGCGCTCTTCTCGCTGAGCTACGGCGGCCCGAAGGAATAGCGGCGACGACGAGAGCGTGGGGACATCCCGCTCTACCAGACTGAGCTACCGCCCCGTGAATGGAGCGATCGGGATTCGAACCCGAGACTTGGAGGTTATAGCCTGTAGTCCTATCTGCCGAAGTGCCCGGCTTTCGCCGGGTACTTCGGCAGAACCACAGCATTCGTCGCCATGCCCCGAGCTGGAATCGAACCAGCACCTCCCGGATTTCACCCGAGCGCTCGACCATCGAGCTGTCGAGGCATGCTCCGAACATGCCTGTGCATGTTCGGAGAGAAACGTTCTTCATTCAGTTGTCAAAGGACGGAGCGATCCCTTCGCGCATCCGCGATGCACGGAGAGAAGACCCATGGAGTGAGAAGGAATCGAACCTTCTTTGCTCGAAAGCGGCGGTGTTACAGACCGCCTGCCGCCCAGCGGCTTCACTCCGTATGTGTCAATCGGACGGACGAATCCCTTCACGCCGACTGCCGAGTCGACGCGTCAAACCCCTTTGGAGATCGAGAACAGGAACGATGAAAACGAAAAGCCGAAAACGAAAAGGCCGCCCGGGTTTCCCTGGGCGGCCTCCGAAGCGCAGAGCGCTACAGGAAAGAACCGCCTAGGTGTGGCCCCCCTCGGAGCCGGAGACGTGTGCGCCGGAGACGTACGCGCGATCGAGACAGGGCATGCCGAAAAGGCCGTAAAGACTCGAATTCTTGTCCGATCGCGATTCATGCAGCACACGCGAATGCGTTCCGCCCGCCGGCCAGGTGGCCAATTGCGGCTGCGTCGCGAGCGCGGTCTGAATGGACGTGAACATGGATGGAGTCTGTGTGGTAACTGGAGGTCAGACGTCTGTCAAACAAAAAGGTTCAATCGAGAACACTTTTGTGATCTCGAGTGCGTCAGCCGACTACCGATGACGTTCGCTCAAGGGAGCTGGAAGTAGAACCTCGCTCCCTGTCCAGGCTCGCTCTCGGCCCAGATGCGCCCGCCGTGTCGCTCCATGATGCGCTGCACGGCGACCCGCGGGTTCGACCTCAGTCGCAGCCGATCCGCGCATCGTCGATCGCAAGATCGTCGAAGTACGACTCGTACGGCGCCGTGTCGGTCTGGTAGTTGCGCCAGCCGAGCGCGATCGTCTGGACCGCTTCGAGGTGCGCGTGATCGTCGGTGCGGCTGAACGCGAGCTGCGTCACCTCGGTGCCGTCGAAGAAGAACAGGGAGCCTTGCGTGCTCGCATCGACATACCACTCGGCGCAGTGCCAGGCGCCGTCGTACGCGTGGTCGTCGTAGCTCGAGCCGACGCAGCACGAGTCGTCGGGAAGGTCGAACAAGAACTGATGGGCGCCCGACGTGCTCTCGACGGTGTCCACGACGCGGCACTCGGTCGAGCCGAGCAGACCGACCATCGTGTTGTGCACCACACCGCTCGAAGGCACGAACGCGGTTGTGACACGATAGACGACGGGTCCCGGTGGTGGCCGAGCGCGGCGAGCGAATGCTCCGCGCGGTGCTGTCCGAATATCGCTGTCGCCGAGCGCAGCGAGCGCGTGCCGGTGTGCGCGACGGAGCTCGTCACCGAGGGATTGCCGTCCATCCATCCCGAGCCTGGCCGCTGATCCGCGCAGCCGACTCGCGCGAGCACGATCGACACATGCAGCGCTCTCATCTCGTGATGGCACGCCGTACGTTGCGAATCGTGAGGTCCGCGAGGGATCAGCCGGGCGCGAGCACGCACCCGACGATCGTGAGCAGCCCGGCATGCGAGACGAGGAACACGATCGTACGAACGTACTTCACACCGAATGCATAGAGCGGCACGTACGCGATGCGCGCACCGAGGAACACGCCCGCGCCGATCGCCGTCCACCGGCTCTCGCGATGCGCGAGGTGCGCCACGAGAATCGCGATCGTGAAGAGCGGCAGGTTCTCGAAGAGGTTGCGCTCCGCACGCTCGAGCCGAGCGGTCACCGGCCATGGCGGCGGCATCGCGGAATCGCGCGCGCTCACGTTCCAGTCGGCGCCGTACTGACGCGTCCGCAAGACGCTGGGCAAGCCGATCTGGACGAGGGCCAGCACGAGGCTCCACATCAACACGGTGAGATCGAAGGTCATCGCGCGGATCCTCCGAGCCGGAGCGACGCCGCCACAGGTGCGGCGGCGTGCGCGCAGGTCGGAGGCGAGAATCGCGGCGAAGTCATGGCGGCTCCTCGAGAGATCCGAAGATCAGCAACGAGCGCGCCAGCGAGCGCGTGCGGTGCGGCGCGAAACCGGGCACCATTGAGTGATGCGCTTGGTGGCTTTCTTGCTGGCCCTGTCGGGGCTCACGTGCGCCGGCTGTGGCTTGGCGCTCGACTACGGACCGCCGCAGCAACGACTCGTCGCGAACGACGGCGGCCTCGATGCGGCGCGGTCACGACACGATGGCGGCGACACCGAAGGCGATGGCGGGCTCGACACGGGACCGTTCGAGACCGACGCGATCGTCGTGGTGGACGCGTTCATCGGTGGTGGTGATGCGATGAGTCTCGATGCGGCACCGAGCCCCGACACCTTTCACCGCTCCCGAGGCGACTGCGACACCAACGCGGACTGCCTGGGCGGGACCTGCGTCGAGATCGTCTCCGGTGGCTATCGCGTTTGCCGCTATCTCCCGATGCTCTCGACGGATTGCAGCGCGCCCGGCGAGGACCAGTGCTGCATCGGCACGGGCCTGCTCTGTCCTGCCGGACAGCAGTGCTTCCTCGGTCCGGTCCATCCGATCTGCTCGAGTGTCTTTCGGAACCCCGCGAACGAGTGCGCAGCGGACGATTGCGCGCACGATTCCGATTGTTCGTCGGGGATCTGCGTCGCCGCTGGCATCTTCGCGCCGGTCGCGACGTGTTTCGAGGCGACCTGTCGCCACGACGGCGACTGCACGGAAGAGGTCGGCGGCGCGTGCGTCGTGGCGCGCGATCCGTGTTGCTCGCTCCCGATCGCGCTCGCGTGCGCTTATCCGAGCGACGGCTGCACGAGCAACACCGACTGCGCGATCGGCCGCTGCGTGGTCGTCAGCGGTCGCGCGCGATGCGTGCCCGACCCGCCCGTCTGCCCCGCTTGAGGGCGTTTACCCGACGACTCGGCGCTCGGGAAGATCCGGCGGCGGGATGGGCCCGGTCCGAAAGCAGCACTCGTTGTGCCCGATGGCCGAGCAGCCATCGCTCGAGCCGTTGCACGTGCAGCTCGTGCACTGGAACGGCCCGGCGTCCGCGACCGGGCCCGTGTCGGGCATGGGCCCGGCGTCGGTCGGTCGCTCGTGCGCTTGGTAGCAGCCGGGTGCGACGGTCGCCGAGACCAGGGCCAGAGCACGAACGAATCCGAGATAATGAGGTCGAGTCATGGTGTGCCGTTTCGAGGTGAGACGAGACCCCAGCAAGAATCGGGCGCATGCCTCGCGATCATTCGGGGCACGCGATCCACGCGACGGGCTCGGTCACCTGGAGCTGCAAGTGATGCAGCGCGGCGTCCTGCCAGCGCGAGGTCGGCACGTGCACACGCATGCACTCCGCCGTCATCGCCGTGGGGCACTGCACGCGCAGCTCGAGGTGCTCGGGGCTCGCCTCGATCGGCGGCTCGACGCTGCGCAGCTCGGTCATCGTGGTCGCCCAGTAGTCCATCACACCGCAGCCGGGAGGTGCGAGCAGCCCGTCCGGGCGCAGCGGACGCGCGACGATCTCCGTCACCTCGAGCTCGTGGGGTCCCGAGGTCTCTCGTGGCACCTGGCGCTCCGGGCACGTCGCGCAGACCGGACATTCCGTTGCTGGCGGACAGTCACTCGGGGACGGGGCGCCGCATGCGAGGAGCGCGAACGAGAGTGCGAGCGTGCGTGCGGTCACTCGTGCAGCGTACTGCACTCGACGCCTCGCCATGCCGTATGCGACCGAGTAGCGTCGTGATCACACGACGATGACGTGGGCCCCATCGGAGGATGTCGAAGCGAACGTCGCCGGACGGCTGACGGAGCGGCAGCGGGCTCGCTTCCACCTCGCCTTCGTTCGACCTGCCTACGCCCGCGTGCTCGGCGCGATCGCCGCGTTGGCGCTGGGCCTCGTGATGCTCTTCACGCCCGAGACACGTGGCGTGGGCTTCGTCCTGACGTTCGTCGCGAGCACGATCGGAGCTCCGCTCGTCTGGGATCTCTGGGCGACGCGTCGCGATCTGGCCGGAGGTGTCGTGAAGTCGAAGACGGCGCATCTCACACCGATGAGCGCGACCGAGGTTCGCGCGTCCACGCACTGGGTGCGCGTCGACGGCGAGAAGCTCACCCTCGGCGCCTTCGACGACGGGACCGTCCGCGAGTGGTACTCGCGCGGCGGCACGTTCCGCTTCTTCTATCTTCCGCGCACGCGCCGCGTCGTGTTGCACGTGCACCTCGACTCGCCGAGCTGACGCACGCTCACGTGCAGCGCAGCAGATCGAGGATCATGAGCTCGAGCACGCGCTCGTCCGGCGACAGTGCGCCAGGCCTGCACTCGGCGGGAAAGATGGTGCCGGTGCTCGTCGTCTCCGGGTCGTCGAGCTCGCTGTAGACGACCGATCCGCACGTGCTCGCGCTGCCGTACGGCGTGTCGAACGAGATCAGCTGCGTCTCGGGCATCGCGACCGGCGCGCCGGGCGGCCCCTCGATCCACACGAGCGTGCTCGCGCCCGTCGTCGTGAAGTCGGCGTGCGGATGCTGGAGCACGATCGCATCGGTGCCGGACTCGGCGCCTCGCGCGGTGAGCCAGGCCGATAGGTCCCTGACGCGCGTGCTCGTGACGTCGAGCGGGAACGGCGCGGCGGTCGATGGCGCGGCCTGCCCGCCCATCCACGTCGCTGCGGCTGCGAGATGCGTGGAGCCCTGGAGCCACGGATAGCCGTTGTGCATCACGAGCACTCGACCACCGTTCTCCGTGTAGCTCTCGAGGTTCGCGATCTGCGGCGCCGTCGGCGTCGACGCGGACAGGCGATTGGCGAGGATCACCAGGTCGTAGCGCTGGAAGTCGTTCGCCGTCGTCGACAGGGTCGTGTCCGACGTCGCGCCCGGCAGCGTCGCACCGTCACCCGCGACCAGATGGACGTGACCTACGCCGGCGGTGGTCGTGAACTCCGTCATCGGCAGCCCCATCTTCATCAGGACGCACTCGATCGCATCGGACCCACCCGTCGCGATCAGCACGTGCGGCGCATCCGCGTTCGCGGTGGAGGTCCCGGGCAACGTGAAGGGAGTCACGATCGGATTGTTCGTGCAGGGGTTCATCACGTTCGTCGTCGTCTGCAGTCGCCAGCGTCCCAACTGCACGACGAGTGGCACTGCCGAGCCGACCGGTGGATCGTTCATCGTGAAGCGACCGTCCACGCCGGTCGTCGCCATCGCCAGCGGCAGCGTGAGCGCGGTGGCGGGGCAGCTCGCGACGCACGACACCGTCGTTCCGATCGGGTCGACGGGACCGCCCGGCACGTAGACGATCGCATTCGGCACCGGATCGCCGTTCGGCAACTGCACCGTCCCGGTGAGCGTCGTCCTCATGCCACCCGTGCAGCCCGGCAAGCTCGAGTCGGCGCGCGTTCCCGCATCGTTCGCCGGACCGACGAAGCAGTACGTATCGGTCCCCGTCGCGCTGACGCGGCACACGCTGCCACCGGCGCAGTCGGTCGCGCCCGCGCACGGCACGACGCACAGGTCTTCTTCGCACGCGAGATCGCACGAACAGGCGTGGTTGTTCGGATCGCTCGCGCAGCCGCGCTCGAGATCGAGAGAGCACGAGCCGACGCCGCTCTGGTCGAGCAGGCACTGCTGGCCCGGCGCGCAGTCGGACGCGTCGCGACACGCAGGACGACAGCGTCCGTGGCCACAGATCAACCCTGCAGCACAGTCCGACGTCCGAACGCACGCAGCGCCCGGCGTCGCGCTGGCTTGGCAGCCCAGGGCGAACAGCAGAAGGAAAGTGCCCAGGATCCCGTATCGATTCGTCATCCGTCGCACGCCTCGTCTCGCGCTCACGTCCCCCGACCCGTCTCGGTGCGAGCGATGCGCGAAGGCTACTGTCTCGAGGGCTCTTCCGTCACTGCGCCGCTCGATAGGTGCCTCGTGCCTGCTCTTCCTTCTGCGCTCGGCTCTCTCACGCGCGAGAGCAGTGCGGTCGTCAGGAAGGCCAGTGCCCTTCCATCAGGAACGCGATCCACGCCGCCGCCGCCGTCGCGACGACGTCGAGGAACACGGGCACGAGAAACGCGCGCGGCGGACGCGGCGTGAACGCGAGCACGAGCTTGGTCATCGAGTTCGCGGTCAGGCAGACGAGGATTCCGAGCACTGCCGTCGACGTGTCGATCTGATGGGCGGCTTGAACCGATGCGAGCGAGACGGCCGCGGCATGCGTGTCCGCGAACGCTGCGATGGCGGCGCCGACGAGAACGCCGGCCGGCCCGAGCTCGCGGCTCACGAACGACGCGCCGATCGTGACGCCCGTGACGAGGCAGGCGAAGAGCAGCGCACCACGTAGGTTCACCGGAGGCGCGCTGGGCTCGTGCGTCACGCTCGAGACCTGGGCTCGCGCACGCGTTCCGAACCAGCTCGCGATGACCATCGCCGTGAGACCGCTGGCGAAGAGCGGTGGCGCGAGCGCACCGAGCAGTGTCGGGCTGGTCGCGCCGACGAGGATCGCGAGCGCCACGATCGACGCCACCGTTGACGCCGTCGCGCCGGCGATCGCGCTCGCGGGCTCGTCCTTCGCGCGCGCCGACATCGCCGCGACCGTCGCGACCGCAGACACGAATCCCGACGCCAGCCCCGCGATCGGCGGCCCCCATCGCGGCCCGAGCGTGCGTTGCGCGACGTGCGCGGCGAGGTGGATGACGAGCACCACGACGACCAGGCGCCAGAGCGTGAACGGAACGAGCACGCCCCAAGGATCGACGGCGTGATCTGGGAGCATCGGCAAGACGACGAGCGCTGCCGATCCGACGATGAGCGCGTCGCGCAGCTCGATCGGCGTCAGGATGTCGCGGACCATCGCGTGGATGCGTGCGCGGAAGGCGAGCAGCACCGCCGTCGTGAGACCGAGGGCGAGCGCGACGGTGGGCGACGTGATCGCGAGCGCACCGAGCGCATAGGTCAGGACCATCGCGATCTCGGTGGTGAGACCGCGATCTGCGCTCTCGTCGAGCGCGTAGGCCACGAGCGTGGCGACCGCGACGCTCGCTCCGAACGTCACGAGCGCTCCGCTGCCGAGCAGAGCGCCGACCGCACCGAGCAGCGCGGTCAGTGCGAACGTGCGGATGCCCGCCGTGCGACGCGCGGTCGGGTCCGCGGCCATGCGTTGCTCGCGCTCGGCGCCGATGACGAGCCCGATGAAGAGCGCGACCACGAGACCGAACGGGGAGCCATCGGGGAGCTGCATGAAACGTTCGTCGTCGAGCTACGCACGCCCACGCCCGAGACAATGCTCACGCGCGGATCGCGTTGCGCTCGCGCGTGCGGTGCGTAAATGGATGATGCCGAGGTTCCGCGATGAAGATCGAGCGCATTCTCTGTCCGGTCGATTTCTCGGACTGTTCGCTGCGCGCGGCAGCGGATGCGGTCGACCTCGCTCGTGTGCTCGGGGCCGACGTGCATCTCTTCCACGCATGGAAGCTGCCGGCCCACGCACCCGATGGCGCCTCGACCGTGGTCGACGCGATGCGGCGCACGGAGAACGACGCCACGTCGAAGATCGAAGCGCTGGCGGCGCGTCACCGCGGCGAGGTGCGCGTGTCCGCTCGCGTCGCGGAGGGAAGAGCGAAGGTCGAGATCCTCCGGATGATCGACGAGCTCCACGCGGATCTCGTCGTGATGGGAACGCACGGACGCTCCGGGCTCTCGCACGTTCTTCTCGGCAGCGTGGCGGAGCGTGTCGTGCGCACGTCGCCGGTGCCGGTGATGACGGTGCGTCTCGCGCCAGCGACCTGAGTCAGACGGCGCCCGTCGAGATCGCCGCACGACAGCATTCCGGCACCCAAGGATCGAGCCACGCGATCGCCGTCTCGAGCTTCGTGAAGAAGCTACCGGAGCTCTCGACGAATCGACGATTCGGGTGTCCCGTGTAGGCCTGCTCGATGCGCGCATCGATCGCGGCGGCTTCCGCAGCCGACTCGACGCGGAGCGGGTTCGTTTGATCGTACCCGTCGCTCGCGGCCGGCGGACGAAGATGCAGAACGCCGTCGTAGCGCCCGAGCAGCTCGCTCCGCGTCGCATGCAGCTCGGCGAGGAAGCTCGCTTCGTCGGCGGGCCAGTATGCGAGCCCGTCGAGCACACCGCGATCGCAGAGGACGAGCGCCGCGTGCCCCGCTTCGCGCTCGATTCGCTCCATCTCGTCTTGCACGTGCGCGATCGCGATCTGCGCGTGACGACGCGCGGCAGCCGGCTCGAGCCGCGGAAAGCCGCCGCCGTAGACGATCGATGCCGCTTCGCGGAGAACGACCACGTGCTCGCAGTAGTGTCGGCGCGCGACCTCGAGCAGCGCCGTCTTGCCCGCGCCGGGCCCGCCGGTGACGACGACGACCCGCGTGGCGTGCGCTCGCGTGCACCCGCACGGGCGCCTGCCGACGAGTGGATCGACCACGTTCAGACGAGGCCCGAGATGTGGGACGTCCGCGACGGAGCGATCACGAGCTCGGTCAACGCGCGCGCGTCGTGCAAGCGCTCGCCCTGTCGCGACGCCTCGGGCCGCTTGGTGACGGGCAGCCCGATGAAGTCCTTCTGTGCGCGACCAGCACCGGTAGAGGTGCGGTCCGCACGAGGCGCTCCGCGATCGAGCGATTCGTGACGCGATCGAGCCCGCGGCGCGCGTGCGTGCCGACGAGGATCACGCTCGCGTCGTAGTCGATCGCGACCTGGATGATCGTCTCGGCGATCTTGCCGAAGCGCACGTGCGCATGAGCTGCGACGCCGGGATGACGGCCGACCGCGAGCTGCACGCGCGAGCGGAGCTCGAGCATCGCATCCTCCATCCGGCGATCGTTCATACCCACGTTCTTCGCCGACGGACGGGAGAGCGCGTGAACGACGTGGATCTCGGCGCCCTCGATGCGCTGCGCGAGCACCATGGCCTCGTCGAGCGCTTCGTCTCCGCACGGCTCGAGATCCTGGCCGACCACGATACGAAAGACGTCTTCTTCGTTTCTCATACGACTGCCTCTCGCGAGCGGGATTGCAACGCATGCGCCACCGCGCAGCGCGCCGTGGCGGGTGTCGAGCGCGCAAATCGTGCACGCCTCGTGCAGTCGATGCGCGCGGGGAGGCTCGTTGCCGTGCCCGAAGCCGTGCGTAGCTGGGAGTCCGAGGAGTCACGCACCATGGGAAAGCTCGCAGGAAAGATCGCGATCATCACGGGCGCCGCAGGCGGCATCGGTGGAGCCACGGCGGCGCTCTTCGTGCGCGAAGGCGCGAAGGTCATGCTCGTCGATCGCGACGAGGCGGGCCTCGCCAAGACAGCGGCGGCGATCGGCGGTTCGAACGTCGCGATCACCACCGCGGACGTCTCCGATCCGGCATCGACGGAGCACTACGTCGCCGAGACCGTGCGCCGGTTCGGAGGCATCGACATCCTGTTCGCGAACGCCGGGACCGAGGGCGCGTTCGGCATGCTGACCGACGTATCGGTCGCGGACTTCGACCGCGTGATCGCGATCAACGTGCGTGGTGTCTTCCTCGCCATTCGCACCGCCGCGCCGCTCGTCGCGGAGCGCGGCGGCGGCAGCATCGTGTGCACCTCGTCGATCGCCGGCCTGATCGGCTCGGCGGGCCTCGGCCCGTACGTCGCGAGCAAGCACGCCGTGCTCGGGCTGATGCGCACGGCGGCGATCGAGCTCGCCCCGAAGAAGATCCGCGTGAACAGCCTGCATCCCGGGCCGATC
>CAYSCF010000236.1:0-10509 GCA_964429305.1 uncultured Sandaracinaceae bacterium | reverse complement strand
TCCTTCGCGATCCAGTCGGCGACGGTGCCTGCATCGAGCCACGACCGAGGACGAGTGCCCAACCATGCGGTCCATTCAAGGTCCTACAGGACAGGATGGATATGGGCGAATCCTGACACTGCATCCATGTGGTCCCGACCTGCTTTCGGCGCACCGTTCTCCTCCGCTACACGTGGCCGCCGATGTACAACTACGCTCGCTGATGCCGTACAAGGTCGGACAGAAGGTCTGGGTACCGTGGGGCGCTCGGGGAAGATCCGGGGCTTCACCGGAGCGCGAGCACCGAAGCGAAGATCATCGCGGTCTCGAAACGCAAGGCGGATATTTCGACCGGCGCGAAGACCTGGAAATCAGCAAGTCGTCGTTGCACGCGGATGTGGATGTCGGTGTGCTCGTTCTTCGGCTAGGCGACTTCAAGAGCGAGTACTCGCTGCTCGATCCGCTCGCGAGATCGGTCCAGCACTTCATGAGCCTGCTCGTGCCTTTGGAGCGGCTAGCGCTGCTGGGGGTGCGCAGCCTCGCTGAGCTGACCGCCTGGTGGTCCCTGATCCGCGACGACGACGCCGACCCAGCACGGCTCGGCGCGCGTCGCGGATCCAAGACCGCAACACCGCAATCTCCTAGGGGCCTGCGGTGTTGCGGTCTAGGACGCTCACCGTTGGGCGGACGCCGCCGCGCCAGATCGACAACCTCGGCCGCGTCGCCGCCCGTGCCCTCGCGCAGCAGCCGCCCGATCGCGTCGTGCGCGATCCGACTGCCATGCCTCGGCGAGCGAAGCGTTCAGCGCCGCAGCCATCCGAGCCCTTGGCGATGCACCGTCGTCCGCCGGGGATCCCGGGACGCGACGTGGGACGGAGTTCGGCGCGAGCATCCAGTACCGATGCGGCGTCGCCCGCGTTTCCCCCGTCGTCGTCGGTAGGTAGCCGAGGTCGGAATTGAACCGACACATCCTTGCGGATAGCGGATTTTGAATCCGCCGCGTCTGCGCGAATCGCGGAGTTCATCGGGCGCGCTCAGCACCTCCGAGCGACGCAGAGACACTTCCGGGAGCGCAGGACACGCGCGCGAAAGCTCTGGAGAAGCTTTCGGGAACAGTTTTCTCCGCTCGGAGCCGTTCACGGGGCGATCCGCCGGACGAATCGGACTTCGAAGTCCGATGCACAGACACCAAGGTCCTCGAAATGCCATCGAGCGCTGCGCCGGAGAGTCTGAATCGCGCGGATCAGTCGTCCAGACCACGGGAGAGTCTCCCGAGTCATTTCTTTCTCCGCGAAGTCTGCGGCTCAGCTTCCGAAGCCAAATTCCGGTCTCCGCAGTCTCCGGACGAGATTCTTACGACTCGTTTCTGCCTTCGAACGCCACGAGAATGCGTTGGAAGACTGTATTCTCTCTTTCCATGACGAATCCTTCCTCGCGGACCTTCTCCGCGGCGCTCCGTTCGTTCCGGGCGGCCCGGAAGATCAACGGCGTGTCTCTCGCGACTCTCGCCGACATCCCCGCGCGATCCATCTCGCGCTGGGAGCGCACGAGCGCTCGCCCCCGCGCATTGGAAGCGCGCCGACTGATCGCGGCGATCGCCACGATGGATTATCCGCGAGCGCTCGAGCTCGCGAACATCCTGGGGCTCGCTCCGCCGGCCGATCCGCCGCCGCCCCCGCCGCCCCCGCCGCCACCACCGCCCGCACCTCCGCCGGAGCCGGTCGTGATCGTGGCGCCACCACCACCACCTCCTCCGCCGCCGCCCCCAGTCCCCGATGACCTCGTCGTCGATCCGATGGAGGTCGCCGTGTTCCGCGCCGCCGAAGCCCTCGGCGTCGTACCGACACCGCTGCGCCCCGTGCTCGCCCGGTTCCTCGGCCACGTCGCGGGGCTCGGACTGACGGCAGCGGAGGCGCAGCAGCGGCTCGGGTGACCGAGCGAGACACGAAGCGCAGGGCGTCGGCCCATCTCCATGCGTTCGCTCGCGATGGCCGAGGTCGGAATTGAACCGACACATCCTTGCGGATAGCGGATTTTGAATCCGCCGCGTCTGCCATTTCGCCACTCGGCCGTGGGGAACGGCGGCGGCATAGCACGGCGCTGGAGGCTCACGCACGCGGAGACGCGGCGCCGCGATCTCGAGCGTCGAAACGTTCGCGATTCAGCCCTGGACGCGACGACTGAAGCGCAGGATCGCGCGGAACACGTCCTCGATCGACTCGGGGTCGATGCCGCGCTCGCCCGCCATCGCGCGTCGCGCCGCGAGCACGCGCGTCTCGCGATCGGGATCGTAGAGCGGCTGGCCGAGGCGCTGCTTGGCCTTCATCGCACGACGGGAGAGCTCCGCGCGGCGCGAGAGCAGCGCCACGATCTCCTGATCGAGCTCGTCAATTCGATCGCGCGTGTCCGCGAGCTCCGGAGAAAGAGGTGTCTGCGTCGCCGCGGATGGCGCGATCGCGATCGAATCGTGCGCGGGCGCATCGAGCGCTTCGTGCACGGCCTCGAGCGCATCGAGCAGGCGTTTGCGCGCATCGCCCGCGTGCGGATTGTCGGCGCAGATGGCGGCGAAGAGATGGCCCGCATCGCCCCGCACGACGTCGACCGTGCGCGCGATCGCTTGGAACGAAGGCGGCGCGAACGGCACGCGCGTGTCGACGCCCGCATCCAGCATGCCCTTCGCGACGAAGAACGCGAGCGCGTGGGTCTCGGCCATCGCCTTGTCGTGTGCGTGGGCGTCTTGCTCGATCGTCCAGCAGCCGAGCCGCTCGTAGAACGCGCGTGCGCGCGCGACCGCCGCCGGGTGCATCGCATTCGGACAGAGCACGACACGAAGCGGACGCTCGGCCAGCGCGAGGCTCGTCGGCCCGAAGAGTGGATGCGTACCGATCCACGGGATGCGCGTGCCCAGTGCCGCGGCCATCGCCGTGCTCGGCAGGACCTTCACGCTGCCGACGTCGACCACGAGCTGTTCCGGCGTCAGCAGCGGCGCGATCGATGCGAGCAACGCCGGCATCACGGGCACGGGAACGGCGACTACGACGATCGACGCGCCCGCGATGGCCTCGCTCGCGCTCGAGCTACGACGCGGCTCGGGAACGTCGACGTTCGGATCGAACGCACGCACCGTGACGCCCGCGTCTTCCGCGAGGTCGGCGAGCGCGCGCCCGAAGCGGCCGTATCCGAGGATCGCGATGTCGCTCACGCGGCGACTCTTATCACGAGGCTGCCGCGCCGGCCCCGCTTGACAGATCCCTGCCGCGGGCGGACGTCTCCGCTCGCGATGACGGAACGGCCAGGGAAGCTCGCGTGGTTGGCCTGGGCGACGCTCGTCTACAACGTGCTCGTCATCCTCTGGGGCGCGTTCGTGCGCGCCACGGGCTCGGGCGCCGGATGCGGCGCGCACTGGCCGCTCTGCAACGGCGAGGTCGTCCCCCAGTCGCCGACGATGGCGACGATCATCGAGCTCACCCATCGCGTCACGAGCGGAGCGGCCGGCTTGCTCGCGATCGCGCTCTGCATCGCGGCGTGGATCGCCACGCCGAAGGGATCGAGCGTGCGGCGCGCGGCGGCGTGGGTGCTCTTCCTCGAGATCACCGAAGGCGCGGTCGGCGCCTCGATCGTCCTGCTGCGCTACGTCGGGACCGATGCGTCGGCACCGCGCGCGATCTGGGTCGCGGCGCATCTGACGAACACGTTCTTCTTGCTCGTCGCGCTCGTGATCTGCGCGCTGCGCGCGTCCGGCGTCGAGGCGAGCACCGAGCCGGCGAGCGCCACGCGTAGGCGGCTCGTCACCATCGCGATCGGCGCGTCGATCCTCGTCGGCATCGCGGGCGCCATCACCGCGCTCGGCGATACACTGTTCCCTTCGGCCTCTCTCGCGAGCGGTCTCGCGGCGGACGCCTCGCCGACCGCACACTTCTTGATTCGATTGCGCGTGATCCATCCGATCCTCGCGGTCACGACGGCGCTCGTGCTCGCCGGCATCGCCGGTACGACGCTGCTCGGTTCTCCGTCGCCGCTGCTCCGTCGTGCCGCGATCGCGCTCGTCGTCACGCAGCTCGCGCAGATCGCGTGCGGCGTGTTGAACCTAGTGCTGCTCGCGCCGGTCGCGATGCAGATGTTCCATCTGCTCTTCGCGGACCTCACTTGGATCGCGTTGATCGTCTACTCCGATCGCTTCCTGGCGGAGCCGCTCACGGTGAAGACGACGGCGAGCGCGCCGATCGGCACGCCCGCCGCCTGATCGTCAGTCGTCGAACGCCAGCTCGGGCGCGGAGAGCTCGTGCGCGGCCGAGCGCTCGGCCAGCTCGTCGTCGATCGTGACGAAGCCACCGCGATCGCGGTCGAAGATCTGCGTGTCGCCGGTCGCGACGTCGAACCACCAACCGTGCAGGTGCACCTCGCCCTTGGCCTCGCGCTCGCGGACGAGCGGATAGCTGCGCACGTGATCGAGCTGCTGCAGCACGTTCACCTGGCTCAGTTGCTCGACGAGCGGAAGCGAGTGATCGATGTACTTGGCGCGCTTCACACGATCGAGGCTCGGCACGCCGTGATCGAGCCACTCGACGAGGTGCGGCACGCCGGAGAGCGTTTCTTTGCCGCCGAGCACGGCCTTCATCGCGCCGCAGTGCGAATGACCGCAGACGACGATGTCGCGCACGCCGAGCACCACGAGCGAGTACTCGATCGCGGCCGCTTCCGACACGTCGCCGACGGCCGCGCCCTTCACATCGCACGGCGCGATCAGGTTGCCGATCGTGCGCAGCATGAAGAGGTCGCCGGGCTCGCCGGAGACGAGCAGGTTCGGGTCGATGCGGCTGTCGGAGCACGCGATGAAGAGCACGTCCGGGCTCTGCCCTTCGTCGGCGAGCTTCTTGAACATCGCGCGACGCTGCGGGAGCTCGTCACGTCGATACTTCATCAGTCCGGTCAGGAGCTTTCTCATCGGGTTTGTCCTCGGTCTCGGGGTGCGAGCGCTTCAGCACGTCGGCGAAGCGCACCCCGGGCTTCGCAGGCGGCAGCTCCCCGGCAGCGATCTCCGCCAGGAGCGAGGGCGCGCCCGTCTCGCCGGCCCCGACGAGAAGAGTGCGATCACCGATCTGGACCAGATAGAGCGTGCGACGCGCATCCAGGTGCGCGCGCTCGAGGACCTTGATGCGTTGGCCGCCGCCGAGGCCACCGAGCCCGCGCCCGGCGCTCCAGCGCAGAACGCTCCACGCGAGGATGCACACCGCGACCAGCGCGAGCAACGCCTGCACCAACGCGACGCCATATCCTCCCGGGAGATCGGCGGCACGGGCGCTGGCTTGGAGCAAGAGCATCGAAGCGCGGGATGGTAGCGCGCCGAGCGGACCCTCGTCAGCGTGCTATCGAGGAGGCGCCATGGTCTCCGACATCTTCGATGCCTCGCGCTGGGATCTCGTCCCCGGCTTTGCCTTCACCGACATCACGTACCACCGCGCGAAGGATCTCGGCGCGGTGCGGATCGCGTTCCATCGCCCCGAAGTGCGCAACGCGTTCCGTCCGAGGACGGTCGACGAGCTCTACACGGCGCTCGAGCACGCGCGCACGTCGAGCGACGTCGGCGTCGTGCTGATCACGGGCAACGGTCCCTCGCCGAAGGACGGCGGCTGGGCGTTCTGCTCCGGTGGCGATCAGCGCGTGCGCGGCAAGGACGGATACAAGTACGAAGGCGATACCGAGGGACAGCTCGATCCCGCGCGGCTCGGGCGCCTGCACATCCTCGAGTGCCAGCGTCTCATCCGCTTCATGCCCAAGGTCGTGATCGCGGTCGTGCCTGGCTGGGCCGTCGGTGGCGGCCACAGCCTGCACGTCGTGTGCGACATGACGATCGCGAGCGAAGAGCACGCGGTCTTCAAGCAGACCGACGCAGACGTCGCGAGCTTCGATGGAGGCTACGGCTCGGCGTATCTCGCGCGCATGGTCGGACAGAAGCGAGCGCGGGAGATCTTCTTTCTCGGGCACGACTATCGCGCGCGCGAGGCCATGGCGATGGGCATGGTGAACGCGGTCGTGCCGCACGCGGAGCTGGAAGCCACGGCGCTCTCGTGGGCCCAGGGCATCCTCGACAAGAGCCCGACGGCCGTTCGGATGCTCAAGTACGCGTTCAACCTCGTCGACGACGGGCTCGTCGGACAGCAGCTCTTCGCCGGCGAGGCGACGCGCTTGGCCTACGGCACCGACGAAGCGCGCGAAGGACGCGAGTCGTTCCTCGAGAAGCGCCCGCGCAACTTCGCCAAGGTGCCCTGGTACTACTGATTTTCAGGAGGCGCTGGGCGCGCCCCCTCGGACGACCGGCAGAGCCGGATCGTCCTCACCCCTGCTCCGTCTCGTCGCTTCGTTCCTCGCGAGCGACGTACGTGATCGCGTCAGGAACGCGCATCGTCGCCGGGTCTCTCGTCGAGCTCGCTACGGTGTGGAGGCGTGCACGTGCGCGCTCAGCCACGTGCCGAGCGCATCGACGATGCTCGGCGGGATCTCGTGCACGCCGTCGAAGATCTCGAACTGCACGTCGGCGCCCGCGGCGCGCGCGCGCGTGACGAAGGCGTCGCCGCGCGCGAACGGCACGAGCGGATCGGCACGGCCGTGCGCCTCGAAGATCGGCAGGTGCGCCAGGCGCGCGTAGCTGCTCTGGGGATGACCGAGCGCGCGGCCCGAGAGCGGCGCGATGCCACCGAGACGGTGTCGGCCCGCGAGCGCCATCTCGATCGAGAGGATCGCGCCCTGCGAGAAGCCGCCGATGATCACGTGGTCCGACGGCACGCCGTCGTGCTCGAAGCCATCGACGAGCCCATCGATCGCGGCGCGTGCGCGCCTTATCTGCGCGCTCGCATCCTCGTCGTGCTGGTCGAACCAGACGCGGCCACGCATGTCGCCGTGCCACGGCAGAGGCGAGCCTGGGACGACGAAGGTCGCGCCCGGCACGCGGGGGACGAGCTCGTCGGCGAGAGAGACGAGATCGTCGGGCGGCGATCCGTAGCCGTGGAGCAAGACGACCCGCCACGCGCCGCTGCCGCGCGTGACGATCGTCATCCCCGGTAACTGCGCATGAGCGGTGGGCAGCGCAAGCGCGAGAACCAGCGCGAACGCCGCCCAGCGCATCATTCGGCGGCGGCGTCTTCGGAGCGCGACGAGTAGTCGACGCTGCGATCGAGAAGCTCGGCCAGATCGAGGTTCTCGATCTTCTCGCCCGGCTCTTCCTTCTCGGCGCGGATGTCGTCCATCGCGTTCGAGATCATCGTCATGCAGAACGGACAGCCGCTCGCGACCTTGGTCGCGCCCGTGTCGAGCAGCTGCAGCGTGCGCTTCTTGTTCACGCGCTCCTTGCCGTGCTCTTCCTCTTTGAACATCTGCGCGCCGCCCGCGCCGCAGCAGAGCCCCTTCTGCTTGTTCCAGTACTCGACCTCGACGAGCTCGACGCCGGGGATCGCCTTCAGGATCTCGCGCGGCGCGTCGTACACGTCGTTGTAGCGGCCGAGGTAGCAGCTGTCGTGATAGGCGACCTTCGCCTTCACTTCCTTCTCGGGCTTGAGCGCGCCGCGCGCGATGAGGCCGTTCAAGTACTCGGAGTGGTGCACGACGTCGTACTTGCCGCCGAAGCTCGGGTACTCGTTCTTGAGCGTGTTGAAGCAGTGCGGGCACGCCGTGATGACGGTCTTCTTGTCCACGCCGAGCGTGTTGAGCGTCTCGACGTTCGCCTGCGCGAGCGTCTGGAAGAGGTACTCGTTGCCCGCGCGCCGCGCCGGATCGCCCGTGCACGTCGCGTCCGATCCCATCACGGCCCAGTCGACGCCCGCGTGATCGAGCAGCTTCGCGACCGCGCGCGCGATCTTCTTGGCGCGGTCGTCGTACTCGGCCGCGCAGCCGACCCAGTACACGACCTCGACGTCGGGATGATCCGCGACGAAGCGGACCTCGACGCCCTCGTTCTCGAGGCCCTTGGCCCAGTTGCCGCGATCCATCGCCGGCAGGTTCCACGGGTTGCCGTTCGTCTCCATTCCCTTGAAGGCCTTCTGCAGCTCTTTCGGGAACTCGTTCTTCACCATCATCTCGGCGCGACGCATCGAGACGATCTTGTCGACGTAGCTGATGTTGACCGGGCACTGCTCTTCGCAGGCGCGGCACGTCGTGCACGCCCAGATGACCTCGGGCGCGACGATGTCCGGGACGAGCTGCACCGGAGCGGCGTTGCGGAAGTACGCACCCTCCGGCGGATCGCCGTGCACGTGCGCATGCGCGTCCTTCTTCCCCTCTCCCGGAAGACCAGTGGGCGCCTGGATGCCGTTGTTCCCGAGGAAGTGCTCCTCGAGATCGTAGAGGTGATCACGCAGCGCGAGCGTCAGATGCTTGGGCGAGAGCTTCTTGCCCGTCGTGAACGCGGGGCAGTTGTCCGAGCAGCGACCGCACTCGGTGCACGTGTAGAGATCGAGGATCTGCTTCTGATCGAGCTGCTCGATCTTGGCGACGCCGATGGGCTCTTCGCGCTCGATCTTGCCCTCGATGTCCTCGACGTCCGGCAGCTTGCCGCGCGGGTCGAGCTTCTGACCGAACACGTTCGGCAGCGACGTGATGATGTGGAAGTGCTTGCTGTACGGAAGGATGTTCAGGAACAGCAGCACCCAGGTCGCGTGCCACCAGAAGCCGACCTGCTCGATCGCGAACTGCGCGCCGTGCGGCAGGCGCGAGAACGCTGCGCCGAGCGCGGACCCGATCGGCGACCACCACACGTAGTCGGTCTCGCCGCGCAGCGCGAAGCGGCCAGCGACGTAGAGATAGTCCGCCACCATCATCGACGAGATGATGAAGAGGATGAAGAGACCCTCGCCCGACAGGGTCATGCGCTTCTCGTGCCGGATGACGCGGTAGTAGAAGAAGACGCCGCAGCCGACGATGCAGAAGAAGACGATGATCTCTTTCGCGAACGAGTAGAGCTGACCGACGATGTTGTCCTCGGCGAGCAGCCCGAAGAAGTCGAACGACTCGTCGTACGCACGGCCCCAGAGCAGCACCGTGTTCAGCAGCAGGATCTGGAACGCCGCGAAGATCGCGATGTGCGCCACGCCCGCCGCCGTGTAGCGCGGGTTGTTGGCCATCTTCTTCTGACCGAGCGCGTACACGAGCACGTTCTCGACGCGCTTCACGAGCGCATCCACGTCGAGCGCACGCGAGAGCGGAACCATCTCCGGATCCGGCGCGCCGACCAGCAAGAGGCGCGTCCGACGCATGGCGCTCCACGCGAACAACCCCAGCGTGCCGAGGAAGATCACGGTCATCAGGATCGGGTTCATGTCGCCTGATTACGACGCAGCGCGGCACATGTCGAGAGCGCCGGGCGGACTGAATGACGATTCATTATGGGCCACCAGGATGGGTCATCCGCGCATGGGGTGAGAGGAATCACGACCGGACGCCGATCGGTGCCTAGGCCCACGAAACATGACGCATCACGTCCGCGGAACGGTCGCCCGTCAGGCCCACGTGGGAGTGCCCGAGGGCACGGTCGAAGAGGAGATCGCGCGCGATGGCTTCTTCGGCCGCGCGAGCCATCTCTATCGACGCCATCCGCCCGTCGGCTGGACGCGCATCGAAGGCGAGCTGCGCCCACGGCTCTATCAAGCGACCGATCTCCCGAGTGGCGGCGGCGACTGGATCGCATCGCGCGTGCCGTTCCTCGAGGGCGACGGCGTGCGGCTCTCGTTCGCGCGGCTCGACTCCGCGATGCCCTACGCGTTCCGCAACGCCGATGCCGACGAGGTGCTCTTCGTTCATCACGGGCGCGGGCACGTCGAGTCCGACTTCGGAGCCATGGGCTACGAGACGGGCCACTACATCGTGTTCCCGCGTGGCGTGACCTATCGGCTGCACCCCGCCGATCACTCGTCGTTTCTCGTGATCGAGACGGCCGCCGAAGTGAAGGTGCCCGATCGCGGCCTGCTCGGCCGGCACGCGCTCTTCGATCCCGAGGTCTGCGAGGTCCCCGACATCGCCGCGATGCCGCCCGCGCGCACGGGCCGTGAGCACGAGCTGCGCGTGCAGCGCGGCGGCCAGATCGGTCACGTCTTCTATCCGTTCGATCCGCTCGACACGGTGGGCTGGAAGGGCGATCTCGCGCCGTTCCGTCTGCACGTGCGCGACATCCGGCCCGTGACGAGCGAGCGCTATCACCTGCCGCCGACGGCGCATGCCACGTTCGTCGCGGGCGGCGTCGTCGTCTGCACGTTCTTGCCGCGACCGCTCGAGACGGGCGATCCGCTGGCGCTGCGCGTGCCCTTCTATCACTCGAACGTCGACTACGACGAGGTGCTCTTCTATCACCGCGGCGACTTCTTCAGCCGCGCGGGCGTGAGCGCCGGGATGGTCACGTTCCATCCCGCAGGGATCCATCACGGCCCGCATCCCGGCGCCGTGAAGGCCGCGGCGACGAAGGAACGCACCGACGAGGTCGCCGTGATGATCGACTCGCGCGCGCCGCTGCGCCCGACGACGGCCGCATCGAGCGTCGAGCGCACC
>CAYSCF010000235.1:0-10573 GCA_964429305.1 uncultured Sandaracinaceae bacterium | reverse complement strand
GACGTAGCACCCATTCTGTGACTCGGTCATGGTGTTCTACTAGGTACTTTCTTCAAGGCAGCGGCGGGACGGTTCCGTCGGAGCGCAGATGCGGCAGGCGCGCGGTGGTGATGGGGAAGGGCTCGCAGTCGACGCCGGTCGCGCGGCAGTGGTTGATGAACTGGTCGTTCGTCGACGGCGGGCAGCGGTAGCAGCCGGTCGGGTCGTGACAGTCGAAGGCGTCCGGCGGGCCCACGTCGACGCCCGTGTCGTCGGGGCCTGCATCCGAGCCGCCGTCGATGTTCGCGTCCGTGCCGGTGTCGGGCGTGCTCGGTCCGACGTCGTGTCCGACGTCGTCCGTCGCGAACGCATCGCGTGGTCCGCCATCCGGCCGGAACGCATCGGGCGGCTCGGGGTTGACGTCGCCACCGCAGCCGGCGAGAGCGAGCAGGGCACCCAGACCGAGCGAGAGCACGAGAGCGCGCATCACGACACCTCGCAGTAGCCGAAGCGGCAGTGAGTGGCGGAGCCCGACGTACATTGCGCGTCGGTCGTACATGCCGTGCACGAAGCGGGCGCCGCACCGGTCGCGACGAGCTCGAAGTGGCAAGTGCACGAGAACGGCGGAACGAAGCTGTAGAGCGGCCCGAAGTCGGTGTCGCGCCAGACGCGCATCGCGCACTCGGGCACGTTGCCGTTGTGGATCTCGTCGTCGAGGATCGGCACGTCGGCGGGCGGCGTGACGTCGCCGGTGAAGTAACCGACGAACGTGCGCGTGTCGGCGTCGATGATCTGACCCGCGCTGTCGACGGGCGCATAGAAGTAGTACTGCGACCAAGGCACGTAGTGGCCGTCGCGCACGTTGCGGCGATCGAAGCTCGTGGAGGTCGAGCCCGGCCAGTAGCCGCACGACTGACCGTAGTGCTGATAGGCGAGCGTGCGCACGAGCGTCGGGTTCGTGCCGGCCTCGGTCGTCTCGGTCGAGACGTAGCCGATGGCGCTCTCAGGCGTGGTGGCGCCGCTTACGGCGTTGACCGTGCCCTGGTTGTTCGACGTGTCGATGTTGATGAGGCGCGAGACCGGGACGTTGATCAGCAGAGAGGTCGCGATGGCGGCGGCGCTCGTCGCGTTGCGTCCGAAGATCTCCGAGTCGATCGTCCACGGGGTGACGCCGCCCGCGGACGCGCCGAAGCCGTAGATGAAATAGAGCGCCTCGGCGCTGATCGTCGTCTGCGACGAGGCAGTCGGGACGATGAAGCTCCACGACGTGACCGGGCCATCGAACTCGCCGATGCCCGTGGGCAGAGCGGTGATGCCCGAGCAGAGCAGGGCGTTCGTGCCGAGCATGCCGAACTGCGGATGCACGCCCGTGACGGTCGGCAGCGTACACGTGTGCTCGACCCCGTCGGTCGTCCAGTAGCTCGCGTTGCCCGTGATGGTGCTGTTGTCGGCATAGTGCGAGATGCCGAAGCACGCGCCGGGCGATTGGTAGATCACGGTGAGCGGGCTGGTGCTGCCCGCGAGATGCGCGGCGACGCGGGCGATCAACGGCTTGCTCGCGCTGCCCCCGACGCCGATGACCGGGTGCGGAAGCGAGGCGCAGGTGGTCTGCGCGCGCGCAGAAGGAGTGAGCGAGAGGGAGAAGAGGAGGAGCAGGAATACGGCTCTGACCATGACGAAGCGCCCATCGCATGACGAATGCCACATCGTTTTACGCGGAGATCTCGACGACGCAGATCGATCCGGGACATGTGACGGGGCCCCGTGATGGAGCCGTCAACGACCGCGGATTCAGGCTTCCATCTTCGGACACGGGCCCATCATATGAGACGGGTCAAACCAGCAGATTTGCGCGCCGTGCCTCGTAACCGTGAAAAACGGCAAGTCTCTATGTGGCACCCATGCTGCTCCACGGGTGCCCGTGAGAATCGTACTGATCGTTGGCGCTGGGTTTCTTTCGTTGTCGATCGCCCTCACGAGCGCCGCCACGGCGAGCGCACAGACGCCCGTCGAGCCAGCGCCGGGCACGAGCGTGGGGGATGGGAGCGAGAGCGATAGCGAGAGCGTAGTGGCGGTGCCCGTCGTGCCTCCAGCCGTCGTGCCCCCACTCCCTGCGGTTGCGCCATCACCTCCGCCCCTACCCACGCTCGCATCCATCCCGCCCATCCCGGCCGTTCCGGAGGACTCGATTCACATCACGGCGGGCGCCGGACGCGGCCTCACGATCTCGGCCGGCGATGCCTTCTCTCTGCAGTTCCGCGCGCGCGCTCAGTTCCGCGACACGCTCCACGTGCCGAACACCGCGGACCCGACCCACAACGCACTGACGAACGAGTTCAACGTGCGCACGATCCGGCTCTGGTTCCTCGGCAACGTCATCGACCGCAACATCCGCTACGGCATCCAGCTCGCCCTCGGCCCCAACGACTTCGAGCCGAACAACCCGTCGCCGATCTTCGACGCCTACGTGGAATTCGATCACCTCCACGACCTCTCGGTCCGCGTCGGTCAGTTCTTCGTTCCCTTCGATCGTGCCCGCACCATCCGCGAGTACGCGCTCCAGTCGGTCGATCGCGCACTGATGGTCCGCGAGCTCTCGCTCGATCGCGACATCGGCGTGATGCTCTTCTCGAACGATCTCTTCGGCTGGGACGGGCGTCTCTCCTACAACCTCGGCATGTTCTCCGGTGACGGCCGCAACCGTCTCGGCACGCAGCCCGCCGGCTTTCTCTTCGTGGGCCGGATCGCCGTGCGTCCGATGGGAAGCTTCGACGACGACATCGAAGGCGATCTCGTGCACACGTCGTCACCGCATCTCGCGCTCGGCTTCGGCATCGCCTACAACCAAACGACCGATCGCCCACGCAGCACGACGAGCGTCAGCAACACGTACCAGTTCTATCAGCTCGGCGGCTTCGACTACTTCCACATGGCGGCCGATCTCGTCTTCAAGTGGGCGGGCTTCTCTCTCCTGGCCGAGTGGCTCTGGCGCAGCGCGAGCGCCGACTCGCGGATGGGAACGCCGGCCGGCGCGATGACCGCGATCACCGAGTACAGCCGCCAGGGATGGGGCGCGCTCGCGCAGGCCGGCATGATGCTGGGCGACAACTTCGAGGTGTGGGGTCGCTACGAGCACATGGAGGCGATGCGCGGAACCGATCCGACCTTCATCTCCGCGGTGAACGCGGGCGGCAACGTCACCGCGGGCGGCGTGAACTGCTACCTCAACGGGCACTTCTTCAAGATCCAGCTCGACTGGCAGCACTCGTTCGGAAACGACTTCGGGATCGGCGAGCATCTCGTGCGCATGCAGCTCGACGCGACGTTCTGATCAGCTCGGGCCCTGCGATTGTCGGAGCGCGATCTCTTCGTCCACGAACACGCGAACGCGCGCGACGTCGTCGTCGTCGATCTCGAGAGGGCCATCGGGACCGCGGCGACCGGCGACGCGTCCAGCCGCGTCGATCAGCTGCACGTCGGACATGTGCGCGCTCCACTCGAGCTCCGAGAGATCGAACACCGCGAGCGCCCGCGGAAGCGCGGTGTCGTAGTCGTGGATGTGGCACTGGCCGCAGTTCGCCTCCAGCACCAGCCGGGCGTCATCGCGAAGTCTCTCGCGCTGTGTCGCCGGTGCGCGGGGCACGAGCGCAGTTACCGTCTCGGCGTCCGCGCACCCGAGGAGCAACAGTGCGATCGCAATCGCCCGCGTCATCGCACGGATCTACGCGCGTCGACGTTCCGACGCACGCCGATGCGAGCTAACCTCCGTGCGCTTTCATGGCGCCCCCTGCAGCGTTCCGCGTCGGTCAGACGATCGGCGGTAAGTACCGACTCCTTCGCGAGAGCACACGCAGCGGCGATCTCGGTGACGTCCAGCGTGCCGCGGCGGTGTTCGATGCGGAGCACGTGTGGACCGGCAAGCGCTTCACCCTGAAGGTGCTGGCCGAGCACGCGGGCGCATCGCTCGAGACGCGATTCGTGCGCGAGGCACGCGCGGCCTCCGCGCTCGTGCACACGAACGTCGTGAAGGTCTACGACGTCGATCGCGATGCCAGCGGAGCGCTCTACCAGGTGCAGGAGCTGCTCGAGGGCGAGACGCTCGAGGACATGCTGCGCCGCATGCGCGTGCTGCCGCTGCATCTCGCGCTCGATCGGCTCTTGCCGATCATGGATGCGCTCGCGCTGGCGCACGACGTCGGCGTCGTCCATCGCGACGTCCGGCCCGGCACGATCTTCTTCGCGACGCGCCACGATGGCGTCGTCACACCGAAGCTCATCGACTTCGGCGTGAGCAAGCTGCTCGATGCCACGGGCGACGGATCGCTCGAGCACCAGATGACGGTGCACAACTCGTCGATGACCAACCTTCCGTACATGTCGCCCGAGCGTCTCGTCGGGACGCAGATCGACGCGTCCGTGGACGTGTGGGCGATGGCGGTCGTGCTCTTCGAAGCGCTCAGCGGTGCGACGCCGTTCCGCTCGCCGAGCTTCACGGAGCTCAGCGTGATGATCGCGACGCGCGATGCGCCGCACCTCTGGGATCGCGTGCCGACGCTCGCGCCCGAGGTGGCCGCGGTGATCGATCGCGCGCTCGTGCGCAAGCGCGACGCACGCATCACCGAGATGATGGTTCTCGTCGGCGAGCTCTGCGCAGCGGCGCGCCGCGAGCTGCCCGAGAAGTCCGAGATCTTGTTCGCCGCGCTCGCGCCGGTGCACGTCGACACCGACGGAATCCCGACACCGACCGCGCTCGAAGCGATCTCGCCGTCGAGCGCAGCGGTGGCGTCCGCTCGTCCTGCTCGATCGCCGACGCTCTCGCACTCGAGCCAGTCGCGGACGGCGCGGCTCCGCCTCGGGGTCGTCGGCGATCCCGATGCACCGGTCGGCGAGTCGACCGAAGATCGGCTCGATCGCGCGCTGATGGCGCGCACTGCGCTCGTGCGCGTGCCGACGTACGAGGATCTCGTGGATGCGCTCGCCGAGAAGCGCGTCGACATCGCGTGGCTCGCGCCGATGGCCTACGCGCGCGCGCGACGGCAGGGTGCGATCGGGTTGTTCGAGGTGGCGCGCACGGGGCGACGTGATCCGCGCGCGTTGCTCGTGGGGCGCTCGCCGCGCGTGAAGACTCTCGACGATCTCGATGGCGCACGCGCCGCATGGGTCGATCCGTGGTCGACGAGCGGCTACGCACTGCAGCGGCGCGAGCTGATCGATGCCGGCTTCGATCTCTCTCGCTTCTCGGCCCAGGCGTTCCTCGGATCGCACGAGGCGGTGGGCGTCGCGCTCGCGAGCGGTCGAGCCGACGTCGGCGGGATCGTCGGCGTGCTCGACTCCGTGAAGAACGAGGTCACGGGCCCGTGGCCCGAGGACGCGCCCGTCGTGGTGCTCGCGATGAGCGATCGGCTGCCTTCCGAGGTGATCGCGGCGAGCCCGGCCCTTCTCGGCGACGTCGATCTCTTGCGCGAGGCGCTCCGCAGTGCGGGCGTCGCGGCGCTCGCCGCGTTGATCGGCGCCGAGATCTCGGGCGAGCTCGTCGCCGTCGACGAAGCGCGATACGCGAGCTTGCTCGATCGCGAATCGATCGCCGGCTGATCTCCGCCGGAGCGGTCCGCGAGCCGGGCACTCCTGCAGAGATCCTCAGAGCTCGTGCATCGCCTCGGCGACTCCGTCGGTCGCCATCGTGGGCGACGTCGCCGCATGTCCGCCGGTGCCGGGATGAAGCACCGAGCTGGTGTTCATGAGCGAGCCCGTGCCGCCGTGCGCGAGACAGATCGAAGGGCCACCGCCGCCTGCGCCGCCGGTGCCGCCGTGACCTCCGCGGCCGCCGATGCCGCCTTGTCCGCTGCGCGTCGAGATGGGCCCGCCGCCATTCGTGGGCGGTCCGCCGTTGCCGCCGACCCCGCCGGCGCCGCCAATCGCGCCGTTCGCACCGTTGCCGCCCACTCCGGTGGTCACGTCGTCGTTCAGCGCGATCACGATCGCATCGATGGCGAGGATGCCGAACGACGCACCACCACCACCACCACCGCCGCCGCCGACGCCGCCGCAGCCGCCCGCGCCACCACCACCGCCCGGCGCACCTGCGGACGTCGCCGTGGATCCGCAGCCGCCGACGAACGACGCAGCGCTCGCGCCACCGGCACCGCCGCCGCCGCCCGTTCCTGGCGCTCCCGCACTGCCATCGACACCATTGCCGGGCACCCACGCGCCATCGGCGCCCGCCGTGCCGGTTCCGGTCCCTGCGGTTCCGTCCGTCCCGTTCCCACCGGGATTGCCGCTGCCCCCAGGGTTGGCGCTCGAGGTGCAGTTCAATGCGGGCATCCCGGCGAGACCTCCGGCGATCATGGGCGGTCCCGCGTAGGCGTCGCCTGCGTGTCCGGGATCACCGGGTCGCGAAGGCATGCCCACCGGAGCGCCGAGCCCGCCCGCGCCGCCGTTCGGGCCCATGCACACGCTCATTCCCGGGGTCGACACGGCGCCCGGGGGGCCGTCCATGCCGCGTGCTCCGGCGATGGCCATCGCCGCGGCGGCTCCTGCGCCTGCGACGAGCGTCGAAGCAGACACGGTGAGCATGCCCGTCGATCCGTGCGCCCACACGACGATGCTCGCGTGGCCCGCGTCGGTCGCGTCCGCGGCGTGGATCGTCAGTCGATCGAGCGTGGCGTGCGTGGTGATCCCCGTCGCTTCCACCGCCGTGGGCCCGCCCATGATCGTCGTCGTCGCGTCGGCGCGTCGATCCCAGTAGCCCGCGATCGATCCGGTGCGGCTCACGGTGCGATCGTAGCCGCCGTAGACACCGACACCGTCGACGAGCGTGAGCGACTCCGCGTACGTCCCGCGATCGACGTAGACGTCCCCGTGCTGCGTGTGCGCGAGCATGATCGCGTGCCCGATCGTGAGGACCGGCATCGCCATCGTGCCGGGGTTGGTGTCGACGCCCGAAGGCGACACGAACACACCCGTCGCGACGACGCCGTCGATGCCGTCGCAGTTCGCATCGGCGAACGTCGAGTCGGGCTCGTCGGTGCTCGACATCACCGTGCATGCGTACTCGCAGCCGTTCGCGGCGTTGTGATCGAGATCGACTTGCCCGGCTGGGCACGACGGGCCCGTGTCGAGCGGAGCGTCGCTGTGCACGCCCGTGTCGCGCGCCGACCCGTCGGGCTCGGATCCGATCATCGGTGTCGTGCACGCGGGCACGAGCGCGAGCACGAGCACGAGCGATCCACCGAAGCGAGAGAAGTGCATCGCAGAACGCTACGTTCGTCCTCGACGCGACGTCAACCGCGCCATCGTGAGGATCTCGCGGGGTCAGTACTCGTGCATCGGTGCAGCGACGCCGGCCGTGCCGGCTACGCCATTGCTCGTGCCGCCCGCGCCGCCCGTGCCCATGTGCAGGACGGATCCGGTGTTCGTGATCATCCCGGTGCCACCGTGCGCGAGACAGATCGAGGGACCGCCACCGCCACCGCCACCGTGACCACCGCGTCCACCAACCCCTCCAACACCGCCGCCACCGCCGTGGCCTCCGAAGGTGTCGCCCGGATTTCCCGGGTTCGACCCACCGCCGTTGCCCCCGTTACCACCGTTGCCGCCTGCGCCGCCAGCACCGCCCACACCGGTCGTGACGTCGTCGTTCGACACCGTCACGACGGCGTTGAACGCGAGGATGCCGAAGCTGGCGCCACCGCCGGTTCCGGCAGTGCCCGGGGAGCCCGCGCAACCACCCGATCCTCCTCCTCCTCCGAAACCGCCGAAGAAGTCGCCCGAGCAGAACGGGGGCTGCGCGCCACCGCCGCCACCGCCGCCACCGCCGCCGCCAGTTCCGGGAGTGCCCATTCCACTCGTCGCGACGATCGCCGGCGCCCACATGCCGCTGCTCCCCAAAGTTCCGACGCCGTCGCCACCCGCGCCGTCCGTGCCCTGAGTGCCCGGGTGACCGTCACCGCCACGCATGCCGGGTTGGGCTGCGACGTTGCAGGGAGCGGAACTGCCGGAGCCGGCGCCGGGCGCGCCCGGGATCCCGCCCGCAACGGTCCCGAGACCCTGACCCGCGGTACCGGCGGTTCCCGGCCCGTGTGACGTTCCCATTCCGCCACCGGTGCCACCGCCGGGCGCGCATGCGACGGTGCCCGGCCCCGGTGCGCCGCCGATGATGCCTCCTGCGCCTGGTGTTCCCGCGACACCCGCGGTTCCATGGAAGCCGTTGCCCGCGATCAGCGTCGACGCAGAGACGGTGAGAGTGCCCGTCGATCCATGGTCCCAGATCACGATGCTCGGCGCGCCCGCCGTCGTCGCATCCGCCGAGTGGATCGTCAGTCGATCGATCGCTGTCGCCATCGTGAGGTTCGTCGCCGTGATCGCGATCGATCCGCCGTCGATCGTGGTGGTCGCATCCGCGCGACGATCCCAGTAGCCCGCGATCGCCCCCGGGCGGCTCACGGTGCGATCGTAGCCACCGTAGATCCCGACGCCGTCGACGAGCGTGAGGCTCTCGGCATACGTGCCGTGATCCACGTAGACGTCGTGACCCGCCGTCGCGAGCGTGAGCGCGTGTGCGATCGTGAGCACGGGCATCGCCATCGTGCCGTCGTTCGTGTCGTTGCCGGCAGGCGACACGAAGATGCCCGTGGCCACCGTCCCGTCGATGCCGTCGCAGTTCGCGTCCACGAACGCCGAGTCGGGCACGTCGGTGGCCGACGTCATGGTGCAGGTGTACTCGCAACCGTCGGCGTGGTTCATGTTGAGATCGACGGTGCCGGTGGGGCAGACGAAGGCGGCATCCGTGCCCACGTCGACAGGCGGCGTGAACGCGTCGGGCGGCGTGAACGCATCCGGGTGTGGACCTGCGTCGGACCCCGCGTCCGGCGGCGCGACCATCGGCGAAGTGCACGCGCTCACCGCGGCGAGAGACCAAGAAGCGAAGAGCACACCGACGGCACGAATCTGCATGAACCGTACGTTAGAGGCGTGGCGCGTGTGCGGTCAATCGCCGGCAACGCGCGAATGATCCGCTGCTATGCTGCGCGCCTTCCATGGGTCCCGGCGATACTTTGGGTCCGTACGTGATCGAGTCCGCTCTCGCCGAAGGCGGCATGGGCGTCGTCTACCAGGCGAGAAACCGCGTCACCGGGCAGCTCCGCGCCCTCAAGGTCGTGCGTGAGCAGTACGCGCAGAATCGCGAGTTCGTCGATCGGTTCGTGCGCGAGGCGACCATCGCCTCGTCCGTGCGGCACCCGAACCTGGTCGAGACGCTCGAGCCCGGGATCGAGAACAACACCATCTATCTGCCGATGGAGCTTCTCGTCGGCGAGACGCTCGCCGCGCGCCTGCGCCGGGTGAAGCGGATGTCGCCGCACGAGACGGCGACGTTCCTCGCGCCGATCTGCGAGGCGATGCAGCTGCTGCACGATCAGAAGCTCGTTCATCGCGATCTCAAGCCCGCGAACCTGTTCATCGCGCAGATGAACGGTCGCGAGGTCCCGAAGGTCATCGATCTCGGAACGACGCGCGACGAACAGGACGCCGAGCACACGCAGACCGGGATGGTCGTCGGCTCACCTTATTACATGGCGCCAGAGCAGGCCGAGGGGCGCCGCGACGTCGATGGGCGTGCCGATCAGTACGCGCTCGGAGTCGTCGCGTACCAAATGGTCACCGGCGCACGCCCGTACGAGTCGGACGACACGCGCAGCGCGCTCGCGAAGCTCATGCGCGGCGATCCGTACATCCCGCCGAGTCGCGTGTTCGGTGGCGTCCCGGCGGCGGTCGAGGCGGCGATCGTGCGCGCGCTCTCGCGCGAGCGCGAAGCGCGCTTCCTGCGCATCGTCGACTTCGGTCGAGCGCTCGCGATGGCGGCCAGCGGCATGGACACCGCGCACACCGTCATGAACCTCGATGACGCGGTCGACGCGGCCAAGGCGCTCATCGCTGCGCGTCCCATGCTCACGGTCGGCGGCAACGCCGAGACGCAGATCCGCGACGTCGGGGCCCCGGAAGCTCCGCCTTCGCAGGCGCCGCAACCTGCACCGCAGCAAGGCTTCGCGGCGCCGCCGGATGGAATGGCGGGCGGCTTCGCTGCACCACCACCGGCCGAGGCGCCCGCGCGCTCCGGTCGCGGTGGTGTGATCGTCGTCGCGCTGATCGGCCTCTTCGCCGTGGTCGCGATCGCGGGCGCGGCGGGTCTCTGGGTGTGGAACGCACAGCAAGCGGCGCAGATCCAGCCGCATGCCGTCGAGCTCGCGACGACGGTGCCGCCGCCGAGCGTGGCGCTGCCGCCGACCACCGTGATCGCGCCGCCGACGAGCGTGGTGTTCGCTGCGCCTGCGACCGGCGTGGCGATCCCGCCGACGTCGGTCGCCGCTCCGCCCACGTCGGTCGCCGCTCCGCCGACGTCCAGCGCTCCGCCGCCGACGACTGCGGTCGCGCATCCTCCGCCGAGCACGACTGCGGTCGCGCATCCTCCGCCGAGCACGACGGTGGTCGCGCATCCTCCGCCGACCACCACGGAGGTCGACCATCCTCCGCCGACCACGACCGAGGACGAGCATCCCCCGCCGCCGACGACGACGGACGTCGCGCAACCGCCGCCGAC
>CAYSCF010000234.1:0-10602 GCA_964429305.1 uncultured Sandaracinaceae bacterium | reverse complement strand
CGTGCCCATGACGCGGACGCTCGCAGTCGCGCTCTTCGTTCTCGGCGCAGCACTCTCGACCGCGCACGCGCAGTCGGCGAGCGAGCAGGCCCTCGCGCGCGATCAGTTCCGCGAGGGCGTCGCCGCGTCGCGCGATCAGCGATGGAACGATGCGGTCGACGCGTTCCAGCGATCGCTCGAGCTCGCGCCGCGCGCGATGACGATGATGAATCTCGCGGGCGCGCTCGCGCAGGTCGGTCGACTCGTCGAGGCCTCCGAGGCGTATCGGATGTTCCTCTCCGAGGCGCAGTCCGGCGCCGCAGCGCGGGTGCGAGGTGAAGCCGAGTCGCAGCTGCAAGCGCTCGAGTCGCGCATCCCGCACGTGCGCCTCCAGATCACGAACCGTCTGGACTCCGACACCGTGACGCTGGACGAGTACCAGCTCTCGGCGGCGGCGATCGGATCCGCGCTGCCCGTCGATCCTGGCGATCACACGCTCACGATCGCGCGCGACGGTGTCGAGCCGCGCTCGATCACGTTCACCGCGCAAGAAGGCGTCGTCTCCGACGTGCAGCTCGAAGCGTGGCCCGATCTCGGCGTGCATCCCGATGGGCAAGAAGGCGCGAGCCCTCTCGAAGGCTCGACACCGCCACCCGTGCAGAGCCGCTCGATCTTCGACGAGCCTGCGTTCTGGATCGTCGGCGGCGTCATCCTCGCCGGCCTGATCGCGGGAGGCGTGGCGATCGGCGTCGCGACGCAATCGCCGCCACCGCCGTTCTTCGGCAATCTGCCGCCGCACCAGGTGCCGGTGGAATGATGCGCGCGATCCTCGTCTTCATCACGACGCTCGTCCTCGCGAGCTGCGCACCGCAGGCCACGCAGATCGTCCTCGTCGTCGACAGCGATCTCATGCTCACGGACGTCGCGATCGACGTATCGAGCACGCACAGCGCACCCACGCACGCGACCGCGGACCTCTCGCTCCCCGGAACGACGCTGCCGCTCACGCTGGGGATCTATCCGCGCTCGTCGCCCGACATCGACGTGATCATCACCGTGCGAGGCACACTGCCGGACACGAGCGTGATCGAGCGAGACGTGCAGACCCGCTTCGTCGCCGGATCCAGCCGCATGCTGCGCGTGTTGCTCGCACACCGCTGTCAGACCCTGACCTGCACTGCCGGGCAGACCTGCGACGAGACGGGATGCCGCGACATCGAGATCGCGGGCGATGCGCTGCCGCCGTGGACCGGATCGGCCCCGTCCTTGAACGGAATGGCGGCCTGCGCGTCGATCGACGAGGTCTGCAACGGAATCGACGACGACTGCGACATGCACGTCGACGAAGCGTTCCATCTCGCCAGCGATGCGATGAACTGCGGCGTGTGCGGCCACGCGTGCGCGACCGGCGCGTGCACCAACGGCTTCTGCGCGGGCGAACAGATCACGAGCCTCGCGACCGGGGGCGCGCACACGTGCGCCGCGTCGATGGCGGGCGGTCTCACGTGCTGGGGATGGAACGACCAAGACCAGCTCGGCGAGGAAGACTACGAGGACGTGCCCTTCCCCCAGACGGTCGCGAGCGCATCGAACATCGTATCGGTCGCGGCGGGCGGTCTGCACACGTGCACGATCGATCACAGCGGTCGCTGTGGCTGCTTCGGCGACGGGCAGGACGGCGAGCTCGGTCGCGGCACGATGCTCGACTCCGCGATGCTCGCGCCCGTCGCAGGCGCGAGCACGTTCGCCTCCGTGATCGCAGGCATCGGCACGACGTGCGCGCTCGATGCGAGCGGAACTCTCTCGTGCTGGGGCGCGAACGACAGCGGTCAGATCGGCGTCGGCGGCACGACGTCGCTCGCGACCCCGGGCACGATGGTCCTGCCGAACGTCGCGTCGGCGGCGCTGGGGTTCGAGCACGGCTGCGCGGTCACGACGAGCCACGAGCTCTGGTGCTGGGGGAGCAACACGGCCGGTCAGCGCGGCACGGGGATGGTGACGACGGCCGGCCGGCCCGTGCAGGTTCCCGGCGTGACGGATGCGATCGCGGTCGCGTGCGGGCGCACGTTCACTTGCTTCGTCCGGATGGCCGGCGACGTCGCGTGCTTCGGCGCCAACGATCTGGGCCAGCTCGGCGACGGAACCAACGTGGACTCCGCGACGCCGGTCGCGGTCAGCATGCTCACGGGCGCGACGGCCATCTCCGCGGCGAGCGGCGGCACGCACGTGTGTGCGGTGCGCTCGGGCGGGCTCGTCGCGTGCTGGGGCGGCAACGAGAGCGGACAGCTCGGCGACGGAACCGTCATGTCGCGCAGCGCGCCGGTGATGATCACGATGCCGACCGACGTCACCTCGATCGCGACCGGCGGCATCGCGCCCGACGGCACCGGACACACGTGCGCGCTCGATCACGAGGGTCGCGTCTGGTGCTGGGGCGACAACAGCCTCGGTCAGCTCGCGAAGTACGACACGATGAATCGCTCGCTGCCGACGCTCGTGCTCGGCGCGATGTAGTCTCTGCCGGAGTGGTCCGCCGGAGGCGAGCACTCCAGCAGAGCTCAGCGCGCGGTGCAGAGCGCGCGATAGGCGCTCGCGAGACCGTCGATCCCGGGGCCACCGTCGGGATGCTCGCGCAGGTACGTGCGCGCGATGTCGAAGCGCGTGTCCGGCGGAGCGGCACGCATCGCATCGACGAATTCGAACACGAGCTGCGTCGGGCGCGCGTCGAGCGCGGTCTGCAGCGAGACCTCCACGACGTACGCATGTGCCTCGAGATCGATCGCGCGATCGACGGCTGCCTCGCAGGCCGCGGGATCCATTCGCGCGTGGACTTCGTCCGTCGGAAGGCCGTCGCGAGCGTGCACGAGCAGATGCCCGAGGCGCGCAGCGGCCTCGCCCTCTTCCAGCCCGCTCGCGAGGAGCACCACGCGATCCGTCGTGATGACCGACGCGCTCTCGGACGCACCGAAACAGATCGCGGGAACGCGCGCGCGCGCCGCGTCGATCAGCGCACGCCCCTGCGCGACGCTCGCGAGGCGATTCTCGATCGCGCTCGCACGAGCGACGTCGTCATGCGTTCCGCTCGGGCACGTCGGCGCGGGCGCGCCGCAGCCGATCAATACGAGCGCGATCAGCTCACGGCGCATCGAGAAACGCGATCGCGGGCGTGAAGACGTCGCGTGCGAGGTTCTGTCCGATGGCGAGATCGCCGTGCCCGTAGTCGGCGCCGTGTTCCTTGGCGGCGAGGACCGTGAACGCCTTGTCGACGCCCTGCTCTGCCGCGCCCCACGCGTCGAACGCGGCGCGCACTGCTTCGGGTGGCGCGACCAGATCTCCCGCGCCCGCGAAGAAGCGCACTGGGATCCGTACGTGCGCCAGACCTTCGAGGCTCGCGTTTCCTTCGAAGCGCACGGTGCCTTCGTCGGCGAAGAAGCCGGCGAAGTCGGCCATCAGCGGCTGTGCGATGTCGCGGATCGTCATGAGCGCCGCGCCGGTCACGCCGCGCGCGACGTTGCGCCGGTTGTAGACGAGCGAGTGGATCGGCGTGCCCATCCACTCGGCGACGAACGCGATCATGCGCGAAGCGATGCGCAGGGGCGCGCCCGGCACCATCCAGCGGGGTACGCGGGCGAGCGCCGAGACGATGCGCAGCGGCGGCACCATCTTCCCCGGTGATCCGAGGATCACGACGCGACGGATCGAGGCGACCTCGATCGTGCGACCGAGCGCTGCGTACAAGAGCATGCCGCCCATCGAGAAGCCGACGTAGTCGATCGCCGGCGCGCCCGTGCGCGTGATCACCTCGCGCACCGCGATCGGCACGTCGTACCGCGCCATCGCGTCGAAGCGAACGAGGCGTCGCTCGCGCCAGGAGAGATCTTCGATCCCGCTGCGCAGAGTGAGCAGCCAGACCTCGCGGCCGGTGGCTCGCAACGCGCGCGCGATCGAGAGCGACTCGAGCATGTCGTTGTTGCGGTGATCGATGGCGATGCCGTGCACGCAGAGCACGGGAGGTCGATCGCCGATCACGTCACCCGGCAGTCGGCGCAGCTCGATGCGCGCGCCGTCCGGCGTCCGCAGGGTCTCCATCAGCGCGTACGGAACGTCGACGCGATAGCGGCGAACGGAGCCGAAGTAGTGCGCGATCGTCAGCAGGAGCAGGAGCAGCGCGATCGCCGCGAGGATCACGACGAGCGCTCACGTACGCCGCTGCCCGCAGCGACGATCATTTCTCACGCTCGCGCTGACGGTAGCGCGCGATCTGCGTCGGCGACGGGTTCACGCGCACCGTGCCGGCCTCGCCCTCGACGAGAAGGACGTCTCCCGCGCGCGCCCAAGCGAACAGACCTCCGACGTCGCCGACGACGGGGAGCGAGCCCGAGCGCGCGAGCGCGATCGCAGGCGAGGCGGCCTCGACGACGTTGGCGACCGCGATCGCGACGGTTCGATGCGCGACCGCCGCGACCACGATCGTCGCCGAGAGTCGCTCGGGCAGGAGCAGCACCGCGTTCCCGCTCGGCACGCGCGCGCCGACCGCGCGGGCTGCGACGAGAAGACAGAAGTCCTCGAGCTCTTCGGCGCGCCCCGCGAGCCACGCGCCCGGATCGGCGCCGCGTCGATAGAGCGCTTGCGCGTACTCGCGCGCGACCTTGCGCACGCCGAGCGGCAGGTTCTCGCGCGAGGCGCTGTCCGCGAGTGACTCGAGCAGCCGGCCGTCTTCTTCGAAGAGCGTCAGCCCAGTGAGCTGCGCCTGCACGTCGGCCGGCAGCCCCTGCGCGAGCCGCTTCCGCGTCTTGAGCAGATCGCGCACGAGCGAGGCGTGAGCCTCTTCGATTCGCTGACGACGGCGCGCGACGAGCTCGGGTGTCGCCGCGTCCGCTTCGTCTCCGAGCGAGGCGCGCTCGAGCGCGGCGAGACCTTCGAAGGTCGGCAGCGTCTCGAGCCGACCGAGCGCATCGCCCCACGAGAGCGGCGTTCCCGGCAAGAGCGCGACACGCGCCGTCTCGGCCTCGGTGTCGCTTCGTCGATCGCGCGCGCGCTCGAGCGCGTACGCGAACGAGGTCGCGAGCGCGGTCGCGAGCACGACCTCGGGATCGTCGAACGCGCCGTCCTTGCGCTGCAGGACGAGCACGCCCTCGGCGCGTCGACCGACGAGCACGGGGATCGCCAAGAAGACGGGGAAGTTCTCTTCGCCGAGACCGGGGAAGTGCTTGTAGTGCGCGTTCTCGGTCGCGAGACGAAGGCTCGCGGGACGCAGCGACTCGGCGACGTGACCCGTGACGCCTTCGCCGATACGCAGACGCACCTTGCTGACGGCGCCGGCCGGGAAGCCGACGTTCGCGATCATGCGCAGCTCTTCGCCTTCGCCTCCGCGCTCACGCAGATAGAACGAGACGATCTCGGCGGGCATCGCAGTGCTCACGTCGGCGCAGAGCGCGGCGAGCACTTCGGGCAGAGGCCGCTGTCGCGACGCCTCGTCGATCAAGCGCAGCACGACGTCGACGCGCGCGTCGCCTCGCTCGTCGAGCGCGAGGCCCGGTGCCGGGATGCCGGCGGCGGTGTCGTGGAACCGCGGTGTCTCGGCCTTGGGCATCGCTCGAGGTCTCGTAGTACGCGGACGCGTGGGCGGCCAGCGTTCAGTCGTCCCCTTCGAGGTGGCTCTTCACGAGCGCGCTCAGCCACTTGCGGAAGCGAATGCTCGTCTGCGCGGACGCCTTCGCGTCGACATCGCCTCGAAACAAGGGCCCCGCGATCGCATCACCGAACACGGCGAGCGCCGCGAGCATCACGACGAAGTACGTGTCCTCGAAGTCGGGGACCTTTCCTTTCGATTTCCATCTCGACTTGCGCAGCTCGTACGACGCGCGCGCGATCGCATCGAAGCCCGCTCCGTCGGCGCGCGTGGGCTGATGCCCGGCGAGCGCGAGCCACGCGACGACGCGCGCATGACCGCCGGGCCCGAGCGTGCGCGCGACGGACTCGATCATGCTGCCGACCGGGTCTTCTTCGGCGCCGAGCCGCATCGCCATCTCGGCGAGCAGGTCGCGCTCGAGGCCGCCGACGCGCCGCTCGATCACCGACTGCACGAGCGCTTCGCGACTTCCGAAATGATGGAGCACGGTCGGATGCGACACGCCCACGTCGGCGGCGACGTCTTGCAATCGGATGCCGGCGGGACCGACCGCCTGCAGGCGCTTCTCGGCGGCATCGAGGATCTCCGCGCGCGCATCGTCGGCGCTGCGGCGCACCCGCGGTCTCGGCTTGGATCTCACGAAAAGAGAGTCTCACGCCGATCCTTTGTTGACAACTTTGTAGGTAACGCTATCTACAGGACTGTCGATAACAGGAGGGACTGCCGATGACCGACGAGACTGCCATCCGCCTCGACCCCAAGCGCGCGCTCGATGCGATGATCGCTCTGACGAAGAACCCCGACGACACATCGCAGGTGTTCACGATCATCGAGTCACTCTCCGGATTCGCGCCGATGTGGATGCTGCGTGGGTTCCGCGACGACGCGAGCGGACGCCGTCTCCTCGCCGAGCGCCCGCAGATCGTCCCTGTGCTCGCGGACCGCGATCGCCTGCGCGCGATGCCGAAGGGATCGCTCGCGCACGCGTACCTCGCGTTCGTCGAGAGCGAAGGCATCACGGCCGACGGTCTCGTGGCCGCGAGCGAAGCGGGCGAGACCGGCGTGCGCGAGGCCGGCTCGGACCTCGAGTACATCGCCTCGCGCATGCGCGACACGCACGATCTTTGGCACACGGTCACCGGTTACAAGGGTGACCTCATCGGCGAGGCCTCGCTGCTCGGCTTCAGCTTCTCGCAGACGCACAACCCCGGCATCGGGATGATCGTGCTGACCGGAATCTTCCGGATCCGTCAGCTGAGCGCGGTCGGGCTGATCGCGAACGGCGTGCGACGCGGCCATCGCGCGACCTGGATGCCCACGATCGACTGGGAGTCGCTCTTGCCACTCCCGATCGAAGCGGTGCGCGCGCAGCTCGGTATCGATGCGCCGCCGAGCTACGAGCCGCTGCGCACGAGCACGCTGCGCGCCGAAGGTGTGCTCGAGGCCGTCGCCGCTTGAGATGGCGAGTGGGCGCGACAACGTGCGCGTCGCGCGCTCAAGTCGTGCAGTGGACCATGCAAGCGTGCGTGTGACCGCCGCCTACCGACGACGTCACCGTGAGCGTTCCCCCGCCGGCCAAGAGCCCGAACTGCGCCGCGGTGATCGTCACGGTGTGCGTGTGATCGGCCGAGCCCTGGATGTCGAAGTCGTGGTCGGCCGGCGAAGCGAGATCCGACGGCGGCACCGTGAGCACGTGACCGTGGTTGCTCGCGATGTTGCTCGAGCACATCGGCCCGGCGGCATCGGGCATTCCGCCACCGCCGGTGGGCCCGCACGCGGGCACCAGCGCGATCCCCGCAATTCCGATCAGCACTTCACGTCGTGTCGTCATGGGTAAGCCCTCCGCGCGCGAGACTACTACGATCTCGGCTCACGCGTGACCGGTGCGGCGACCGCCGCCGCCTTGATGGCTCTCGCGGTCGCCCGCGCAGAGCAGGAGCGTGAGGCTCGTCGACAGACGCATGCGCAGCGGTGCAGAGAGCGTGATGCCCGTCTTGCCGAGCCGCTCGAGCGCGTCGGCCGTCGTGTGCACGGCGCCTTCGACGAGCGTGCGGCGCGCGTCGACCATCGCCTGCGCCTGCTGACGCAAGAGCATGCTCTGCGCGATCTCGGGCGCGTACGTGAGGTCGTTGAGACGCACGAGCTCGACCTGGATGCCGGCGTTGTCGACGCCCTTCTGCAGGTTCGCGCGCAGCGCATCGAGGACCTCGGGGCTCTCCTTCTTGAGGCAGGGCTGCCGCGGATCGCGCGCTTCGTACGGATAGTGCGCGCACACGCTCTTGAGCACCGCGCTCGCCTGGTTCTGCACGTATCGCTGGTAGCCCTGCACGTCGATCAGCGCGCGCGCCGGATCCTGCACGCGATAGATCGCGACGGCCGAGACCTGGATCGGATTGCCGTGCTGCTCGACGACGGTCGTGAGCGGGATCTGCAGTACGACGTCGCGCGTGTGCAGGACGCGCCGATCGAGACCGAGAGGGAAGACCCAGTGCAGGCCGGGCGCATCGATCGTGCGTCGGTACTTGCCCCAGTAGAGCAGCACGTGCGCCTGTCGCGGCTCGACCACGAAGAAGCCGCGCAAGAAGAACGACCACGCGGGGACGAACCCGATGATCGCGAACACGCCCAGCAGACAGAGCAAGGGCCCGATGTCGTCTGCGCTCATCGTGCACCTCCCGCCAGCGTCGAGGGTCGCGCCGACTCGCCGCCCGTCGCCGGATCGAGATCGATCGGCAGCACGGTCGTGACGCGCTCGCCCGAGCAGAGCACGAGCATCAGATTCGCGACGAACGACTCGGCGTGGCCCTGCGTGAGCTCGATACCCTCGTCGCGCATGCGCTTGGCCGCGTCGGTCACCGTCGCGGTCGCGCCTTCCACGATCGTGCGTCGCGCATCGACCATCGCGAGCGCCTGCTGACGCATCAGCATCGACTGCGCGATCTCGGGCGCGTACGTGAGGTCGTTCAGGCGCACTTCGTGGATCTCGATCCCGGCGGGCGCCGCGAGCTCGTTCAGCTCGCGCACGAGGTGATCGGACACCTCGCGGCTCTCCTTCTTCAAGCACGGCGCGTGAGGATCGGGCGACTCGTACGGATAGTGCGAGCACACGTTCTTCACGACGCACGTCGCGAGCAGCGTGACGTACTGGTGGTAGTCCTCGATCTCGAGCACCGCCTTCTGCGCTTCCTTCACGCGGTAGAGGCAGACGGCCGAGACCTCGATCGGATTGCCGTTCGCTTCGAGCACCATGTTGCGCGGCAGATCCACGCTGATGAGCTGGCTCGAGAGACGATAGAGACGCCGCCCGAGCGGGAAGACGTAGCGAATGCCCTCCTCGGTGATCGTGTGCTGGTACTTGCCGAAGCGGAGCACCACGACCTGCGTGCGCGGCTGCACGATGAACAGACCGCCGAGAATATAGAGGAAGGCGATGCCTCCCACGATGAGGCCGAGGACGACGACGCCCCCGATCAGTCCCGAGTAGTCTTCCATGCCTGCTCCCTGCCGCGGGATACTACGCTCGAGGGGCCGCCGTCTCCTCCTCGTGCTTCGCGAGCGCGTGATCGCGGGCGAGCATCGGGACCATCGCCCACGCGAGGGCGGTCGCGAGCGCGCTGACGGCGACGAGCGCGTTGTACGCGCCGGTGTGGCCCATCGTCGGCAAGAGCTGCGTGTGCACGCTGCCGCCGACCCACTCGCCGAACGACGCGGTCGCGTTCATCACGGCCATCAAGAACGCGAACACGGTCCCCGCGTAGCGAGGCGGACAAAGACGCGCGGCGACGTCGAGCTGCACGAGCAGTGCGCTCGTCCACGCGATCGCCGACACGACCTGGAACGTATAGTTCGTCCAGGCGTCGTGCACGAGCATCACGCCGAAGGTCACGAGCACCGACGCGCCGAGCGCGACGTGCGCGATCCGCTTGATCTCGAAGCGCTCCGCAGCCCAGCCGTAGCCGGCGGACGCGATCACCGCGAAGATCGCGAACACACTGCCCGCGAGGCCGTAGTGCAGCTCGCCGAGGTTCAGCTCGCGCGTGATGCGGTTGTACTCGAGGCCCGCGAAGGGATTGAACGCGACGAGAAAGAGGAAGAGCGCAGCGCGCAGCACGCGAGGCGAGAACGATGCGCGAAGTGCGCCGCGCAGCGACGCGGGCTCGGGAGGATCGGTGGGCGGCGGTGGATCGCGGATGACGAAGATCGCCATCAGCAGGCTACCGGCCGAGAGCACCGCGGCGACCGCGAATGCCCACTGACCCATGTCGTTCGCGGTGAGCCAACCCACGAGCGGCCCGACCGCGACGCCCGCGAAGTTGGACGCGGTCCACTGCGCGGACTGGAGCGTGCCCGTCGCTTCGAGCGGCTGGCCCGTCTCGACCATCAGCGCGTCGGTCACCACGTCTCCCAGCGCGACGCCGAAGGTCGGCAGAACGAGCACGGTCGCGAGCGCCCAGCCCGGCGTCATCTCGGGCGGATGCAGCGCGAGCCAGCCGAGCCCGATCGTCGCGAGCGACGTCGACAGGATCATCCACGCCTTGCGTCGCATCCCGAAGAGCGGAACGAGATCGACCGCGAGCCCGTAGAAGGGCTTGATCGCCCATGGCAGCCCCACGAGCGCCATGAACTGCGCGACCTCGTCGGGCGAGGTGCCGGCGTCGATCATCATCGAGCGCAGCGGCTGCGAGATCAGCCCATCGGTCGGCTCGCACGTGCCCTGCACGAAGTAGAGAGCCGCGAAGATCGCGATGAGGCGCCGTAGATCACGCTTGTGCTTCGGCGAGTGCGTGACCACGCGCGTCGTCTATTGCGGCGCGGCAGACGACGGCGGCGGACCACCGAGCACCTGATCGGGCGAGAGCGCTGCACCGCTGGGCTCGGTCTCGTCGGGATCGCTCGGCTCCGGATCGCCGCTCGCGCGCTCGGGCGGCTCCATGTGGATGCCGCGCATGCGATCGTAGAAGACCTCGGTCGGGATCCGCGCGCGGAGGCCG
>CAYSCF010000233.1:0-10625 GCA_964429305.1 uncultured Sandaracinaceae bacterium | reverse complement strand
AGATCGTCGCGGCTCATGCCCGGCTTGCGCGGCACGCCGGCGGTGACGATGACGACGTCGCTGCCCGCGATGTCCTTGTAGTCGCTCGTGCCCGTGACGGTGCAGTCGAAGCCGTCGAGCGCGCCCGTCTGCATGATGTCGAGCGCCTTGCCGCGCGCGAAGTCCGCCTTCTCCGGGATGTCGAGGAGCACGCAGTCGCCGAGCTCTCGGCGCGCGACGAGCATCGCGAGCTCACCACCGATGTTGCCTGCCCCGATGACCGAGATCTTCTTGCGCTGGACCATCGCTCCACTCCTATTTCTATGAGCACCAGCGGTCCGCGGACCGCGAGCGCGGGCGGACTCTACCGACAACGCTGGGCGGATGCACGTCAGCGCGAGGCGATCGCAGCCGAAGCCGCGATCTGGGCCGTGCACGCGTCGAACGCGGCGCACTCGGGCAGCGCGGAGGCGCCCATCGCGCACGGGTTCTCGCGCAGGGCGAGCTCGCAGCCGACGAGGTCGCCGACGCTGAGCGCGCATCGTCCGCCGATGACCTGCGCGTTGGTGAGCGCATCGTGATCGCAGAAGCCGCCGCTCGCGCCCACGGTGACCGTGCGTCCGTCGTCGCAGCGCTCGCGCACCGCCGCCGGGCTCACGGACGTCTGCTCGAAGCGACAGAGCGTCGCGACGTCGCTGCGTGTGAGATCGCCGAGCGGCGTGCTCCACGAGACCGCGATCGGCGGCAGCGTCGCGCGCGGCGCGGAGTGGAGCGCCACGAAAGGACGCTGGTCACGTCCTGCGCATCCCACGAGAGAAACGATCGCCAAGCACACCACGACCGACTGCTTCATGACGTCCATCAGCAGTACACGAGAGTGATGCATCGTGGAAGGGGTTGCGATCGCTCGCGTGCGGAAGGCCGCACGCGTTTACCGCTGCGATGAAGGCGAATTCGACGAGAGTGTCTGGGACCTACCGCGTCGCGCAGGACACGTTCTGTCGCTATCGAACGGCGGCCACCCGCGCGCCGAGCGGCGTCGCGATCTCGGGCTTGCGAACCTTCCAGATCCAGCCGTCGTAGAGGAAGTGGAGCATCGAGCTGCCGATGTAGTAGCTCAGATAGAGGTCCGTTCCCGACACCGACTGCAGACCTGCGTAGAGGGCGACCAGACCTCCGATCAAGAGCGGCGCCATGACGAGCGGACGACGCAGCAAGCGCGCAGCGACGCTCGGAGAGTCGGTGCGCGATGCGAACTTGCGCTCGCCGAAGTGATGCACGAACGCGAGGTACTCGAGCGCGTGCGCCGAGCCGAAGCAGAGGTATCCGACGATCGGCCCGTGCACGAGGAATACGGAGAAGAGCAGCAGCGTCGAGCCGAGGAACGAGAGACGCGGGAGGCGCTGCGCGAGCGGGAGCGAGACGGCGAGCTCCGCGCGGATCCAGTCGACGACGACGACCGCGACGCCGATCGCGAGGACGACTGCCAGCGGTGTGGCCCATGGCGCGTCGAGATACGGCAACGCGACGAAGAGCGCGTGCCGCGACAGATCGTGCGCGCCGAACGCCTGCCGACGCAGGAAGAGCATCGCGAGCGCGACTGCGATCACGAGCGACCACACGAAGCGCTGATCGCGCCGCGAGTGCGCGCGGCTCTCGAGCCCGTGCCCCGCCTTGCCCGCGTACACGCGGAAGATGCCGTAGCGCTGCTGCACGGTGTGCCACACGTTCCACGTGCCGCTGGCGAAGAGCGCGAGGTCCCACGGCCCGACGCCGCTCGTGATCGTGAGCTGCTCGTTCGCTCGCGCCGCGTAGAGCACGAGCAAGAGCACGATCGGCGTGACGACGTACGAGCGCGCGTTCTCGGTGAACGTGGGCGCATCGCCGTAGACGATCACGAACGTGTAGTGGCGATGCACGAACGTGATCGCGAGCACGACGAGCGCCGCGATCGCGAGCGCATCCGTGCGCTGACCGAAGACGAGCACTTCGCCGCCGCCGCTTCCGAGCCTCAGGCCGAAGACGAACCAGAAGTAGAGCGGCACCCACGGGAGCGCGAGCAACGTCAGATCCCAGAGGGGACCTCGGATCCACGCGGGCGCGGCGCTGCTCACGCGGCGACGATAGCTCGCTTCAGAACGTTCCGGACACCGAGAGCATGCCGCCACCCATCGTCGGCGCGAGCGCGATGTGCGTCGCGTGCGCACGGCGTCGATATCCGCTGTCGACGTCGAGCCCGATCGCGATGCCGACCATCAACAGACCTGCCGCGGCGATGCCCAGTCCGGCGTCGATCGTCTCGCTGTTGTCGCTCGCTGCGCCACCGACCCACGACCCGGCGAGCGCGGCCGCGCCTCCCGCGAGGACGCCGCCCGTCACCAAGGCGAGGGTGCCGGTCACGTAGAGCCCGGTCGCGAAAGCGCTCTCGGTGTCGATCGACTGCAGCTCTCGATCGATCGGGCGCAGCTGCGTGTCGACGTCGAGGCGAACGCTCTGTGCGTGCGCGGCGGGCGCAAACGCGAGGACGAGGAAGAGCGCCAGGGACGAGATGATGAGCTTCATGGGACCTCCTGGGTCCCCACTCAGCAGCCGCCGCGCCATCCAGAATCAGGGCACTTCCTGCGTTGCACGCTGTGCCACGTGCAGCGCGCTGCACATGTTGGGTAGAGCAGCCGAGCGCGTCGTTGACAGACCCGTGCGCTCGCTCGACGCTGACTGGCGTGGGTAGAGCCATGAGGTTCTCGGTGCTCTGGCTCGCGGGCGTCGCGTCTGGCTGCGCGCAAACCCACGAGCTCCCCGCGAACTGCGACGGCGGTGTCGACCTCTCGGGCACGGGGCCGTGGCCGGATGTCTGCTGCAACTACTCGAACCCCGGATGTCTCGGAGGATGTCCCGATCCGCTGGCGCCCGTGTGCGTGACGGCCGACTACGATTTCATCTGCGCAGCGCACTACCGGTGCAACAGACGCGGATGGGCCGACGCGGGTCCGTGAGCCGGCTCCTGAGCACCAGCTTCAGCGCTTTCGCCCGTTCGCCGGGAGCGCCGCCCAGATGTCGCCCATGGGGATCGACAGACCGCGCAGCCCGCGCGGCTTGAACGTCGCGTCACCCAGGACGGTCTCGCGCACCGAGTAGACGTCTTCGTCGAGCACGCATCGCTCGAGCGTCCGCGCCTCCATGTCGACGATCCAGTACTCGGGCACGCCGATCGATGCGTACCAGCCGAGCTTGCGCACGCGATCATGACCGCGGCTGCCGGGCGAGATCACCTCGACCACGATCTCGGGCCGACCACCGGCGAGGCCTTGCGGATCGGCGCTCTCGTACGCGGCCTGGGTCATCACTTGGATGTCCGGCATCGCGCCGCGCCGGTTGTTGATCTTCACCTTGTATCCAGACGGGAGCGCGACGAGCCCGCGCTTCTTCGCCCACACCATCAGGCAGAAGAGCAGCTCGGCGATCACACGTTCGTGCCACTTCGTGGGCATGTCGACCTCGACGAGCACGCCATCGACGAGCTCGCGACGGTCGTCGTCGCCGAGCGCGATGAAGCTCGCCCAGTCTTCTCGACCGCTCCGCCGAATCGGTGCGTTGCGCACGCCGTCACTTTAGCAAGAACCCGAGCGGCCCGAGCACTCGAGTGTTGTTGCGTGCGCGCTGTTGGCTATGCTCGCCCCATGCCGACGCTTCGGACCAAGGGGTTCCAACTCTGGTACGACGAGGAGCTCGAGATGTACGGCGCGGAGCGCGATGGATGGGACTTCCTCGCGGACTCGCCTTGGACTCCTCGGTGTCGTCTCGATCTACGAACACGTCGCGCCCACGCAGTGGCGCGAGTACTGGTGGCGACTCGCGCAAGACTCGCCGGAGCTCCCGAGGCGTCCCGTACCGTTCGTTCCCGCGCCCTACGCAAGGATCGCTAGGCGGAGTGGCGAAAGGAAGAAGGCAGGAAGAGCTCTCGCTCGTTCCTGCCTTCCTCAGCGGCCGGAATTCGGATGTTCCTCCGCCTTCCTCGCCTCTTCAGCGGCTCACATGTGCTTGATGATCGCGTCGCCGAACTCGGAGCACTTCACCTTCGTCGCGCCTTCCATCATGCGCGCGAAGTCGTACGTGACCGTCTTGGCGCCAATCGCGCCGTCCATGCCCTTGATGATGAGGTCCGCTGCTTCGTCCCAGCCGAGGTGACGGAACATCATCTCGCCGCTCAGGATGACCGAGCCCGGGTTGACCTGGTCCTTGTCGGCGTACTTCGGCGCCGTGCCGTGCGTCGCCTCGAAGATGGCGTGGCCGCTGACGTAGTTGATGTTGCCGCCCGGCGCGATGCCGATGCCGCCGACCTGCGCCGCGAGCGCATCCGACAGGTAGTCGCCGTTGAGGTTCAGCGTCGCGATGACGTCGAAGTCCGCCGGGCGCGTGAGCACCTGCTGCAGCGTGATGTCGGCGATGCTGTCCTTGATCAGGAGCAGCTTCTTCCACTTGCCCTCGCCATGCGTCGGCCAGAGCTTGAGCGCCGTCTCGATCTCGGCGTGCAGCTCCGCCTTCTGCTTCGGCGGCAGCATGTCGTAGCCGGGCTCGACCTGACGCGCGTTGCCCTCTGTGTCGAGCTTGGCGTCGGCTTCCTTGTTGCCGAGGATCCACGTCTCGCGCTCGGTGACCACCCGATCACGGAACTCGCGCACGGCGACTTCGTAGCCCCACGTGCGGAACGCGCCCTCCGTGAACTTCATGATGTTGCCCTTGTGGACCAAGGTGACGCTCTTCTTCTTGTACTTGAGCGCCATCTCGATCGACGCGCGCACGAGGCGCTCGGTTCCGTCCTTGCTGACGGCCTTGATGCCGATGCCGCTCGTCTCGGGGAAACGGATCTTGCCGTACTCCTTCGGGAAGTTCTCTTTGAAGAACGCGAGCACCTTCTTGACGTTCTCGCTGCCCGCCTCCCACTCGATGCCGGCGTAGATGTCTTCGCAGTTCTCGCGGAAGATCGTCATGTCGACCTTGTCGGGCGACTTCACGGGCGAGGGCACGCCCTTGAACCAGCGCACGGGGCGCAGGCAGACGTAGAGGTCGAGCATCTGGCGCAGAGCAACATTGAGGGAGCGGATGCCGCCGCCAATGGGCGTCGTGAGCGGGCCCTTGATGCCGACGAGGTACTTGCGGAAGTCCTCGACGGTCTGGTCGGGCAGCCAGTTGTCGAACTGCTTGAACGCCTTCTCGCCGGCGTAGACCTCGTGCCAGACGATCTTCTTCTTGCCGCCGTAGGCCTTCTCGACGGCAGCGTCGAGCACGCGGACGGAGGACTTCCAGATGTCGCGTCCAGTGCCGTCGCCCTCGATGAACGGGATGATCGGATCGTTGGGGACGTTGAGCTTTCCGTCCTTGTTCATCGTGATCGGGGTGCCGGTCTTCGGCGCGGGCCATGTCGTCATGATCTTGATGCTCCTTCGAATGCGAGAGTGCTCGGCACGGAGGGCCCGGACGGGAGCGCGCAACGCGCGCGGACGGGAGGGACCGCAGGGACGAGCCGATTATTTCGGGACGCGCTGTTTACCACAGCCTCACGGAGCCGGCGCCGCGACCGAAACGCGCGTGATCTCGACACCGGCGTTGCGTAGGCGGGCCAGCACACCGTCGTCTCCGAGGACCTCTTGGGCGGGTAGGACGGCGAAGGCGTTGCCTGCGCGCAGCTCGCTCGAGAGCGAGCCCGAGTGTGCTTCGAGCGCCTGCTGCTCCGCAGCGCGGCATGCCGCCGAAAAGGCCTCGGCGCCGGGAACGTCGGTCTGCAGCGCCGTCCACAACGCGGTCTCGTCGCCCGCACGGTACGCCGCGAGCGTGTCCCGCGAGATCGCGCGCGCGGCGTCGACGTGATCGATCGCGGCGCACAACGCATCGGCAGCGAGGGGCGCGCCGCTCGCCATCATTCGATCGACGTCCGCCGCCGTGAACAGGCCCGTGAGCGGCGCCCCGCTCATCTGTCGTCGGATGGCGGCGTCGTGCGTCGGAGACATGCGCATGTCCGAGAGGTGGCCACCGTACGCGTCGGTCTGCAGGCCCTCGTAGTAGAGCCCGATCGCCCACGTCGGTCGCAGGAATCGAACGATGCCCGGAGTCACCGCGTCGTCGATCTCGTCCGTGAGCGCCGCGAGCCGCTCGGGCCCCAACGCACGCGCGAGCGATCCCGAGCGATCGATCGCCTGGGCCATCATCGCGTCGTGCATCTCCTCCTCCGTGCGCGCGTCCGGGACGATCACGACGCGTGCGAACTGGAAGAGCGCGGCGTAGTCGTGCGGGAGCGCCTCGGACAGCGGACAGCCGTACTCGAGCGCGGCGAGCACGTACGAGGGCTGCGTGTCGGTCGTGACGCGATAGAGCCACGTCGGTGTCTCCGGCGTCGGCTCGGGCGTCGGCGGCGCGACGACGGGCACCGGCGCGACCGTCGTCGGTGGCGCAGGAGGATCCGAGCACGCGACGAGGAACAGCCCTGCGAGCGCGGCGAGCGCGAATCGAGTCATCGCGCGGAGCATACGCCTCGACTCATGCCGCAGTTGACGCTCGCCTCCGACCGGCGCGACACTTTTCGCTCATGCGCTCGCGCTTGGCTTGGGCCTCGGTGTATTCGCTGCTCGCCGTTCTGCCTTCGTGCAGCGGCGCGACGTTCTATCCGGAGATCGACGCGGCCCACGTGCGCGAGGCGGGCGCGATCGCCGATGCGGGAGTCGATGCGCCGCTGCCGCTCGCCGCCGACGCAGCCATCGTCCCGAGCGACATGGGCGCGGCCCACACGCTCGGCCCGCCGTACCCGATCGTGTTCGCGCACGGATTCTTCGGGTTCCAGCACTTCGCGGGGCTCGACTACATCGACTACTTCTTCCACGTGCAGCAGACGCTCGCGGCGGCCGGCGAGACGAACGTCTATTTCACCGCCGTCGATCCGTTCAACACGTCGGAGGTGCGCGGCGCGCAGCTCGCGGCGCAGATCCAGCACATCCTCGACACGACCGGCTACCGGCGCGTCGTGATCGTCGGTCACTCGCAGGGCGGGCTCGATGCACGCGTCGTGGCGCACGATCATCCGGAGTGGGTGGCCGCCGTCTACACGATCGCGACGCCTCACGGCGGCTCCGACGTGTCGAACGTCGTGGACCAGCTCGTCACGAACCAGAGCTTCCGCGATGCGGTGAACGCGCTCGCGAGCCTCGTGTACTCGCCGCTCTACGACGCAGCAGGCGCGACCACGAGCGTCTGGCTCGGCATCGATCAGTTCAACGAGGTGAACACGGCGGCGTTCAACGCGGCGTATCCCGACGTGCCGTCCGTTCCTTATTTCTCGATCGGCGGGCGCAGCGCGCTCAGCGACGGTGGCGACGACTGCCGCGTGTCCGGCCGGCCGTCCTTCATCACGCGCTACGACCACGACAACGATCCGATCGATCCGCTGCTCAGCGTGTTCGGCCTCATCTTGAACGGCAACAACTCGCTCGCGCCGATCCCGAACGATGGCCTCGTGACGGTGCCGAGCTCGCGCCACGGCACGTTCCTCGGGTGCATCCCGGCCGATCACCTCGACGAGGTCGGACAGCTGCTCGGCGACTCACCGGGCGCGTTCAACGACTTCGACCACTTCACGTTCTATCGCGATCTCGTCACGTTCATCCGCGCGCGCGGCGACTGAGCTCAAACGCATGCGAGCACGGCCTCGCGCAGGCGTAGCTCGCGCGGGTCGCTGTTCAGCCAGAAGCCCATGCGGCTCGGGACGTATCCGAAGCCGATGCCGCGATCCGGATCGGCGTAGCCGAACGACCCTCCGGCGCCCGGCGTGCCGAACGCGCGCTCGCCGAACGAGAACGTTCGCGTGGAGCGCGAGAATCCGAGCCGATAAAGCGTGTCGACGAAGAGCACTCGATCGCGCGTGCCGCCACGCGGTGCCGTCGCCGGCGCGACGACGTCGGCCATGACCTTCGGCGTGATGCCGAGCTCGCTCCCGCCGGTGGCCATCATCCCGTAGAGGCGCGCGATGGCGCGCGCGCTGCCGATGCCGTTGGACGCAGGCATCTCCACCGCGCGATAGGCCGGCGAGCCCATCTCCGCGGCGTTCGCGACCTTCGGATTGGCGAACGCGCGCGCCGCGAGCGTATCGGGCCGCATCATCGCGATGACGAAGCGCGCCGGCAGCGAGCCCGGGTGCAGCAGGAGCTGCCAGCGAGGAAAGCCTCGCAGGCGCGCGAGGCGCTCGTCACCGACCGTGGGCGGCAGCCCGATGTGGAAGTCGAGCGCGTGCACGTTCGCGATCTCTTCTCGGAAGAACGCGCCGATGCTCCGCTTCTTCGGATCCACGCGCCGCAGCAGCTCGCTCTCGTAGAAGCCGATCGTGATCGCGTGGTAGCCGTGGCGCTCGCCCGGTGCCCATGCCGGACGCTGCGCCGCGAGCCCGCGCGCGACGAGATCGAGATCGGCGAGCGAGCGCGCATCGAACGGCGTGTCGACGGCCGCCAAGCCCGCTTGGTGGGCGAGCAGCTCGCGCACCGTGATCCGCTCCTTGCCCGCCTGCGCGAACTCGGGCCAGTAGCTCGCGACGCGCGCGTCGTAGTCGAGCCATCCGCGCGATGCGGCGATCGCCATCACGATCGCCGAGACGCCCTTCGTCGTGGAGAACACGGTGGTCATCGTGTCCGGCTCCCAACGTGCGCCCGTGCGGTGGTCGCGCACGCCGCCCCAGAGATCGACGACGACCTCGCCTCGCCGCACGACGCAGCAGGCTGCGCCCGACTCGCCGTGCTCGACGAAGTTCGTGCGGAACACGTCGCGCACGCGCTCGAAGCCTCGCGCCACGCTGCCGTCGATGCTCGGAGATGCTGCCACCGGCAAAGGATACGCGGGTCGGGCGGCGCGCTACGCTCGATCGGTGACCGCCCGCATCGCCCTGCTCGCGCTGATGCTCCTGCTCGCCGCCGGAGCCGATGCGCAAGTGCGTCCGCGCGTCGTCGATCTCGGCGGAGGCGTCTCGGTGCGCGCTGCGTCCTCCATCGGTGCGTGGGTGCCGACGGGCTTCACGTTCGGAAACGAGCCCGGTCTCGCGCTCGCCGCGCTCTTCGCGCGCGCGCACAGTGGCCGCATCGTCGCCATCGCGCCGCACGGGAGCCCGCAGCAGTGCGCGGTCCTCTACTCCGACGATCTCGGCGTGCACTGGCTCGCGACGCAATGGCCGGGGCAGGACGTGTGGACCACCGGCGCGTGCACGGTGTCGCGTCGGCGCGCGGGTGTGCCCGCGACCGGTCGCCAGTCGGCAGCGGCGCTCGCGCTCGCGTTCGATCCGGGCTCGGCGCACGGCGTCGCGACGACGCGCGATGGTCTCGTCCTCTCGACGGAAGACGAGGGCACGCACTGGCGCGTACGGCGCACGGACACGCCGGGATTGATCACCGCGTGGGTGCGAGGGCGCACCGCGATCTTCCTCGACGAGCGCGGACAGCTCTGGCGCTCCGCCGACGGAGGCTTCGCGATGGAGACGCTCGGTGTGCCGGTCGCGCACGTGGAAGCGCGCGACGGCGAGCTCTGGCTCTTCCAGGGCGACCAAGCGTTCGGCCGCGTGGACGCGCGCGGCACGTTGCACGGCATGTGATCGCGTCTCGCTGGAACGGCCCTGTCCAAGCGCCACGGCTTTTCGTCGCCCGTACTCCGCGGTACCGTCGCCGCAATGCGGAACACGATTGGGTGGGCCTACCTGCTGTGCATCGTCGTCGCGTGCGCGAGCGCGGCTCCGGTCGCGCGAGCGCAGGACAGCGCCCACGACGCCGAGGCGCACGCGTACTTCGAGGCAGGACGCATGGCATTCGGCGACGGCCGCTACGACGAGGCGCTCGCCGCGTTCCAGCGTGCGTTCGACCTGAGCCAACGGGGCCAGCTGCTCTACAACATCGGGCAGTGCCACGATCGGATGCGGCACGATCACGAGGCGCTCGATGCATTCGAGCGATTTCTCGCGGCCGAGCCCGACTCACCGCAGGCCGCAGAGGTTCGCGCGCGCGTCGCCTTCCTGGAGCGTGCGATCGAGAGCGAGCCGACGGCGACCTCGGCGGAGACCTCGCCGGCCCTCGATGCCGCGCTCGCCGACACGACCGTGACCGAGCCGGCGCCGGCGCCAAGCTCCAACGCTGACGTCGGTCCGGCGCCGTGGATCCTCGTCGGAGTGGGCGGCGTGCTCGTGATCGCCGGCGCGGTGCTCGTCGGCTTGGGCTTCTCGGACGTCTCCACCGTGCAGAACGCCCCGGACGGGGCTCGCTACGCGACGGTGCACGACGCCGATCAACAGGCAACGCCGTTCATCGGAGCGGGCTTCGCCGGACTGGGCATCGGCGCGGCGCTCGCTGCGGTCGGGATCGTATGGGCCGTGACCGGCGCGGGCGCGGGCGAGCACGCGGCCCTGCATCTCGGCCCGAACGGCATCGAGCTGCGAGGGACGTTCTGATGCGCATACGATCGCTCGCGCTTCTGCTGCTGCTCGTGGGCTGCGTGCAGTACCCAGACGGACGCTTCTCGTGCAACGCCGACTCCGATTGCCCCGGCTCGCTGCGCTGCGCGAGCAATCAGCGCTGCTACGTGAATCCCCAGAGCGTCGATGCCTCGGGCGATGCGTCGGTCGACGCGAGCAC
>CAYSCF010000232.1:0-10647 GCA_964429305.1 uncultured Sandaracinaceae bacterium | reverse complement strand
GATCGAGTAGACGAGCTCGATCGCGCCGCACGCGCCGAGCGTGTGGCCCGTGTAGCTCTTCTGCGTGCTGACCGGGATCTCGCGACCGAAGACGGCGGCCGTCGCGTTCGACTCGGCGATGTCGCCGATCTCGGTCGCCGTGCCGTGCATGTTCACGTAGTCGACGTCGCTCGGGCGGACCTTGCCGCTCTCGAGCGCGAGGTCCATCGCGCCGCGCATGCCCTGCTCGCTCGGCGCCGTGATGTGCAGACCATCGCAGTTCGTGCCGTAGGCGACGATCTCGGCCAGGATCTTCGCGCCGCGCGCCTTCGCGTGCTCGTACTCCTCGAGGACCACCGAGCCGGCGCCCTCGCCGATGACGAGCCCGTCGCGCTTGGTGTCGAACGGGCGCGGCGAGCGATCGGGCGTGTCGTTGTGCTTGATGCTCGTTGCCATCAGCAGATCGAACGTGACTGCGGTCGCGTAATGGAGCTCCTCGGCGCCGCCCGCGATCATCACGTCCTGCATGCCGAACTTGATCGACTCGTACGCGGCACCGATCGACTGCGAGCCGCTCGTGCACGCCGAGATCATCGGCAGCACACGGCCCTTCACGCCGAAGCTCGACGCGAGGTTGGCCGCGCACGTGTGCGTCATGAACTTCAGGTACGAGCTCGAGTCGAGCCCGCGCATCGTGTGCTGCGTGAAGAGCGGGCCGCAGAACTCCTCGAGCGCCGCCGAGCTGCCCGTCGTCGAGCCGAACGCGATGCCAGTACGGTTGTTCTGGAGATCGGCCTCGCTCAGGCCCGCTTGCGCGAGCGCTTGCTCGCTCGCGTGGAGCGCGAGCAGGCCGACGAGCCCCATCGTGCGACGGCGTCTTCGTGGATAGTGCGCGAAGAGATCGATGCCGGACACGGGCCCGCCGATCCGCGTCTGCAGATCCGGGATGTGTGCCCACTCCGGCATCGCGCGGATGCCGCCGCGCATCGCACGCAGCGACGCTTCGTTCGCCTCTTTGCCGATGCCGATCGGCGAGAGGACACCGGCACCCGTGACGACGACTCTGCGCATCACGGCAAGAGGCGTCGAAGACGCGATGTAATCGAGAGGGTCATTCCTTGTCGTTGCCGCCGGGCGACTTCGGCTCCGGCGACGTCGGAGGCGGGGCCGCGCTCGGCTCGGGCACGCCGGCGTTCGTCTTGTCGATCTCGGTGAACACGAAGTCGATCAGCTCGTCGACCGTGCGCACCTTGCGCGCGTCGGCCGGATCGGGGCGACGGCCGGTCAGCTCGCGCAGCTGGGTGAAGATGTCGATCGCATCGATGCTGTCGAGGTCGAGCTCTTCGTAGAGCGTCGAGGTCGGCTGGATCTTCTTGGGATCGAGCTCGAAGCTGTCGGCGAGGATCTCGACGACGCTCTTGAGGATCTCTTCACGACTGGGCTTGGGAATCTGGGCCAAAGGAAACTCTCCGTATCGCGACGTAATTCGCGGAAGGCGCGGTTTATGACTCAGGCGAGAGGCTGAGGCTCCATGAATCGGTGCAGCTCGAGCCTCTCGGCGGCGCCCTCCCCGAGGATGCGGCGCGCTTCCTCGAGGCAGAAGTTGAAGATCTCTTCGGTACGCGTGTTGACCGCGCCCTTCTTCCGCTCGGCGCCGATCTCGCTCTGGAAGTAGAGCAGGTCCGTCCCGTTGTTGTACTGGCCGAGGTTGCTGCGGTGCAGCTGCCCCTTCGCTTCCAGCTCCACGACGAGCTTCTGGAACAGCTTGGAGAAGTTCTCGAGCGCTTGCAGGACGTAGTCCTTGCGGCGCAGCTGCTCGCGGAGCTTGCGCGGATCGAGGTGGTGATCGCGCATGAAGAAGTCGACCCAGAGGTTGTAGTAGCAGCTGATGTCGAAGTTCCACTTCAGCTTCATGGTCTCGTAGCTCGCGAGCACCGGGTACTGATCGCGATAGAGAAGCATCGTCGCGTCGAACCGGAACTTCATGAACTCGTCGTAGAGCGCACTGCGCTCGGCGAGCTCTTCCTCGGTGCAGCCGCCCAGCTCGCGCACGATCATGTCGGTGATCATGTCGCTCTCGATCGAGATGTAGTCGCTGCCCGGCGAGTAGAACGGGTCGGAGAACGCCGCTGCCTCGCCGATCATCGCCCAGCGCTCCGGGCCGCCGAAGAATTGCTTGGTGCCATACGAGTAACGAGCGAAGTGACCGACGTCCATGCACTCGGCGTTCTCGATCAACGAGGCGACCGCCTTGTGACCGCGCATGAACTCCACGAAGCCTTTTTCGGTGCTCATCGACGGCTCGAACACCGTGCCGACGACGCCGAGCGAGGTGATGCCGCGCGCGATCGGGATGAACCAGATCCAGTAGCCCTTGTAACAAAAGTGGTTCGTCGAAAGCACGCGCGCCGTATGACGCGCGCGGCCCTTCCACGCCTCGGCGCCGGGCCACGCCGGCTCCATCAGCGCGTCCATGTCGGTGACGTTCTTGAAGCGGCCCCACACGGCGCCGCAGCCGTGCTTCTCGGGCGTTCGGAAGCCGCGCAGCTTGCTGATGAGCTGGTTGCGGCCGCTCGCATCGACGATCCAGCGCGCGGCGTATTTCTTCAGGGCGCCATCGCGATGCACCTCGAAGGTGTGGCGATGCGTGGTCGCGCCCTCGGTGCCGCTCTTGAGATCGAGGCTCTTGATCGTGCCGCCGATGTCGACTTGGACGCCGGCCGCGCGGTTCATGTCGAAGAGATCCCGCTCGAAGCGCGCGCGATCGATCTGGAACGTCGGGAACATCGGCAGCCGGTCGCTGCCGACCTCGCTCATCTCGAAGAGCGACGCGTTCTTCTCCGGCGTGTCGAAGAAGAAGCGCAGGCCGTTCTTCGGCAGCTGCTCGTCGACCATGTACGTCGAGAGGCCGAGCTTGCGGATGAAGAAGTTGCTCGCGATCTCGACCGACGATTCGCCGACCTTGAAGCCGCGCTCTTCGTCTTTTTCGAACAGACCGATCGAGACGTGCGGCAAGCGCAGGCGCAGCTGGCGCGCCACGAGGTTGCCGGCGAGGCCGCCGCCGAGGATCGCGATGTCGAGCTTCTGTGTGTCTTCGTTCATGCGGGAGCGGGCCGCGCGGCGCAGTCGCAAGCCGCGTTCCAGCCCTAGGATCCGCAGATTAGGCCCATCGGCCGGGAGATCCAGTGCGGGCGTGCGTGACCGCGAGGTCACGCCTGTAACCGGGCGTGCAGCGCGTCAGAACGCCGCGTATCCTCGGCTGTTCGCATGAAGAGCTACGACGTCGTGATCACTGGAGGAGGTCTCGCGGGCCTCACGTGTGCGATCTATCTGCGGCGGCAGCTGCCGGACATCGCCATCGCGGTCGTCGAGCCGTCGCGGCGCCCGCTTCCGGATGCCTGCTTCAAGGTCGGCGAGTCGTCGGTCGAGATCGGCGCGGGCTGGTTCGAGAACGAGCGCTGGTGCGGCCTGCGCAAGTACCTCGACGAGCATCAGCTGCGGAAGAATGGCCTTCGCTACTTCTCGGGTGATACGCAGGGGCCGCTCGCGGCGCGGCGCGAGATCGGCCCGAGCGAGCAGCCGGTGGTGCCGGCGTTCCAGCTCGATCGCGGCAAGCTCGAGAACGATCTGCGCGCGTTCGTCGAGGAAGCGAAGATCGATCTCTACGAGGGCTGGTCGGCCTACGGGATCGATCTGGGATCGAATGGCGCACGCCACGTCGTGCACGTGGCGACGGAAGGAAAGAAGGAAGACCTCGACGCGCGCTGGGTGATCGACGCTTCCGGTCGCCGTCGGCTGATCCAGAAGAAGCTCGGCCTGACGCGCGACAGCGATCACCCGCACTCGTCCGCGTGGTTCCGCATCGCGCGCCGCTTCGACGTGAGCACGCTGGTGCCGGCGTCGGAGACCGCGTGGCATGCGCGCGACGTCGACAAGAACCGCTGGCTCTCGACCGTGCATCTGATGGGCAAGGGCTACTGGGTGTGGCTCATCCCGCTGTCCTCCGGCCTGCACTCCGTCGGCATCGTCGCGGGTGAAGAGCACCATCCGCTCGAGACGTTCGCGCGTCCCGAGACGGCGATGGCGTGGATCCAGAAGCACGAGCCCGTGCTCTACGAGAAGCTCAAGGACGAGACGATCGAGGACTTCAAGTTCCTCCGGCACTACGCGTACACGAGTGAGCAGGTCTTCTCGGCCGATCGCTGGGCGTGCATCGGAGAAGCGGGCGTGTTCGTCGATCCGCTCTACTCGCCCGGCAGCGATCTGATCGCGCTCGCGAGCGTGCTCTCGGTCGAGCTCGTGAAGGCGGAGCTGTCGGGAGAAGACATCGAAGCGCGGGTGAAGGAGTACAACGACTTCTTCCTCGGCTTCACCGAGGTCACGACGGCGACGTTCCGACGCCACAGCCACATCAACGGCGCGCCGGCCGCGCTCGCCGCGAAGCTCTACTGGGACAACTTCCACTACTGGTCGTTCGTCTGTCAGTACTTCTTCCAGCGTCTCTATCGGCTGGCGCCGAAGGAGCACGCGCGCTTCCGCGAGCTGCACAAGAAGTTCGCCGCGCTCAACGTGAAGGCGCAGAAGATCCTGAAGACGTGGGCCAGCATCGAGCCGGCGAATCAGCCGGGCCGCGTGTGGGGCGACTTCGTGCCGCTGCCGCAGTTCCCTTCGCTGCTCGCGGATCTGCATCTCGATCTGCAGAACGAGCGCGATCCCGACGCGACGTACGAGGTGATGACCAAGAACCTCGCGGGCGCCGAAGAGGTCGTGGGCGAGCTCGTCCTGCGTGCGCTCAAGGCGGTGGGGCCGGCGAACGCCGCGCGTCTCGCCGACGAGAGCGGCTTCTCGGGCTGGGGCCTCAGCTGGGATCCGATCCGCTTCGTCTACGACGAGGCGACCGATCGCGCGACGCTGCGCAAGCAGCTGCCGCGCATCGCACGCGACATGGAGCGCTGTCTCGGCAAGTGCGAGAACGACGGCGCACGGCCGTCGATGCGCGAGCTGGTGAAGCTCGCGATGGGACCGGGGCGCGAGGCGCGTGCGACGGTCAATCTGCGCGCGATCTCCCGCGACGAGTGAGAGGGTCGACGCCTTGGCGCTCCGCACCGCGACCGTCGACCGATTCTTCGTCGCACGCCTCGAAGGCTCGGTCGATCGTGATCAAGTCGATCGCATCGTCCGCGAGGCAGGCGAAGCCGCGCGCAAGCTCGGCAAGCCCGTCGTGTACTGCGGCGTCAACGCGCCCGGGCTCGAGCCGCCCGACGCGCCGATGCGCGCGTACATCATGGAGCGCGCCCAAGACCTTCTCGTGCACGCGTCGACGCTCGAGATCGTGATGGAGGGCGACGGTCTGAGGAGCTCGCTCTTGCGCACGGTCGTGCGCGGCATGGTCACGCTCTCGCGCACGCGACGTCCGGGCCGACCGCGCACGCACATCCACGCCAGCGTGCGCGACGCGATCGATCGTTCGCGCGGCGAGCTGAGCCTGCCCCCGGCCGAGATCGAGCGGCGGCTCGCGGAGCTCGGGATGATCTCTACCGGAGTGGTCCGCGGAGCGGACCCGACATGATTGCGTCGGCCCGGCTCTGCCGGGCACTCCCGTAGTGCTCAGCGACCGATCGTGACTTCGACGGCCTGGCCGCGGATGGCCACGCGATACGCAGGCGTGCGGCCGGCGACGAAGCGGACCGTCAGCACACAGTGATCACCACGGTTGAGCACCGATGCGCGCTCGACCGAGGGATTGGCAGCCGCGATCGGGCCGGCGCGATCGAGCGAGAGCGCACCGTCGACGGTGACCGTGAAGCCGCTCTCGTCGGCCTGACCGACGAGCGACGTGATGGGCTGGCTCATGCGCAGCGTGGACGTGCGGCCGTTCGCGACCTCGTCGGCGCCGAACGAGCTCGAGGGTGCGCTCGCGATCGGTGCGGGCGCTTCTTCTTCGGCCGTCTCGGCGGCCGCAGGCGCGCTGCCGAGCGTCGGGAACGTCGGCGCCGGAAGGTGCCCACCGACGACGGGCGCCGGAGCCGGCGCAGTCTCGACGACGGGCGGCGCAGGGATCTGGGCACCGGTCTCGATCGCGGTCTCTTCCACGACGGGCGCGGGCTCCGCGATCACCGGCGCGGCGATCACGGGGGGCGCGACGAGCGCGGGCGTCTCTTCGGCGGCCGCAGGCGTCGAGAGCGCGTATGCGGTGAGGCCGACGGCGACGACCGCCATCACGCCCGCGAGCGCGAGCCGGCCCTTGCCACGCAGCGGCGACACCGGCGCAGCAGGAGCCTCCGTCGTTCGCGCGCGACGAAGGCCTGCTGCCGTCGCGACGGGCGGCGGCGCCGTCGTGCGACGACGCGGCGCGCGACCGAAGAGCGCTCCGAGGCGCTCGGGAGCGTTCTCGCGCACGTAGCTTGCGACCGTCTTCGCGGTCTGCACGAGCCAGCCCGCCACGCGACGCGACCACGGGCCGGTCGTCGCGATGGTGATCGCCCACGCCGCGCGCATGCTCGCCACGAGCTTCACGAGCTGCGGCGTCACGCGCTCCTTGAGCGAGATGCTCGGCGGGCCCTCTTCGTCGTCGCTCGCTTCTTCGCGCACGACGCGCACGGGCTCGCGCTCGCGCATGCGATCGAGATCGCGCGACGCACGGATCGGCTCCTCGTCCATCGAGCTCGGCGCCGGCGTCTCGGGCTCGTCGCTCGTGACCCACTCGCTCTGCGGCGTCGCCTTGGCGATCACCGTCGGCTTGGAGATGATCGGCGCGATCTCGTCGTCCTCGGTGATCGTCGCGTCGGGCGATCGCAGCTCCGGCGGCGCGCTCTTCGTCGTCGCGCGCGCGGCCATCTTCTCGAGCGTGAGCACGAGGCGCGGCACGCCGTTCTCGATCTGCAGCTCGACGTGCGAGAGCGCGCGGCGATCCGTGTCGCCTCCGACCTCGAGCGTCGCGCCCTTGCCGAGCGCGAGGAAAGGAAGCGGCTGCGCGATCGCGATCCGATGCGCGTCCTCGCTCGTGACCATGCCCTCGATCGGGCTGCCGACGCCGTCGAGGTGGATGAACGCGCTCTTGCCGCGCGCGATGCGACGCTGCTCGTGCACGATCGGCGAGGCCGTCGACACGGGCGTGATCACACGCGGCACACCGCCTTCGACCGTGCTGACCCAGCGATCGACGACGGCCTGCACGCGCGGCTCGAGCGCGTCGAACTTCACACCGAACTCGCCGGCGACGGTGCCGGTGTCGCTCGCCCACACGACGTGCGCGTCGGTCTCGCACGTGCCGCCGTCGTCGGGCAGCTCGAAGCGACAGCGCAGGCGCTGGCCGATGTCGGGCAGGATCGCCGAGCGCAGTCCGAGCCCTTCCGGGCCGAGGTTCACCGCGTCCGCGTCGTAGAGCTCGCCGCCGCCGTCCGCCGCGTTGGAGAGCTGCACGAGCAGATCCACGGGCATGCGCACCGCACCTTCGAACCTTCGGTCCAACGCTTCCATCGCTTGTCGCCTCCGACCGTCCGGAGAAAGCGCCAACCCGCGCGCGTCGTCCAAATTTCGACGAAGAGCCTCCAATCTTTGACGCGCTTGCCCACTCGTGAGCAGGGTCGCCACGCGATGGGTGTCAGGCTCGAAGTGCATGCCGCGGAAAACCCCGCCGAGATCGCGATCTACGAGTTCGAGCAAGATCGCATCGCGCTCGGTCGCGGCGCGGGCGCCGACGTGAACCTTCCGAGCCCGACGGTGAGCGTGCGCCACGCTTCGATCCGGCTCGACGGCGCGCGCTACGTGCTCGTCGATCACGGCTCGACCAACGGCACCAAGCTCCACGATCAAGCGCTGGTGATCGAGCGACCGAAGGCGCTGCGCGACGGCGACGTGATCGTGATCGGCGGCTATCGCGCGAAGTTCAGCGCTGGTGTCGTGCGCGAGCCGACCTCACGCGAGCGTACGGCCTCGCTCGCTCGAAGGCTCGCGCGCGTGGGCGTTTCGGGCATCCGTGCGACGCCGGCGCGCCTCGTGGTGATGAACGGCGACAAGAAGGGCGCGACGCTCGAGATCCCCGAGCCACCGGCGCGTCTGGTGCTGGGCCGCGGCGAAGCGACCGATCTTCCGCTGCCCGATGCCGATGCATCGCGCGAGCACTGCGAGCTCGTCGTGGAGCTCGATGGCGTGATCGCGCGCGATCTCGGCAGCAAGAACAGCCTGCTCGTGAACGACAAGCCCGTGACGCACAAGCGCCTGCGCGATCGGGACGAGCTGCTGATCGGATCGACGTTGCTCACGTTCGAAGATCCGGCCGATGCGCTGCTGGCGAGCGTCGAGGGCCTGGCCGACGAGGCGATGCCCGTGCCGATCGCGCCGCCGCCCGTCGAAGAAGCGCCCGAGCCTGCGACCGAGCCCGAGCGAGAGCCCGAGCGTCCGATCGCCCCACCGTCCCCGGCTCCGACGCTCTCGCGCGCCGAGGTCCTGGTCGCGTGGCTCGCGGCGGCGGTCCTGATCGCGAGCCTCGGCGGCCTCTACTGGCTGCTTCGTTGAGCGCCGAGGGAAGATCTCCGACGCCGCCCGCGTAGCGCGATCGATCGGGTCCGTCGTCGAATCCGAACGGCCCATTGCTCGTCTCGTTCTGGCGCCTCCGCACCTTGCCTCCACACCGGGCGCGTGTTTCGATGCAGCCGCTTGCCGCCGAGGAGACCTCGGACGAAGCGGCCCTGGGGACCCACCATGCGACAGATCGGCTTCCTTTCTCTTCTCGGCCTCGCTCTGCTCACGTCGATCGGCGGCTGCCACGGACGCCGCCGAGTCCCGACCGAAGCGGTGACGGGCGATGGGACGACCACCGGCATGGAGGTCGGCGCAGGCGTCGTCGCGCACGGCACGTCGCGCGAGCAGCTCGATCAGTACGACCAAGTCTTGCGTCAGGCGAGCTTCGAGCCCGTCGGGCCAGCTACGCACGGCACGCTCGATGCGAACGGCATGACGGCGCTGCCCGTCGATCTGCGCCGCGGCTATTGCTACGTCTTCGGAGCGTTCGGCCCGGCCGGCGCCGATCTGAACCTCTTCATCCTCGATCCGCGCGGCGTCGACGTCGGCCACAACGTGCAGCCGGACGAGCATCCGTGGGTGAGCCGCTGCGTGGCGCGTGCCGGTCGCTTCACGATCCGCCTGCAGATGGCGCGCGGCAGCGGCGAGTTCTTCTTCGCGCCGTACCAGTCGCGTGGACGCCAGACGGCCGATCTCACCGCGTTCTTCGGAGGAGCAGCCGCGGCGGCGGGCCCGGCGACGGCCTCGATCGATCCCGACACGCAGGGCCGCGTTCAGCAGCTCGATGCGCAGCTCGGTGGCGAGCACTACCAGCGCGTGGGCGATGCGCAGGGCCTCCAGCTGCACGAGCGCGACGAGCGTCTCTTCCAGCTCTCGCTCGAGCAGGGTCGCTGCTACGCGTTCGCGACGTTCGGCGGCCCGGGCACGACCGACACCGACGTCTATCTCGTCGACGGCTCGGGCCACTGGCTCCAGGCCGACTCGAGTGGCAACCGCGACGGCGTCGTGCGCTACTGCGCGCCCTCGACCGACAACTACACGCTGCAGGTCCGCCTGCTCCACGGCGACGGGCCGGTGTTCACGGCGGCGTATCTCCAGCAGGCCAGCGGCGGCTCGACGCCGGCGCCCACGGCGCCGCTCATCGCCGACACGTCGACGGCCGGCGCCGGTCTCGACGAGAACTTCGCGCTGCTCGATGCCGACATGCGCGCGCGCGGCTACGAGTCGCTCGGCACGCCGCAGCACGCGCAGCTGACGGAGGGCGGCACGCAGGAGTACGAGGTCGATCTCGAGGGCAACAAGTGTTACGCGATCCTCGCGGTCGGTGACTCGGGCGTGCGCAACCTCGACCTCACGCTCCTCGACACGGCGGGGCACGAGGTCGATCGCGACGATGCCGGCGATGCACGCCCGACCGTTCGCGTGTGCCCCTCGGCCGACGGCCACTACCGCATGCGCGTGCGCATGATGAGCGGCACGGGCAACTACGTGTACGCGCCCTACCGCTGGCCGCGCGGCACGCACGGCCCGTTCGGCCTCGCGGGCCTCATCTACGTGCGCCTCTCCGAGGTCACCGCGCTGCTCAGCGCCGAGGGCTTCGCGCCGGACGCGAACTACGCGATGGCGCGCGGCACGCTGCGCGCCGAGGGCACGACCGATACGCAGCAGCTCCAGCTCTCGGCCGGCAGTTGTTACTCCATCACGGTCGTCGGCGGCGACGGCGTGCACGATCTGGATCTGACGCTCATGCAGGGCGCGACGCAGGTCGCAACGGATCTCGGCGTGCGCACCGCGTTCCCGAGCGTGCGTCAGTGCGTGACGGCGAGCGGCAACTACACGCTCAACGTGCGCGCCTCGTCGGGCGCGGGCCCGTACGTGATGCAGATCTTCAGTCGCGCCGGCACCGGCGACGACACCCAGTGAGGTACGCGGTCGGTCTGGCGCTCGTGGCCGCGCTCTCGGCGTCGGCGCACGCGCGCGCAGACGCGATCACGATGCCGCCCTCGTGTCCCGAGAGCTCGCAGGACGCGTTCTGTCACGGGCCTCCGACGTGTCGCCCGCGCGGCTGCATCGCCGCGAGCGACTGCAACGCCGGCGAGCACTGCTCGGCGCGCAGCCTCTGCATCGAGACGCACATGTGCTTCG
>CAYSCF010000231.1:0-10655 GCA_964429305.1 uncultured Sandaracinaceae bacterium | reverse complement strand
GGCCGAAGCGCACGACCTGCAACGTGATCTGTCTCGTCGTGTCCGGCTCCGGCCTCACGCGGCTCGAGGCCAACGGCGACGCGACGAACGGCGACTTCGTTCCCGCCGGGCAGCTCCACATCGGTGGCATGTTGCGTCCCGTCGCCGGACTGATGCTGCGCCCGATGGGCATGCTCGCGTTCGCCAGTGGCGCAGGCTCCGTCGGCACCGGCATGGCCCCGGGCGCGATGACCGGCCCGACGCCGCTCTCGGCGCCCGACGGTACGAGCTTCGGGCTCGGGATCGACATCGGCTACATGTTCGGAGACGAGGACGTGCCGTATCTCGTACATCCGCACGTGGGCGCGTCGGGCGTCGGCCTCTCCGCGCGGTTCGCCGATCCCGTCGGCACACCGGCGCAGAGCGCGGTCGCAGTGATGGGCATCGTCGAGGGCGGGCTCGATCTCGGGTACTGGGTCGAGCCCTGGCTCCTGCTGATGGGCAGCGTCGACATGCGCAACATGCCCGCGTTCCCGAGCATGATCGCGGCATGCGCGGGATCGAGCCCGCCGTTCGTCGACTTCGGTACGTTCACGCTCACGACGCGCGCGAGCTTCGAGGTCGAGGTCGTTCCGGGCCTCGGGCTCTTCGGCAGCATCGCGATCCCGACGTATGGAAACCCATATGCGTCGTTTCCGATCCTGAGCGGCGGCATCCGCGGCAGCTTCGGCGACGGACGCGCGGGGCTACGCCCATCGCACGCCGCGGCGCCCGAGCGGACGATCGACGAGTCGCACGACTGGGGAACGTGACGGCGCGGTACCATGCAGCTCGATGCGCGATCGCAGCAGAGCTCTGGTGCTCGGTGTGCTTGCCCTCGGCGTCGTGATCGCCGCGCTCTTCTTCGGGCGCGGCGCGGAGCAATCGCCCGCCGCGCCCGCGCCGCATCGTTTCGTGCGCGCGGATCTGCCGCGCATCGACGTGCACGTGCACGTCCCGCCGAGCGAGGCCGCGCATGCCGTCCGCATCTTCCGTGCGCAGGGCGTCGTTCTCGCGCTCGATGCGTCGGGAGGCGAGCCGGACGGTGGCGGGCTCGAAGCCTCGATCGCTGCCGCCGCCGAGACGCACGGCGCGCTGCGCGACTATTGCTCGATCGACTGGAGCCGCGTCGAGGAGCCGGACTTCGTCGCGTACGCGACGCACGCGCTCGATCGGTGTCGAGAAGAAGGCGCGGTCGGTCTCAAGATCTACAAGGCGCTCGGTCTGGGCTACGAGCTCACGGGCGGATCGCTCTTGCGCGTCGACGATCCGCGTCTCGACCCCGTGTTCGAGCACGCGGGCACGCTCGGTCTGCCGGTGCTGATCCACACGGGAGATCCGCAGGCGTTCTTCCGCCCGCCGACGCCCGACAACGAGCGATACGCCGAGCTCTCGGCGCATCCGCGCTGGAGCTTCTACGGTGCGCGACCGAATGGCCAGCCGTGGCCGAGCTGGCAGGAAGTGTTCGACGAGTTCGAGCAGCGCGTCGCGCGCACGCCCGGTACGCGCTTTCTCGGTGCGCACTTCGGCAACGATCCCGAGGAGCCCGAGACGGTCGCGCGCATGCTCGCGGCGTATCCGAACCTCTACGTCGAGACGGCGGCGCGTGTGCCCGAGATCGGACGGTTTCCTGCCGCGCGCATGCGCGAGATCTTCGCGCGCTTCCACGATCGCATCCTCTTCGGCACCGACTTCCAGATCGGATCGCATGGCCAGCTCGTGCTCGGCAGCTCGGGCGGCCAGCCGGATACCGAGAGCCGGATTCCGTTCTTCTACGAGTCCACCTACCGCTACTTCGAGACGAACGATCGAGGCTTCGCGCATCCGACGCCGATCCAAGGCGACTGGACGATCGACGGGATCGGTCTACCGCGCGACGTGCTCGAGGACTTCTATTCCGGCAACGCGATGCGGCTCTTCCACCTCACGCTGCCCGACGCGCACGCGCCCGAGTGACGACTATCGATCGCGCTCGAGCCGCGCGAGGGCTTCGATGTACTTCGACTCGTGCACGGTCTTGAGCGCGAGGATCGCGGCGACGCGCTCGAGCCTCCGCTCGGCGTGATCGGCGCGAGCCAGAGCTTCGCGCGCCGCCATCACCCGACCGCGCTCCGACATGATCCCGAGCGCGCACGCGACGACCGCGCAGAGCGCCACACCGCTCGCCGTCATGAGCGACGCGGCTGCGGGGCCCTCGCTCCCGAAGAACGCCGCGAGCGTGCCGAGCACCGCGAGCGCGAGGCCCGATGCGAGCGCGAGCGCGCCGCCGGCGATCGCGAGATTCCTCGCAGCGCCTGGTCGGAGGTTTCCGACCGCGAACCCACGCCAGTAGTCCGACTCGCGATCGATCCGCACCGCGAGATCGACCATCGGATCGAGGCTGCCCACGTCGGGCAGCGTCGCGGCGCGGGCATGCGCGTCCCACGCTCTCGCTTCGTCCTCGAGCCGCCGCTCGGCCTCGCGCAGGCCGAGCCGGACGTTCGTCACCGCACCATCGAGCGTTCGCGCACCACGGCTCCGGATCGCGCGGACCTCGCTCTGGATGCGCTCGACCGTCTCGGGCGACGGCTCGGGCGGCGCTTCGGTGCTCGTGCTCGCGGCGACGTGCTCTTCGCTCATCCCCGGATGGTACTGTGCTAGGGTCGAAACCGCTCCGATGCTGATCCGAGGGATCACCAAGGCGGACTACGCCTTCATCGTCTCCGTGCTGGACCGCTGGTGGGGCGGTCCTTCGCGCGAGCTCGCGCATCCTCTCTTCTATTACGAGCTGGGCAACGAGGCGCTCATCGCCGAGCACGACGGCGAGGTCGCCGGCTTCCTGCTCGGCTTCCATGCGCGCTCGCACGATTCGTCGTCGTTCGGCGACGGAGATGCGCGGCCCATCGCCTACATCCACATGGTGGGCATCCACCCCGAACATCGCCGCCGTGGCGTGGGCAAGCTCCTCTACGAGCACTTCATGGAGCGCGCACGCTCGGCCGGGGCGGTGCGCCTCAAGGCCATCACGAACGTCGGCAACGAAGGCTCGATCGACTTCCATCGCGCGCTCGGCTTCGACGTCGTGGAAGACCCTGATTACGCGGGGACCAGCCGCGCGCGGATCGTCTTCACGAAAGAGCTGTTTCTGCCTGCCTGACGGCCGCTCCGTGGGGAATCCGCCGATTGTCGACGGCCACGCGTCGATCGGGGTATCGTCTCGGCGCGCCACCTGACTTCGGCGCCATCGCTGGGGAGAGGATTCGGACCGATGAGCTACTCGGGCGCGCAGACCGCCAAGACGTCACGCGAGAATCTCGGAAAGGCGCTCGCCGCGCTCCAAGAAGATCCGAACATCCCGCCGGACGTGCTCGCGATCGCGCAGAACGTCGCGCAGGCGATGGCCGCGCTCTTCGAAGCCGAGAGATCACCCACCGAGCCCGAGGGCAAGGCCGCGGTGAAGCGTGCGCTCGGCGTCGTCGGTCAGACGCTCGCGCTGCTGCAGGACGTGCGCGCGACGCATCCGGGCATCCAGGTCGCGACGGCCTCGATCGCATCGACGATGTCGGCGCTCTATCCGCTCACGACGGTCGCTTCGATCCGTCCGCCCGCGCCTGCGCAGCCTCCGCAAGGGATGGGCGGCGCGCCGATGATGGGCCAGCCCGCACCGAGCTACGCGCAGCCGCCGGCGCCAGTGCAGCCGCAAGCACAGCAGCAGTACGCGCCCGGCGTGCAGCCCGCGTCGGCCTTCGGCACTACGCATCCGGCGGCGCCGCAGCAGCCCGCCTATCAGCCGCCGCAGCAGCAGTACGCACAGCAGCCCGCGTATCAGCCGCCGCCTCAGCAGCCTGCGGCCCCCGCGGCGCGGCCTCCCGCGGCATCGCCTGCCGCGCCGGCCCAGCCCGCATCGACGGGTGGCTATCGCGGCGGCGGACAGCGCATCGACGTCGAAGTGAACATCGGCGCGACGACGGACTCGAACTTCTTCGTCGGCTTCTCGGGCGAGATCTCCGAGGGTGGCGTGTTCTGCGCGACCTACAACATCCAGCCGCGCGGCACGGCGATGCGCGTGCTCGTGACGTTGCCCGGCAACTTCCAGAAGCACGTGAACGGCACCGTTCGCTTCGTGCGTGACCCGATGGATCTGACGGCCGAGAGCGAGCCTGGCATGGGCATCCAGTTCGAAGGGCTCGATCCCGAGGCCCGCGAGCTGATCCTGCGCTTCATCCGCAAGCGCGCGCCGATGTTCTACGACGAGTGATTCGAGCAGCGGGGGCCTGGTCAGAGTGGATCGCGCGCGCCGACGAGAGCTCAAGCATGCGGGCGTCCTCGCGGCGCGGCAGGCTCGCGTCGATCTCGCGACGACGATCGAGGTGCTCGAGAGCGCGAAGGCGGGCGCCGAAGGACGTCAGCTCGCGGGGCAGCTCTCGTTCGCGGTGGGCGCGCTCTACGGCGCCGAGGTCGGCGAGCCCGAAGGCGTGCGCGATCGACTGCGCGAGGCGAGCGGCGTGCTCTCGGGCGTGCTCGCGCGTCTGTCGGAGCCGGGCATTCCACGCGCGCTCGACGACGCGGGCGCATCGGTCGCCAAGTGCCTCGCAGTGCTCTATCCGGCGCGCGCGGGCCTCGAGCGCGAGCTCGAAGCGGCGAGCGAGAGCGGAGAGACGTCGCTCTCGTCTCCGATGATCGAGCTGCCGGCGCGCGACGCGAAGCCGAGCTTCGCGGAAGAGGAGGCCGCGCCCGAGCCGCGCGTGAAGAAGATCACCTCGCCCGGTGTCGCGCCGCCTTCGAGCCCGCTGATCCCGGTGCAGCAGCTGACGGCGCCGGAGCCGACGGCGCCTCGGCGCGCGATTCCTCCGACGCGCGAGCACGTGCTGCGCACGTCGGGTCGCACGTTGATCCACGGCGGCGACGACTCGCCGCCCGAGGAGCGTCGGACCGAGGAGACGAAGATCTCGAGGCCCCCGCCGGCGCTGCTGCGCGAGGCGACACCGCACGAGGCGAGCACGTTCGTCGGCCGCAACCCTTCGTCCCCTCCGACGTCGGCGTCGGATCGTCCGGAAGCCCCACTGCCGCTCGGTCGTCGCAAGCGACGCAAGGCGCTCGAGCTCGTCCCGGATGCAGACGAAGGCTTCGTCGAGCGCTCCAGCGGATCGCCGCTGAACGCCGGCGGTCCGTCGTCCGGCTCGGAGCGACGAACGACCGAGCGCGTGGAGCTCGAGGCCGACATCGGTCTGCACAGTGCGACGAACTTCTTCACGGGCCTGAGCGGCGACATCTCGCGCGGTGGCGTGTTCGTCGCGACGTGGGCGCCTCTGCCGCTCGGTACCGAAGTGACCGTCTCGTTCGTCCTGCCGGGCGGCTACCAGCTCGTCGCGCAGGGGCGTGTCGCGTGGCTCAAGGAGCCCAACGGGCAGAGCGACGACGTGAACGACACGCCGGGCATGGGCGTGCGCTTCACGTCGCTGACGAACGACGATCGCGCGGCCATCGAGACGTTCCTCACGCGCCGCCCGGCGCTCTTTCACGAGACCTGATTCGTCTTCGGCGGCTCGCGGACCAGCCACGCGAGAAGCCCGAGCAGCAGAGCGGACACGAGCGCGCTCGCCACCCACCACGGCCACGGGACGTCGTCGTTCGATCCGTCGTTGAAGCCCGTGATCGAGACGACATCGCGCTGCAGGAACACCGGCAAGGCATTGAAGCCCGCGTGCATCGCGATCCCCGGAAGCGTGGAGCGCGCGCGCACGGCCAAGATGCCGAAGACCAGGCCCATCAGCGTCGCGAAGATCAGCGCCTGGCGCTCACCGTGGAAGAGACCGAAGAGCACGGCGCTGACCAGGATCGCGACGGACGCTCCGTATCGCTCTCGCAGCGCGTGCAGGATCAGCCCACGAAACAGGAGCTCTTCCGTCACCGCCGGCACGGCCACGAGCGCGAACGGCACGGTGATCGCACGGATGGGCGAGTCGATCCGCGCGAGCTGCTCGACCGCGCGATCGACCTCGGGCGGTCGTGCGAGCACGGGGAACACGTGTGTGAGCGCGGTCATCAGCTCGATCATCGGCAGCTGCATTGCCAGGCCCGCGAGCAGCGCCGTCACCAGCACCCGCGTGCGCGCCGGCGTGATGCCGAGCGACTGCCGCGGTGTCTCGCCCGGCGTGCCGAGCCACACACCGAGCGCGATCGTCGCCGCGAGCGCCGCGAGCTGCGCGGCCCCGAGCGGAAGGGGATCGCTCGTGACCATCCGCTGCGCCGCCGCGAACGAGAGACCGTGCACCGCCATCGCGATGGCGACGAACGCCAGGACGCTGGCCCAGAGCAGCCCGAGGGCGAGCACGAGCAGCACCGCGATGGAGCCGAGACCGAGCCGACGCAAGCGCCCGACTATGCCCGTTGCTCACGCGCGAGGGTACACTCCTGCGGTGATCGATCGCCCGCTGCTGACGGCTCCCGACAACTTCACTCCCCTGGCGCGCACGCCTTGGGCGGGGCGCTATCTCGCCGACGTGCTCAAGCGCGACGTCGCGACGACCCACGATGCGGTGGGCGAGTCGTGGGAGGTGTCGTTCGGGCCGGAGCTGCCGAGCAAGGTCGAAGGAGATCCGCGCACGCTCGCAGAGATCGCACAGGACGAAGGCGAAGCGTTCCTCGGTCGGGAAGCCTCGCGCGGTAGCTCGGCGCTGCTCGTGAAGCTGCTCGATGCGGCCGAGCCGCTCTCGGTGCAGATCCATCCGAGCGACGCCGATCCGCAGCTGGCGCAGGGCGAGTCGGGCAAGCCCGAGTGCTGGTACGTCGTGCGCGCGGAGCCGGGCGCCGTGATCCATCTCGGCCTGTCGGAGGACGCGACGCTCGACCGCATGCGCGCATCGATCGAGAGCGGCCAAGACGCCTCGCGCTGGCTGCATCGCGTGCCCGTCGCCGCGGGGGATCTCTTCGTCGTGCCGGCCGGGACACCGCATGCGATCGGCGGCGGCATCACGATCGTCGAGCCGCAGCGCGTGCTGCCGGGCAAGCGCGGGCTCACCTATCGCTACTGGGACTGGAACCGCCGCTACGACGCCGAGGGACGCGCATCGGCGAACGGAGAGCCGCGCGCGCTGAACCTGTCGCGCGCACTGGCCGTCACACGCTGGGACGCGCCGCGCGCGGGAGCATTCCTCGAGCGTGTGCATGCGCGCGTGCACGTGGATCTCGCTTCCGCGCCGTCGATCGTGCGCGCGATGGGCAGGGGCGCGCGCGCGCACAGCGACGCGCTCGAGGTCGCGCTGCTCGCGGGCACCGGCAGCGTCGATGTGCCCCGCACGAACGCGATCGAAGCGTGGACGGTGCTCGAAGGAAGCGTCCGGCTCGTCGGCGCGTCGTTCTCGGTAGAGATCCCGCGCGGTCGATCGGCGGTCGTACCCGCATGCGTCGGCGCGATGCGCTGCGAAGCACGCGGCGCGCACGTCGTTCTCTCCATGGTTTCCTGATGCGAGTGACGTGATGGATACGATCCCCATGCTTCCGCTTCCGGTCGAAGAGCTCCCCGAGGCGCTGCGTCGCTTCGGCGATCCGGCGGCGCCCGAGCGCACGCGCACGATCGCCGCGCGTGGTCTGGTGCCGATCAAGGGCGCCGAGCTCGTCCCCTTGCTGCTCCAGCTCGCGGCCGATCCGATCGAGGCCATCGCGACGTCCGCGAAGGGCACGCTCGATGGCCTTCCGCCCGGCGTGCTCGAGGCCGCTTGCGATCTGCCGATGCACGCAGCCTTTCTCGACGCGCTGGCCGATCGCGCGCTCGGCAAGGACGAGCTGCTCGAGCGCCTGCTCTCGAACGCCTCGCTCGGCGACGCGACGATGGCGCGCATCGCGCGGACCTGCTCCGAGCGCGTGGCCGAGCGCGTGGCGCTCAACGAGCAGCGCATGCTGCAGACCCCGCAGATCATCGAGGCGCTCTACAAGAACCGCAACACGCGGATGAGCACGATCGATCGCCTGATCGAGCTCTGCGTGCGCAACGGCGTCGTGCTCGAGGGCATCGCGACCTTCCAGGCGCACGCGGACGCGATCGCGGGACAGCTCATCCCCGAGCCATCGGACGAGCCGCTCCCGTCGGACGTCGCGTTCGTCACGGCGCTCGAGCACAGCGCGGACGAGGACGCGGTCGAGATCGACAAAGCCGAGGGCACCGAGACGGTGAAGAAGAAGTTCTTGCCGCTCTCGAACCAGGTCGCGGACATGAGCGTGCAGGACAAGCTGCGTCTCACGCTGACCGGCAACGCGGCGGCGCGCGCGCTACTGGTGCGCGACTCGAACAAGCAGGTCTCGTTCGCGGCCGTGGCCTCGCCGTCGACGACCGAGGCCGAAGCCAACAACATGGCGCACAGTCGTCAGGTCGGAGAGGACATCCTCCGCTTCATCGGCAACAAGCGGGAGTGGCTCGGCAATTACGAGCTCAAGAAGGCGTTGATGTTCAATCCGAAGACGCCGATCGGGATCTCGATGAAGTTCATCTCGCATCTCCACGCGGGCGATCTCAAAGACCTCGCTCGCAGTCGCGGCGTGCCGTCGTCGGTGAAGTCGGCGGCGCTGCAGCGCCTCCAGAAGAAGGGAAACCAGTAGGCATGTCGTTCTTCGGGCGTCTGTTCGGCAGTGCGAAGGCAGAAGACGAGAAGAAGCGCGCGGACGAGCTCTTCGCGAGCGGCCGCTTCTACGACGCGAAGACGGCGTACGAGTCGGCGGCGGGCGCGCGCGATGCGACGGACGCGATCAAGAAGACGGTCGCCGAGCGGATCGATGCGTGCAGCGACGGGCTGGCGCGCGCACGGATCGCCGAGGCCGAGAAGCATCTCGCGCACGGAGACCTGGCGCTCGCGCGGGCAGAGCTCGCGAACGCGATGGAGGTCGCGGCGACCGAGGGCGTGCGGCGCGAGGCCGAGAAGCGCCTCGAGCGCGCCGAGAAGAAGGACGCGCGCACGCAAGCCGTGAGCGAAGTGGGCCCGAGCGACGACGAGCGCATCGTCCTGATCGCCGCGCAGTGGGAAGAGGCGCAACAAGAGGAGTACGACGAGTACGGCGAAGACTTCCGCGCCGCGCTCGTCGCGATGGAGAAGGGGGAGAACCAAGAGGCGCGCGAGACGCTCGAACGGATCGCCAAGGAGCACGCGAGCGAGGACGCGCCGCCGGTGTACCTCTATCTCGAGATCGCCCGGGCTCGCTCGCGCTGTGACGACGACGAGGCCGCGCAGAAGGCGCTTCGCACGTTCCTCAAGCGCGTTCCCGAGGACGATCGGAGCGATGCGCGCGTGAACGCGTATGCGTTCCTCGCGGGGATCGCCGAGCGGGCGGGAGACGAAGAGAAGGCGACCAAGCAGTTCAGCAAGGCCATCGAGGCGATGCCCGACGATCCGAGGCCGTACTTGAACCTCGGCGTGTACCTGCGCGCGAAGGGGCACGCGCACGAGGCTGTGGAGCTGCTCGACATGGCCATCGACCACATGGACGAGGACCGCCCGAGCTGGCTCGCGTACCAGGAGCTCGGCCTCGCGCATCGCGACGCGGGCAACGACGACAAGGCGCTCGAGCTGCTCGAGAAGGTGATCCGCCACTTCGTGCAGCGGACGGTGACGGACTTCCCGCCGAGCGCAGCGCTGCCGCTCGCGGAGCTGCACGAGAAGCAGGGGAATCACGCGCGCGCGGCCGACTTGTACAGCTCGCTCGCTCGGGGGACCGACAAGGCGGGGCACCTCGCGTACCACCGCGCGGCCGCGCGGGCGCTCACGAAGCTCGATCTGATCGACGAGGCGCGACGCATGTTGATGCGCGCGGCGGCCTTGGCGGAGGGCGATGCTGTGATGGAGAAGGCGATCGAGGAGGAGATCGAGGCGCTCGACGACGACGACGACGACGAGTGAGCGAGAGCGAGAGCGAGAGCGAGAGGGCACGCGCTGGCGCGCGCCCGGCCCAGTGGTTCGACGGATAGGTAGTGCTGCTGCTCGGGGCGAGGGTCATTTTGCTCGCCGCCGCTGCCGCCGTCCAAAGCCGCCTTCGGCGCCGATGCTCGCAATCCTCGCTTCGCTCCGGGTTGCTCCGCTCGGTCGTCGCTTCCGCATTCGCGGAATCTCCGAGCTTTGACTGCGGCAGCGGCGGCGAGTGGTGGGCGTGTATCGCCCCGAGCAGAGGACGCTCGGCGCAAACACGGAGACAGTTCCATGCTGCGAATCACACCTGTCGCGATCGAAGTCGTCCAAATGCTCCAGCCGATGATCCAAGACATACGAAAACACGACCGCAACGCGGCCGAGCAGCTCAGCGACGCATCGTCGTCGACCGCGGCGAACATCTGCGAAGGCAACGGTCACGAAGGCAGAGCGCGGCGCGCCAAGTACCTCATCGCGCTCGGCGAAGCGCGGGAGACCGTCGGCTGGATCCAGATGGCGGAAGCACGCGGCATCGCGAAGCGGCCCGAAGGCATCGACGCGAAGCTGAACCACATCATCGGCGTGCTCGTGAAGCTGACACGCTGAAGAGAACAGGCCGGCGGCTCACCCCCGCCGGCCACTCACCGTCGCCTCGAGCGATGGCGACGCGGCAGTCGCTCACTGTCCGAACCCAGGCGCACCGCGTTACCGAGGTGGGGGTCCAGGGTGGAGGAACCTTGGTCTCGTGATTGATCACATCTCGGC
>CAYSCF010000230.1:0-10678 GCA_964429305.1 uncultured Sandaracinaceae bacterium | reverse complement strand
CGAGCTCGTGTTCGCGCTCGTCGAGGCCAAGCTCTTCACGAAGACCGAGGACGGACTCGTCGTCGATCTCGCCAAGCTCCAGAGCGGCGCGCTGCCGGTCACCATCGAAGACGCCATCCGTGCGCGTCTCTCGCGCCTCGATGATCTCGAGCGCGCCACCGTCGATCGTGCATCCGTCATGGGCCTCGTCGCGAGCGATCGCGCGGTGCTCGCCATGATGCGAACCGAGCGGCCGTCTTCGCCTCCATCGGACGACCCGCTCTCCATCTGGCCCGACGACGACGACGAGGTCGCGCTCGACTCGGCGCTCGCGCGACTCGAAGAGAAAGGTTTCTTCATCTCGCTCGAGCAGTCGGAGCTGCCCGGCGTGCGCGAGTACCGCTTCGTGCACAGCGAGACGCATCACTTCGTGTATCGCCAGCAAGGCGAGGCGCTGCGCAAGGCGCGCCACACCACGATCGCGCACTGGATCACGACCAACATGGAGCTCACGCACGAAGGCGTGGCAGCGCTCGCGGCACCGCACCTCGAGAAGGCGGAGCTCACGTCCCGCGCGGGTCGTGCGTATCTCGAAGCGGCGCGTGACGAACAGAACCGCATGCGCACGCAGGCGGCGATGCGCTTCATCGAGAAGGCGCTCGAGCTGCTCGACAAGGACGATCTCGCGCGTCGGATCGACGCGCTGCACCAGCTCGGCAGCGTGCTGACGACGACGGGCAAGTACGACGCCGCGATCAAGGCGTTCTCCGAGATGCTCGAGCTCAGCTACAAGCTCGGCGCGCGTGGCAAGGGAGGCGCGGCGCTCAATCGCATCGCGCGCGTGCACCGCATGCGCGGCGAAGAGGCGCGCGCTCGAGAGGTGCTCGTCCGCACGCTCGCGCTCTTCCGCGAAGGCGGCGATCTGCGAGGCGTCGCGTCGAGCCTCGACGACCTCGCGCAGGTCGAGCGACTGCGGGGCGACATCGAAGCGGCGCAGCACGCGGCGGACGAAGCGCTCGCGATCCGTCGCGCACACGGCGACAAGCGTGGCGAGGCGGTCTCGCTCACGACGCTCACGGCGATCGAGCTCTCGCGCGGCAACCTCGCAGCGGCCGAGAAGGCGGCGCAGGAAGCGCTCGCCATCCGCGAGGAGATCAACGATCGGGCCGGAATCACTGCGTCGTTGAACGCGCTGGGCGCGCTCGCGTCCGAGCGCGGCGACCTGGAGCGCGCCGAGGCGTGCTGGAAGCAGGCGCTCACCGAAGCCCGCAAGATGGGCGACCGACGCACGCAGAGCTTCTTGCTCAACAACCTGGGCGAAGCGCTGACCAAGCAGAACGTGCGCTTGCAGGAGGCGCGCTCGCTGCTCGAGGCCGGCCGCGATCTCGGCGTCGAGCTCGGCGATCGACGCATGATGGCGGAGGTCGAGCGCAACCTGGGCCTGTGTCTGCTGAAGGCCAACGACGACAAGGCAGAGGGCACGCTCGTGAACGCGCTCGCGCTCGCGAAGGACTACGGCGGCAAGGAGATCCTCGCCGAGGCCCACCACGCGATGGGCACGCTCCGCGCGCGCACCCTCTTCGACGAGAGCGGCGCGGTCGATCGACGCGCCGAAGAGGCTTTCCTGACGTCCATCGATGCGTTCCGCGAGCTCGGCAACGAGAAGGAAGCCGCGCGCACGCTCGCCGAGCTCGGCATGCACGTGCTGGAGCGCGGTGACACCGAGAGCGCGAAGGAACGCCTCCGCGAGTCGCGCGCGATCATGCGCAAGATCGGCCTGCCCGACATCGAGCGCGTGGACGACGTGCTCCGCTCGCTCGGGTGAAGGCCGCCGGCGCGCTCGCCGCGTTCATCGCGCTCGCCCTCTCGGGCTGGGCGGTGGCGAGCGCGGCGAACGAGCTGGATGTCCCCGTCGATCGACACGGGACCGCGTTCGCGGGCTCGGGCGCGTGCGCGCGCTGTCATCCCGATCATCACGAGAGCTGGGCGCGAACGCATCATCGCCGGATGACGCAGGAAGCGACGGAGACGACCGTCCTCGGCGCGTTCGACGGCCGCACGCTCGACTACGGCGGCTACACGGCGCGCATGAGCCACGAGGGAGGTCGCTTCGTGGTCGAGGTGCAGACCGAGACCGATCTGCTCGCGCGCTGGACCGTCGAGCGCGTCGTCGGATCGCGACGCCATCAGCAGCTGCTCGCGCGCGAGGACGACCTCTGGGTGCGGCTGCCGATCGCGTGGGACGTCGAGGAGCGGCGCTTCATCCACATGAACGGAGCGTTCCTCACGCCGGATCCCGACGGCTTCGATGGCGCGGCGCCGATCGCGGCGAGCGACTACATGCGGCACGCCGTGCGATGGAACGACAACTGCGTCTTCTGCCACAACGTCGGCGCGGAGCCGCGGGCCGATGGGCACGGGCACTTCGACACGCGCGTCGCGGAGCTCGGTGTCGCATGCGAGAGCTGCCACGGCCCCGGTGCCGAGCACGTGCGCGCGAACACGAGCCCCGTGCGTCGCTACGTGCTGCACGAGACCGATCGCGCCGATCCGAGCGTGACCTCGCCCGAGCGCCTCGCGCGCGCGCGACAGACCGACGTGTGTGGCCGCTGTCACGGACAACGCATCACGAGCGACGTCTCGCGCTACCTCGCGCACGGCGATCCCTTCGTGCCCGGCGATGCCCTCTCCGACACGAGCACGCCGCTCGCGATCGACACCTCGCTCCACGGCGATCCCACCGCGTTCGCGCCGCGCTTCTGGAACGACGGCACCGCGCGCCTCACCGCTTACGAGCATCAGGGGATCTTGCAGAGCCGCTGCGGCGTGACGTGCGGCGACTGTCACTCGATGCACGACTACGCGGACGTACGCGGACAGCTGCGCGCGGACGTGACGGGCGTTGCGATGTGCGCCGGGGCCTGTCATTCCGAGCTCTCGACGCCGGAGGCGAGCCTCGCGCACAGCGATCATGCGAACGTGGCCTGCATCGACTGCCACATGCCGCGTATCGTGTTCGGCATCCGTACGATCCATCGCAGCCATCGCATCGAAGTCCCGCGGCCGATCGCGAACGCTGCAGCCGAGCGTCCCGATGCGTGCTCGCTCTGTCACGTCGGCGCGCGCCTCGAAGAAGAGCTCTTCGGCGGCGATCCGCTCGAGCGCGCGGTCGCGGCCGCGGCGCTCGGCCGGCTCGATGGGCCCGACGTCGATCGCGCCCGCCGCATCGGCCTCTTGCTCGCGGCGATGCGCGACGATCCCTATCCCGCGGTGCGCGGCATCGCGTGGACGAGCGCTCGGCGGATGCTCGACCGACCGATCGATGCGTTCTCGTCGACCTCGAGCCTCGCGGCCCGAGCGGCGTTCGTCGATGCGATCGGCCAGCGCGTGATCGAGCCCGAGAACCTCACCGCGCTGCGCGCACGCGCCGACGCTCGCGCGATCGAGATCGGCGAATGACGCTCCTTCGCCGCGTCGGATGGTCTTCGTTGCTGCTGTGGGCCTGCGTCGGTCTCGGGCTCGAGAGCGCGCACGGCCTCAAGCTCGCCAGCTATCTCGATGACGCGCTCACGCGCGAGCTGCTCACGCTCGCGCACGCGCACGGCGTCGGGCTCGCGATCGTCTCGATCGTGGTCGGAGAGCTCGGCCTGCCGCACGTCCCCGAGTCTCGCCGCTCGTTCGTCGCGTCGTGCACGGTCTTCGCCGCGCTCGCGATCCCGCTCGCGTTCGCGCTCTCGTCGATCGGCCATCCCGAGGGCGATCCGGGGATCGCCATCTGGATCGTGCCGCTCGGGGCGCTCGCGCTGATCTGCGCGCTCGTGGTCGTAGCGCACGCGGTCTGGCGCGCGGACCCATGACGAACGCCAGAGCTGCCTAGGTCCGGATTCCGGTCCGGGACCGGTTCACAGGCCCGAGAGCCCGTTCCGTATGCGAGGTCAGTGTCCGGCCATGGTGATCAGCCCGACGCTGATCGCCAGCGCGATCACGACGAGCACCGCCACGATCACCATCGTGCGCGCGTTCGAGAAGCCGAGCTGCTTTCGCATCGTCAGAAGCGGCGCCTCGCCCCGCCAGCGACCGGCCACTCGCCGCTGCATCTCACCCGCGACGGCAGGATCGACGTCGAGCACGCGCAGCAGCTGCGGCTTCGACTCGTTCGGCGGCCGATGCGCGACGAGCAAAGCGCGACGCACCGCGTACTTCGTCCGGCTCACGCCGATGCCGGCACCGACTACGTCGGCATAGGAGACGGTCGTGGGGCCGTAGCGGAAGGACTGATCTTCGAACGTGAGCGCGAACAGCATGGGGCACCTTTTCCACCGCTTCGGGGAGCGCGGTTCGGCGGCAAGCTACGAGCGACGCCGTCCGATCTTCCTCACCTGCGGGTCGCGTGGATCCGGTAGATGGGCAGGCCGTCCTCTTGGGCGCGCACCTCGCGGTTCGATCGCGCGCCGTACGGGTTCTCGTGGACGAATCCTTCTCGCACCGTGAAGTCGGGGCACGCCGCGATTCGCTCGGCCATCGTGGCGGCGCGATCTTCGACGTCGGTCTGCACGAACAGCGCGCCTCCCGAGCGCATCAGCCGCGCGAGCTGCACGAGGAAGTCGTCGTCCACGACGCGCCGCTTCGTGTGCCGCTTCTTCCACCACGGGTCGGGGAAGTGGACGAACACGCGCGCGAGCGACCCCTCGTCGGTCACGCGCGGCAGGACCTCGCGCGCATCACCGCAGAGCGCGACCGCGTTCGTGATCCCGAGCTTCTTGCGACGCTCCTCGACCAGATGGGCCCACTTCGTCTTGATCTCGATCCCCACGACGCGAGAAAGAGGGGCGGCCCGGGCGCGCTCGATCAGGAAGCGCCCGCGGCCGAATCCGATCTCGAGCTCGAGGTCGCCTTCCCCCGGGATCAGGCTTCCCAGCAGGAAGTTTCCCTCCGGCGCGTGCCGCGCCAGGAGCTCGTAACGGATCGGGAGCGGGGTTCCTTCGGCCACGGGGGCCGTGCCTATCTCAGGCGCCCTCGTCCGTCCACGCGTGTACCGATCTTGACCCGGTCTCCGAGATTCCTGTACGAAACGGGTGCAATCGTGCGCCTTTCCGGCGCGCGACCCCCCTCGGAGGCTCCCTTGCCGAAGATTCTCGCCGTCGACGACAGCGTCACGATGCGCCGCATCCTGGAGATGACCTTCATCGGTCAGGACATCCAAGTCGTCACCGCCGACGGAGGCGAGTCCGGTCTGCACGCCAGCTCGGGGGCCGATCTCATCATCGTGGACGTCTCGATGCCCGGCATGACGGGCTACGACTTCGCGAAGGCGGTGCGCGGCAACGGAAACGGCGCGCCGATCTTGATGCTCGGCAGCGAGCATCATCCGATCGACGCGAACAAGCTGCGCGAGTCGGGCGCGACCGACTCGGTGATGAAGCCGTTCGAGACGCAGGCGCTGATCGACAAGGTCAAGGATCTGATCAGCAAGGGTGGTGGCGCGAGCGCGGGCGCTCCGGTTCCGCCGCCGCGTCCGGCCGCCGTCGCTGCGCCGCCCGCGCCTCCGCGTCCGGCGGCACCGGCCGTCGCTGCACCGCCGGCTCCGCCGCGTCCAGCGGCTCCGATTCCGGGTGTCGTGTCTGCGCCCAAGCCTCCGGCCCCGGTCGCTGCGCCGGTCGCGGCTCCGACTGCGGCTGCCGCAGCAGCTGCCGCAGCAGCGGCTCCGATCCCGCGCTCTGCCACCGCGAGCTTCGGTGCTCCGGCCGGAAGCCGTCCGCCGACCGCCGCGATGCTCGCGCCACAGCCCGCCGCCGGCCCGCGCCCGCCCGCGATGGCCGCGACCGCCGCGCCCGCGCAGGCGAAGAAGCCCTCGCTCGAGGTCCAGGACGACGCCGTCAACGAGATGGAAGGCAAGCTCCAGGGCATGGGCCTGACGCCCGCCCAGGTCGAAGGCGTGCTCGCGCTCTCGCGTGAAGTGATCGAGCGCGTGGTCTGGGAGGTCGTTCCGGATCTCGCCGAGACGATCATCCGCGAAGAGATCAAGCGGCTCACGAGCTGATCGCGCTCCATCGCTCTTGCTTCGAAGGCCTCGTGCAGCGATGCGCGGGGCCTTCTTCGCTTGTCCCGCTGATCGGCGCGCGATATCCAACCGGCGCCATGATGAAGATCTTCGACCCCTCGACCCTCCCCCCGCACTTCGATGCCCCCGGCAAGGAGAAGCACTGGGACGGCGTCTGGGAGACGACCGGAATCTACGCGTGGGACGACAAGCGCCCGCGCGGCGAGACCTTCGTCGTCGACACGCCGCCGCCGACCGTGAGCGGCTCGCTCCACATGGGGCACGTCTTCTCGTTCACGCACACCGACATCCTCGTGCGTCAGCGCCGCATGCTCGGGCAGAACATCTTCTATCCGATGGGCTGGGACGACAACGGCCTGCCCACCGAGCGCCGCGTGCAGAACTACTTCCACGTGCGCTGCGATCCGACGCTGCCCTACGAGGGCGCGCTCGATCTCGAGCAAGCCGACGATGCGAAGCGCAAGAACGAGCGTCCGCGCATCGTGTCGCGTCGCGCGTTCATCGAGCTCTGCGCGCGCGTGACGCACGAAGACGAGAAGGCCTTCGAGGCGCTCTTCCGCCGCATCGCGCTCAGCGTCGACTGGAAGCAGACGTACGCGACGATCGACCCGCACTGCCGTCAGATCGCGCAGCTCTCGTTCCTCGATCTCGTCGAGAAGGGGCAGCTCTACAACGTCGAAGCGCCGACGATGTGGGACGTCGACTTCCAGACCGCGCTCGCGCAGGCCGACCTCGTCGACACCGAGAAGCCGGGCGCCTACCACGACCTCGAGTTCGCCGTGGAGGGCGGCGGGTCGTTCGTCATCTCCACGACGCGCCCCGAGCTCTTGCCGGCCTGCGTCGGCGTGTGCGCGCACCCGGACGACGAGCGCTTCCAGAAGTACTTCGGTAAGCGCGCGATCACGCCCTTGTTCCGGGCCCCGGTGAAGATCTTCGCGAGCGAGCTCGCCGATCCGAAGAAGGGCACCGGCATCCTGATGGTGTGCACGTTCGGCGATGCGACCGACGTCACGTGGTGGCGCGAGCAGAAGCTGCCGACGCGTCAGATCCTCGGCAAGGACGGCCGCGTGAAGCCGACGGAGTTCGGCAGCGAGCAGTTCCCCTCGCTCGATCCGACGAGGGCCAATGCGGCGTTCGCGCAGCTCGTGGGCAAGAACGTCACGCAGGCGCAGAGGCAGATCGTCGAGCTGCTCAAGGACGTCGATGCGAGCGCGACCGGAACGTCGGCGCCGCTGCAGGGCGAGCCGAAGAAGATCGTCCACCCGGTGAAGATGTACGAGAAGGGCGAGCGCCCTCTCGAGTTCATCACGACCCGTCAGTGGTTCGTGAAGCTGCTCCAGAACCAGGCGGGCCTGCTCGAGAAGGGCAAGCAAATCGCGTGGCACCCGGAGTTCATGCATGCGCGCTATCACAACTGGACCGAGAACCTGAACGGCGACTGGTGCGTGAGCCGCCAGCGCTACTTCGGCGTGCCGATCCCCGTCTGGTATCCGGTCGGCAACGATGGCGCGATCGATCACGAGCACCCGATCCATCCCACGCGCGGTCAGCTGCCGATCGATCCGCTGAGCGACGCGCCGAAGGGCTTCCGCGAAGCCCAGCGCAACCAGCCCGGCGGCTTCAGCGGCGATCCCGACGTGTTCGACACGTGGTTCACCTCGTCGCTCACGCCGCAGATCAGCTCGCACTGGCTGCTCGATCCGGAGCGGCACAGCAAGTTGTTCCCCGCCGACATCCGCCCGCAGTCGCACGAGATCATCCGGACGTGGGCCTTCTACACGATCGCGAAGGCGATGCTCCACGAGGGCAAGGTGCCGTGGAACCACGTCGTGATCAGCGGATGGATCCTCGATCCCGACCGCAAGAAGATGAGCAAGAGCGTGGGCAACGTCGTGACGCCGATGAAGCTGCTCGAGGACTACACGGCCGACGGCGTCCGCTACTGGGCGGGTAGCGCGCGCCTGGGCATGGACACGGCGTTCGACGAGAAGGTGCTCAAGGTCGGCAAGAAGCTCGTCACGAAGATCTTCAACGCGGCCAAGTACGTGTTCGGCCAGTCGTACGGTGACGCGGAGATCTCGCTCGACGCGCGCACCGAAGATCTGATCACGCACGAGATCGATCGCGCGTTCGTGAACAAGCTGCGCGCGCTCATCACGAAGGCGACGCAGGCGTTCGCCGAGTTCGAGTACGCCAACGCGCTGATGGCGACCGAGCAATTCTTCTGGTCACAGTTCACCGACAGCTACCTCGAGCTCGTGAAGGCCCGCGCGCGCGGCGACGGCGGCGTGCAGGACAGCGATCGCGTGTCGGCCATCGTCACGCTGCGCTTGGTCTTGAACGTCTTGCTGCGCCTCTTCGCGCCCTTCGTCCCGTACATCACGGAAGAGGTGTGGAGCTGGGTCTACGCGGACGAGACGAACGTCCCGAGCGTGCACAAGGCGCCGTGGCCGAGCGCGAAAGAGCTCTCGGCGATCCGCACGCCCGAGAACGACGGCAGCTTCGACGTCGCCATCGAGCTCATGGGCGTCATCAACAAGAAGAAGACCGAGCTCGGCGCCAGCGTCGGCCGCGTGGTCCGCAAGGCGTCGCTCGCGATGCCGGAGGACAAGCGCGCCGCCGTGGAGCCGGGCCTTCGCGACGTACTCTCTTCGACGAAGATCGAAGAGAACGAGATCATCCTGCGCACGGGCATCGAGGTCTTCGTCGTGGAAGCGATGGAAGTCGCGCCGAAAGAAGACAAGCCCCCGCCGACCGAGGGTTGACGTTGGCAACCGCGCCGAGCGCACTGTTCGGCGCGCGTCTCGTGCGCGAGGTCGAGGGCATCGGTGCCATCGACTGGCTCGACGCGACGGCGCATCACCTGGCCGCGCGCGTCGGGCCGCGCACGTTCGTCCTGCCGACCGACACGTTCGAGCCACGCCTGTTGTGCAGCACGCGCGGCGCCACGCGCGCTCGATTCTCGGACGACGGCACGCGCCTGGTCGTCCTCGATCGAACCGATCAGCGTGCGCGCGGTTCCGTCTGGGACGTGCGCCACGCCACCTGCATCGCGCGACGCGAGCTCGCGCCCACAGTCCGCGATGCAGCGCCTCTCGGCGACCGCGTCGTGCTCGCAGTGACGGAGCCCGGCCTCTGCGCCATTCGATTCAGTGGCGATTTGGAGTGGCAGGTCGACGAGCTACTCGGCGAGCGTGGCGCGCGTCACGTCGACGCGAGGGCGGACGTCGTGGTCGTGTCCGGGCCGTCGCTGCACGTGTGGTGGCCCGATCGCCGCCGCCAGGCGACACGACTCGGCGAGATCTGGAGCCTCGACGTGGGCGCGTGCGCGCTCTCGCGCGACGGCCGTACGATCGCCTTCTGCGCGCGGCCTCGCGCGGACGACGATGTGACCGACACTTACGCGCTCACGACGGCGAGTCCCGACGCTCGCCCCGTCGCGTTCGATGCGCGAGCGCTTCGAACGGCATTGCCGCCGGCGCGACACGTCGCGGTCAGCGCCGACGGTGCTCTCGCCGCCGTCAGCAGCCCGAAGTCCTCGCACGTGCGGATCCACGACACGAGCGACGGCGCGCTGATCGGCGCGATCGAGCACGAAGCGCAGCGCGCGCTGGCCTGGCTCGACGCGACCCGCCTCGCGACGGCGGGCGACACCCTCGCGATCTGGCACGTCACGCCGGCGCGAATGCACGAGGGCGCGTACCGCTGACGAGCACGCGGCTCCAGCATCGCAACGGGCTCGGGGAAGCGCGAGGGCGGCGCCCTCGCCTACCGGCGATGTCGCGTAGCGACGTCGTCAGTGGATGCGTCGCAGACGCCGTGGATTTTCAAAGGCAGCTCAAACAAAACCTGAGCGGCGGGCGGGTGCGAGGCTTTGAACACATCCCGCAGCCCGCCGTTCAGGCGAGGACGTGGGCAAAGGGTCGCGCCCGCCCGACGCGATCCAGTGGAGATCGATGGGAGCCCCGCTGAGAGCTCAGCGCTCGAGCTGCGCGTACACCACGCTGGTGCTCGCCGTGTGATCCGCGCCCATGATCCCGCCGACGATGTAGACGGTGTGGCCGAGGATCGCGACGAGGCCGGCCGCGCGGCCCTCGGGGAGATCGGCGCCGGCGACGTGCATCGGCGTGCTGATGGTCGCGTGCGGCGCGCCCTGCGACGTCGTCGACATGCGCACGCTCGTCTCGAGGTTGTCGAGCACCGGATCGCCCGACACGCCACCGATCACGTACATGTGGCCGTTGTCGAAGAGCACCGTCTGCGGGAACACGACCGGGCTCGGCAGGCTGCCGCCGGGCGCCCAATCCGCGATCTCCATCGTCGTCGGGTTGCGCACGCTCACGAGGATGTCCATCGCGAGCGTGTTGCTCGGGCCCATGCCGCCGACGAGCACGATGTCCTGCGCCGTGCCCGCCGCTCCGAGCTGCACCGAGCCGTGACCGTAGCGCGCCGCCGGTAGCGCGGGGCCGTCACGCCAGACCGGATCCATCGTGCCGGCCATCGTGCCGGCGATGATCACGTGATCGGTCGGCGTCGCGCCTTGCATGCCGCCGACGAGCGCGAGCTGGTGCGACTCGAACGAGTTGAACGAGCCGAAGACCTGGCCGCCCTGCGCCGCGCTGATGAGCGGCGAAGATC
>CAYSCF010000229.1:0-10921 GCA_964429305.1 uncultured Sandaracinaceae bacterium | reverse complement strand
AGCGCGGCGGGGTCCCCGTCGCGCAGCGATGGGGCCGTGCGACTGCACTGATCTCCCGCGGCAGCGGCCAGCAGCGATCGATGGCAAAAGGAGTGGGGGTCCAGGGTGGAGAACCTTGGTTCTCCGCCTTGGGGCCGCGCGGCCCGAGCGCACCCGAAGGGCACTTCGAAAAGAGAGTCGAAGATCGCCGCACGAGCACATCCAGCGAAGAGAGCGAGAGGCGAGAGCGAGAGGAAAAGCGCCCCGCGCGGCGCCAGAGCGCTTGACGCAGCGCAGCGAGATCGCACATTTGTCTCACCGGAATGAATCGCGATTCACTCGCGATCTCCGCCGAGAGGTAGTCCCCGATGTCGCAGGCCCAGAACCGCTACAAGACCGACCTTCGCGAGCTCCAGTTCCTCCTCTTCGAGCAGTTCGGCATGGCCGACATCCTCGGCAAAGAGCCGTTCGCGGCATGGGGCGTCGACGAAGTGAAGATGGTCCTCGACCAGGTCTACGAGTTCGCCACGAAGGAGCTCGGGCCGCTCAACGCCGTCGGCGATCGCGAGGGCTGCAAGATCGAGAACGGTCGCGTCATCACGCCGACCGGCTTCAAGGGCGCGTGGAAGAAGCTCTACGAGGCCGGCTGGCGACAGCTCTCGGGCCACGAGGAGTACGGCGGGCAGGGCGCGCCGCGCACGCTGCAGGCCGTCGTCGAGGAGATGTTCTCCGGCGCGAACTGCGCCTTCATGATGTACCCGGGCCTGGCGCTCGGCGCCGCCGAGCTCATCGAGCAGTGCGCGACGCCCGAGCAGCGCAAGGTGTTCGTAGCGAACATGTTCTCCGGCAAGTGGGGCGGCACGATGTGCCTCACGGAGCCGCATGCGGGCAGCGACGTCGGCGCCGCCAAGACGAGCGCGAAGGATCTCGGCAACGGGAACTACGCGATCAAGGGCACCAAGATCTTCATCTCGGGCGGCGACCACGACATGGCCGAGAACATGATCCACCTCGTGCTCGCGCGCATCGAGGGCGCCGAGCCGGGGACCAAGGGTCTCTCGCTCTTCATCGTGCCCAAGCTCCGCGTCGGCGCCGACGGCAAGCCTGGTGAAGCGAACGACGTCAAGGTCGCATCGCTCGAGCACAAGATGGGCATCAACGGCTCGGCCACCTGCGTCATGAGCTTCGGCGAGGACGACGGCTGCGTCGGAACGCTCGTCGGCGGCGTGCCCCACCAGGGCATGAAGCAGATGTTCATGATGATGAACTACGCGCGCATCGGCGTCGGCATCCAGGGGCTCGCGCTCGGCGGCGCCGCGTTCCAGGCCGCGCTCGACTACGCCAAGGATCGCAAGCAGGGATCGAGCATCCAGCAGTGGAAGGACCCGAGCGCGCCGCGCGTCGCGATCATCGAGCACCCGGACGTGCGCCGCATGCTCCTCGAGATGAAGGCGAAGGTCGAAGGCATCCGGGCGCTCATCGTGAAGCTCTCGATGCACCAGGACCGTGTGACGGCGCTCGGCGGCAAGAGCGACGAGCAGGCCGCGTATCACCACGGTCAGGTCGAGCTGCTCACGCCGCTCGTGAAGGCGTACTCGTCCGAGCAGGCGTTCAAGATCTGCGAGCTCGCAGTGCAGGTGCACGGCGGCGCGGGCTTCACGCGCGATTACCCGGTCGAGCAGTACCTGCGCGACTCGAAGATCTTCACCATCTACGAAGGCACGACGCACATCCAGGCGCTCGATCTCGTGGGTCGCAAGCTCGGGCAGGGCGGCGGCAAGTACGCGCAGGAGTTCTTCGCGGACCTCGGCAAGTTCATCGCGGCCAACGGCGAGCACGCGGTGCTCGGCGGCGCGGTGAAGAACCTCGCCAAGGCGCAGGAGGCCGTCGGCGGCGCCGCGTTCCAGTTCCTCGGCTGGTTCAAGGGCGGCGAGATGGAGAAGGTCCCGCTCAACGCGAACCGCTTCCTCGAGATGATGAGCGAGACGGCGGTTGGCTGGCTCCTGCTCGAGGGCGCGGCGATCGCGCACGACAAGCAGAGCAAGCTCGAGAAGGGCACGCGCGACTGGAACTTCTACGAAGGGAAGAAGCAGGCCGCGATCTACTTCGCGAACAACGTGCTCCCCGAGGTCGTCGCGAAAGCGAAGATGCTCCAGTCGGGCGACCGCAGCGCGATCGACATCCCGACGGAGGCGTTCTCGGCGGCCTGAGCGCACGATAAGCTCGGCCGCGCATGGCCGAGTCATCCTCACGCGGCGACTTGCCGACCCTCGATCTCGAGCGGTCGGCCTTTCGCTTCCTGAGCGATGACACCGAGAGCGCCTATCTCGCGTGGCGGCTGGCAACGTCGATCGCTCCGACGCGTGCATGGGCCGGCGCGACCTACGTCGCTTGGACGATGTATCTGCTCGGCATCGGGCTCGGCGCTCGTGAGGTGTTCTCGCTCGCTGCGGTGTCGGTTCTCACCATCGCGATCCCGCCGCTCACGTTGACGCTGGGGCTCACGTTCGCTTCGAAGTATCGCCACTGGCTTCCTGCGACGATCGCGTTCACCAACACGATCTCCGGGGTCGTGGTCTCGATCGTCGCGGCGATACTCGCGCACGACGATCCGACGCTCGCCGTCATCCTCGGCCTCGCAGGAACGCTGGTCGCCGAGTACTTCGGAATCGCGATGGCTCGCCTCTCGCCGCTACGCGCGACAGCGGCGGTGGGCACCTACGTGCTCGTGTTCCAGGCGCTGCTCGTGCATTGGATGCTCGACCGTGTTCTTCCGTCGTCGGTCATCACGATCACGTCCGTCGGCATCTGGGCCGCCTTCTTCAGCGCGATGTTCGTGTGTGTTCGTTCCGAGCAGCAGCTGCGCGATGGCTACCGGCGCGAGCGAATCATCGAGTCGCAGCGCGAGACGATCGCGAAGCAACAGGCGATGCTCGAGAAGGAGCTCTCGCATCAGGTGGCCGAGCGCTCGCGTGAGCTCGGGGCGGTGCTCGCCAAGAGCGACGTGACGCTCGACGTGCGGGCGTTGAAGACAGGCGAGCGCTTCGCCGAGCGCTACCGCGTCTTGTCGTCGCTCGGTGCGGGGGGCATGGGCGCGGTGTACGAGGTCGAGCGCGTGACCGACGGCGCGATGCTCGCGCTCAAGTGCGTCGTCGGCGAGGTGAGCGGCGCGAGCGCAGCACGCTTCGCGCGCGAGGCGGAGATCGGGGCGCGGGTTCGTCACCCGAACCTCGTGTCCATCGTGGACGTCGGTGTCGCGAGCGGCGTGCCCTACCTCGTGATGGAGCTCGTCCGCGGCGGCTCGCTCGAGTCGCAGCGATCACGGTTCGGCGACGTTGCCTGGGCGCTGCCGATCCTCGAGGAGATCACGCAGGGTCTCAGCGCGCTGCACGACGCGGGCGTCGTCCATCGCGACCTGAAGCCGGCGAACGTCCTTCTGACGGAGAGCGGAGCGAAGATCAGCGACTTCGGGATCTCTCGCTTCGGGGCGGTGGAAGACGCGGCGATCGACGCGAGCGCCGACACGATGTCGGCGACCCCGAAACGCGCGCACGCGCTGACGGCGACGAACATGGTGATGGGCACGCCGCTCTACATGGCGCCGGAGGGCGTCAAGACAGCGAAGGCGCTCGATGCGAGCGCCGATGTGTTCGCGCTCGGCATCATCGCGTACGAGATGCTCGTCGGGATCGCGCCGTTCACCGTGCCCGCGTTCGTGCTGGCGATGAGCGGGCAGCCCATCCCCGTTCCGACGATCGACTCCCGGGTGCCCGCGCCGCTCCGCGAAATGATCACGAGAGCGCTATCGGATGATCCGAGCTCCCGTCCACGCGTTCGCGAGATCCGCGCCGCGATCGACGCCACCGTGCGCAGCTGACCTCGCGATCTCGATCACGCGGGCAGGTCGGGCGGCGGTAGCGGCCCCTCGACCGGGCGGCAGCACCAGTCCGGCCCGACGAGGTCGCACGAGAGCGGCTGCCTGATCGATGCGGAACTCCCCGCGCAGTGGCAGTGCTCGCAGCCGACGCGCTCGCGCAACTGCTCGCAGCCGCTCGCGGCACCGAGCGCGGACACCAACGCGAGCGCGCGAGCGAAACGCAGGTAGTGGGCCGAGCGGTCTTCGTCCATGGCTGGACCCTACAGCGGAATGAAGCGCCTCCGCGTCGCCGTTGTCGCGTCGTGATCTCCCGATGCCTGATCGCCGTGCTCCTCGCTTCCTGCACACCTGCGCTCACGATCACCACGGCGCACGGCCGCGACGACGAGCTGCAGACGCGCGAGCAGCTCGAGCGTTTGCTGTCTGCCCACGACGTCTCGCGCTTCACGTACACGCGCACGATCGCGATCGACGACGAGTCGATCCCACACAGTCATCCGGTGTTGACGCTGCATGCGCGTCACCTGGGCTCGGACGACCTCTTGCTGTCGACGTTCCTCCACGAGCAGGCCCACTGGTGGCTCGAGGAGCATCCGCGACAGACCGACGCGGCCGTCACGGCGTTGCGCGCTCGCTTTCCATCGCTGCCCGTCGGGTTTCCCGATGGCGCGCAGAGCGAGACGTCGTCGTACGAGCATCTGATCGTCGACCACCTCGAGCACGTCGCCTTGCGATGCGTGCTCGGTGATGCGCGCGCGTCGGCGACGTTCGCGTTCTGGGAGACCGATCACTACCGAGGGCTCTACGCGCTCGAGCGCACGAGCGAGCCGGCGATCGAAGAGATCGTCGCCCGCGCCGGGCTCACGTACCACTGCGCGCCCTGAGCCCAACGGCCTTCGCGTATCATCGCGCGCGATGTCCGAAGAAAAAGAGCGCTCCCCGATCGACAAGCTCAACCGCCTCGGCGAGTCGCACGGTCATCTGCCGCGTGGCGTCGGCATGGTCAGCGGCGTCGTCGCGTTCTGCCTCGCGGTGCTCTCGCTGCTCGCCGTGATCGGGTTCCACTTCCCCGCGTATCTCTCGACGCCCGAGTTCCGCGCTCACTACGACGTGACGACGCTGCGCTATCTGCTGCTCGCCACGATGGTGCTCTCCGGCTCGATCGCGATCGGCAACATCGTGCTCGGGCGGGTCCGATGGCTCTCGTCGCTCGCGTTCGGGATCCTGCTCGTCGCCGAGATGCTCGGCGGACCGTCCACGCCGATCGGCGAGATCCGCGATCACACGCCGTACCTCGGTCTCGACTTCTTCGTGCTCGATCTGATGGGCTCGACGCTCGTCTTCGTGTTCCTCGAGAAGATGATGCCGCTCCGCAAGGAGCAGCCCGTGTTTCGCCCGGCGTGGCAGGGCGATCTCACGCACTTCTTCGTCAATCATCTGATCGTCGGCTTCGTGCTGCTCGCGACCAACCGCATCGTGCACACGCTCTTCGGCTGGGCCGTGATCCCCGCGGTACAGAGCCTGATCGAGTCGTTGCCCTTCGTCGTGCAGCTCCTCGCGGTCGTGCTCGCCGCCGATCTCGTGCAGTACTGGACGCACCGCGCCTATCACGAGATCCCGTTCCTCTGGCGCTTCCACTCGGTGCACCACTCGGCCGAGCACATGGATTGGCTGGCGGGATCGCGGCAGCACATCCTCGAGCTCATCGCGACGCGCGTGATGGTGCTCGCCCCGATCTTCGTCCTCGGCTTCTCGCAGGACGTGATCGACGTCTACGTGATCATCGTGGGCTTCCAGGCCGTGTTCAATCACTGCAACGTGAGCGTGCGGCTCGGGCCGCTGCGCTACGTCGTCGTGACGCCCAACTTCCACCACTGGCACCACTCGCGCGACACCGAGGCGATCGACAAGAACTACGCGGCGCACTTCGCGTTCCTCGACTACCTCTTCGGCACGGCCGTCACGGCCGATCGCAAGTGGCCCGATCGCTATGGTGTCGTCGGTGACTACGTGCCCATCGGCTTCACGAGGCAGCAGGCGTTTCCGTTCGTCGGATCGACCAAGAGCCGCGAGCGCAACACGAAGCCGCCGGGCGAGGGCGCGTGGGAGCCACCGGCCGCCTGATAATCAGCTCGCGCGCCGGCGCTCAGTCGGCCGGGAAGAAGTCGCTCAGCGGCTGCGCGCTCGACGCGAGACCGAGGCGCGGCAGACCGAGGCCGTCCTCGATCGTCGCGAGCAGCGAGTAGTGGTTCGCGTGGACGGAGCTGACGAAGCCACCGTCCTTCGCGAACGGCGAGAGCACGAAGAGCGGGATCGGATCGTCGGGCGCGAGCACGCCCGAGAGGTCGTCCTCGTCCCACACGATGATCAGCAGACCGGCGCTCGTGTACGACGGTGCCGCGAGGATCGGCGGCACGTTCGACGCGAGCCACGTGTCGCCGTTCGCGAGGTTCGTGGATCCGGCGGGAAACGGATCGTGCATGTCGTCGGTCAGGTTCGGCGCGATGAACGCGAACGCCTGCGGATCGGCCACGGGATCGAAGAGGTCGTAGTCGACCACGCGCATCGCGCAGCGCGCGGCGTTCGACTGCACGTTGTCGTAGTAGAGGAACGGCACGTGCCGCGCGGCGTAGCTTCCCGCCGTCGTCGTGTTGCACGCATCGCCCATGTCCTCGCCGTAGTCGCGCCACGGAAGGCCCGCCGCGTCGAGCTGATCGCCGATGTGCATCACGGTCTGTGGGCATCCGCACGAGTGGATCAGCGTGTTGCAGGTGAAGCTGCTGCACGCGCTGCCCATCGGGTCGCAGTCGCAGCCGATGTGGCTGCTGTCCATGCCCGACGTGAGCGCCAGATAGTTCGGCATGCTCGGGTGGGTCGCGCCGTGATAGTCGGACGCCGTCGCCGCGGTCGCCGCCAGGCCCGTCAGGTACGGCGTGTTCGTCGCGCCCGAGAGCGTCGAGAGCGAGGTGTTCTCCATGACGATCACGGTCACGCTCGTGAAGCGCGGGATCCCGCTCGCGGTGCGACAGACGGCGATGCCGTTCGCCGTGCCGCACGTCGTTCCGTCGGGGCAGTGGCCGCAGGCCGATGCCGCATCCGTCCCGACATCGGTCGTCGCGACGAAGGCGTCGTGCCCCGGCGCATCGACTCCGTGTGCCGCGTCGGTCGGTGATCGGCCGGCATCGTCACCGGGCGGCTCGCCACCGCCTCCGCCGCAAGCGATGCCCGAGAGCACGAGAGTCAGCCCGAGAAGTTTCCTCATCACGATCCTCCACGCGAGAAGCAAGGCGAACGAAAGAGGCGGTTCTACGCCATCGAGGGCGCGAGGAGAAGGCGGCGCGGTCCGGTGCACACGCGGTGCGTGGCCCATCGAAGCTCGCTCGATCGAAGCGCATCCTGCTCGCATGTACGTGCCGCACGAATTCGCCTGCGACGAGCCGACCGCGCTCGCGATGATCGATTCTCATCCGTTCGCGCTGCTCGTGATCCCCAGCCTCGATGCGGCCCACGTGCCGATCGTGCGTCGCGGCCGCACGCTCATCGGGCACGTCGCGCGCGCCTCGGAGATCTCGCACGCGATCGAGGCGGGCGCGCAGGCGCTCGCGGTGTTCTCCGGTCCGCACGCGTTCGTCAGCCCACGCACCTACGTCTCTCCGCGGCAGGTGCCGACGTGGAATTACGTCGCGACCCACGTCCACGGAACGCTCTGTGCCATCGCCGACGTCGACGGCGCGGTGGAGGTCCTGCGCGTGCTGAGCCGAACGTTCGATCCCGCGTGGGACGCCGAGCCGATGCTCGGAGCGCGCGCATCGGGCCTGCTTCGCGGCATCGTCGCCTTCGAGCTCCGGATCGAGCGCGTCGTGGGCAAGCGCAAGCTCGGACAGAACCGCGCCGACGTGGATCGCATCTCGGCAGCCCACGCGCTCGAAGCATCGGGCGAGGGCGATGCGCGCGCGATCGGCGGGGCCATGTTGAACGCGAAGCGGTGACGTAGACTGCGGGGCGATGGCCTCACCGCCCGAGCTCCCCGCTGCCAACGCCGAGCTGCGCCGCCTGTTCGCCGCGGGTCGTCCGCCCGACGGAAGCAACCTCGCGCTCATGCGCGCCCTGGTCGCCGCGGACTTCGTCGTGCCGCTCCATCCCGCGGGTGGGCTCTTGCGCATGGCGCGCAAACATCCGCGCCGCGACGGCGACGAGGTCGTGCTGAACGCGTTCACGAGCCACGAGCTCGCGGCTCGCTGGTCCGCTGGCATCCGCGATGCGCCGCCCGAGAAGATGGCGGTTGGACGCGCGACGGCTCTCGTCCGACAGGCGATGGAGATGCGCGTTGACGTCGTGGAGATCGATCGCGGCAGCGCGGGCTACTCGATGGGCTTCCGCGACATGATGGACCTGCTCACGCGAACCGCGTTCGACGGCAAGGAGCTGCGAACGTTCGAAGCGGTGAGCATCGGCTATGGCACGCCCAAGACGATGCCGCCGGCGCGGATGCTGGAGGAGATCGCAACCATCGGGCGCGCGCATCGATTGACGCAGCTCTTCTGGTCCATGGCCTGGATCGGAGAGGCGCTTCCCGAGATGCAGTTGGTGCTCTCGCCGCATCCGTCCGTCGCTTTCACGAAGGAAGTGGTGGAGCGCATGAACGATCTCACGCGGGATCGCTTCACCGCGAGCACGCACGACGCATCGAGCCACCGACTGCCGATGGAGCATCTGCACCGGTTGATCTGACGGTTCCGTTGCATCGGCGCGCGGGGCCGCGCACGCTCGCGCCGCTTGCTGTACTCGATCGCGCGACCGCTGCTCTTCTCTCTTCCGCCCGAGCGTGCGCATCACGTCGCGTTCGGCGCGCTGCGCTTCGCGGCGGCGATGCCGGGTGGGCGCGCGCTGCTCTCGGCGCTCTATGCGCCGCCGCCCGATCCCGCGCTCCGGATCGACACGCTCGGGCTCTCGTTCCCGACGCCGATCGGTCTCGCCGCGGGGTTCGACAAGGACGCGATCGGGTTCGACGCGCTGCTCGCGCTCGGCTTCGGCTTCGTCGAGGTCGGCACGCTCACCGGTCGCGCGCAGCCGGGCAATCCGCAGCCGCGCATGTTCCGCCTGCCCGCCGATCGCGCGCTCGTGAACCGGCTGGGCTTCAACAACGGCGGTGCCGCGGGCGCGTTGCCGCGTCTGCGAGCGCGCGATCGATCGCGCGGCGTGGTGGGCGTGAACGTCGGCAAGACGAAGCTCGTGGCCGAGTCGAGCGCGATCGACGACTACGTGCAGAGCACGCGGCTGCTCGCGCCGCACGCCGACTATCTCGTCGTGAACGTGAGCTCGCCGAACACGCCGGGGCTGCGTGATCTGCAGTCGGTCGAGAAGCTCGCGCCGCTGCTGCGTGCGGTCGGCGAGGCGATCGACGAGAGCACGGCCGAGAGCCCGCGCCGTCCCGCACTGCTCGTGAAGATCGCGCCCGATCTCGCCGACGACGACGTGCTCGCCGTCGCGGATCTCGCCGAGAAGCTCGGCCTCGACGGAATCGTCGCGACCAACACCACCATCTCGCGCGAAGGGCTCGCGTCGCCGCGTGCGCAGATCGATGCCGCGGGCGTCGGCGGCCTGAGCGGCGAGCCGCTGCGTGCGCGCTCGCTCGAGGTGCTGCGCCTGTTGCGCCAGCGTGTCGAGAATCGGCTCGTGCTCGTCTCGGTCGGCGGCATCGCAGACGATCGCGACGCGTGGCTGCGCATCCTCGCGGGCGCGAGCCTCGTGCAGCTCTACACGGGCTTCATCTACGGCGGGCCCGAGACGCCCGGTCGCATCGCGCGCGGCCTGCTCGCACGCGCGCGCGCCGACGGATTCGCGCGTGTTGCGGACGCGATCGGCGCTGGCATCTGATCGGGACGCGCGGCAACATCGCGCGCATGCGAACACTCCTTCTCGCTCTTTCGCTCGTTCTCGTCTCTGCCTGCGGCGGCGGCTCGCACTGCCCGGACACGGCGACGTCTTCCACGACCACGACCTCGTCCGGCGGCGAAGGATCGATGCTCCGCGATCCGAGCACGGCGCCCGAGACGATCACGGTGACGATCGGCGGAACGACCGATGGCCGCTTCGCGGACACGCAGGTCTTCAGCGGCTTCGGCTGCACCGGCGGCAACCAGAGCCCGACGCTCTCGTGGACGGCCGGTCCGGAAGGCACGCTGAGCTACGCGATCGTCATGCACGATCCGGATGCGCCGACGGGCGTCGGCTTCTTCCACTGGATCGCGACCGACATCCCCGCGAGCACGACGTCGCTCGCCGAGGGCGCGTCCGCGAGCGGCATGCCCGCCGGCACCGTGCAGGGCTACACCGACTTCGGCGGTAACGGCTACGGCGGCCCGTGCCCGCCGCCGGGCTCACCGCACCGCTACGAGATCAGCGTCTACGCGCTCGACACCGCGAGCCTCGGCGTGCCGCCGGGAGGAACCGGCGCGCTCACGCGTTTCATGCTGCGCCAGCACAGCCTCGCGATCGGCCGCGCGCAGGCCACCTGGGGCCGTTAGCTCTCGCTCGGCGTCACTCGCCGATGCCGGCGGGGCGCACGTTCCAGTTGCAGCCGAAGCCCTGCTCCGGATCGGACGCGGTGCCGAACGCCGCGCGCGAGATGACGGTGATCGCGCCCGATGCCGGGCACGCGACCACCGCCTCGGGGCACTCGTCGTCGCAGCTCGAGCGCCCGTAGACCTGCGCGAGGTTCGTGCCGCTCGACGCGTCGCACTGCGCGGTCGTGAGGCCGCCGTCGCAGACGCGGATGCCCCCTTGGCCCACGCACGCGCCGACGTTGCAGCCCGCAGCGCAGCCGACCGCGATGCGCGCACCCGGCGTGCACGAGACGGTTCCGTCCTCGCGATGCGGCGCTTCGACCGCAGCCCACTGACAGAAGAAGTCGCTGCTGCCGCTGCTGAGCGCCGACGGCGAGACCGTGATGAGGCCGGACGTCGGGCAGAAGACGACGGCCTCCGGACAACACGTGTCGCAGCCGCTACCGCTGCTGGTCGAGTCCGTGACGTCGAGATGCCAATGGCCGAGCGCGGTGCCCAT
>CAYSCF010000228.1:0-11013 GCA_964429305.1 uncultured Sandaracinaceae bacterium | reverse complement strand
TCCGCAGCAACCCCGCGTACACCGGCGGCGAGATCGGCTTCGCGTTGATCGGCGGCGAGACGCACTACAGCGAATCGCAGTGGGACACCGTCTGCACGTCGTGCAGTACGCCGGGCCCGTGGATCACCGCGCTCGTCTATCAATCGGTGCTCACGCCGAATGCCTACTATCTCGGCTTCGAGGACGGCGGCACCTCGGCGAGCGGTTGGAACAACGACGGCGACTTCAACGACGACGTCTTCTTCATCACCGGCGTCACGTGCACGGGCGGCGGCGCGGCGTGCGACACGGGAATGCTGGGCGTGTGCGCGCAAGGCGCGCAACAGTGCACGGACGGCGGGACGCTCCAGTGCGTGCCTCTCGTGACGAGCTCGCCCGAGACGTGCAACGCGGTCGACGACGACTGCAACGGCACGACCGACGACGGCACCGGCCTCTGCGCGGCGGACTTCGTCTGTGATCAGGGCACGTGCGTGCATGCGTGCAACGGTAGCGAGTTCCCCTGCGCGAGCGGGCTCACGTGCAACGCGATGGGCTACTGCGTCGACCCGCTCTGCGCGACGGTCATGTGCGCAGCCGGCTCGGTCTGTCATGCAGGCACGTGCCGCGCGCCGTGCGACGGCGTCGTCTGTCCGCACGGGCAAGTGTGCCGCGTCGATCGCTGCGTCGATCCGTGCACGGGCGTGACGTGCCCGAGCGGACAAGCGTGCGACGCTGGCGTGTGTCGCGAAGCCTGCACGTGTCTTCCGTGCTCGGGCGGGCTCGCGTGCGACTCCGCGAGCGGCCGCTGCCTCGAGGCGGGCTGCGAGACGATGACGTGCGGCACCGGCACGCACTGCGAAGCGGGCGGCTGCGTCGACGACTGCGCCGGCGCGACGTGCCCGCCGAGCCAGCTCTGCATGGCGGGTGCTTGCGTCCCCGATCCGTGCGCCACCGTCACGTGCACCTCGGCCGAGATCTGTCGCGACGGCGCGTGCCACGACCGCTGCGAAGGCGTGACGTGCACCGGCGGCCAGGTCTGCGTGCTCGGCACGTGCATGACCGATCCGTGCGCGGGCGTGACCTGTCCGACCGGCACGCACTGCGCGAGCGGCACGTGCGCGTCCGACGGCGCAGACTCCGGAACGCATACGGACGCGGGCGCGACGGCCGACTCGGGTGTCCACGGCGGACGTCCTCCGACGTCGGGCGGTTGCTGCAGCGTGAACGGTGCGAGCCCGATCGGGCGCGGCGCTGGCGCGGCCATGCTGCTGCTCGTCGCGATGCTCGCGCGCCGTCGACGCCGCTGAGCCGAGCGGCACGCGCCCTGCTGTAGTCGAGCCCGAAGACGCGCCACGGCACAACGTGGCGCTTCTCTCGGAGGGTCGGTGATGCGCTCGAATCGTGTGGTCTTGGGCTCGGCCTTCTTCTGCCTCGCCTTCGTGGGCTGCAGCAACGCACACGAGGCCGATCGCGACAGCGGAGCGCTCGGTGGCGATGCATGGGTCGTCGATGGCGGCACCGACGGCGGCGGCGAGTGGTGTGGCCCCGTGCAGTGCGGCGCAGGCACGTCGTGCTGCAACGCGAGCTGCGGCATCTGCACCGCGCCCGGCGTCGGCTGCGTCGACATCGAGTGTAGCGGCGACGCAGGCCCCCCGACGGGTGGATGCGGCGGCATCGTCGCTCGCCCGTGCGCTCCGAGCGAGTACTGCGACTACCCCGACGCTTCGTTCTGCGGCGGCGACGACGAAGAGGGAACCTGTCGTCCGCGCCCGACCGACTGTCCCGATCCCGGCGGCAACCGCGTCTGCGGCTGCAACGGGCAGGACTATCTCGGCGACTGTGCGGCGTACATGGCGGGCACCGACATCGCGCACCAGGGCTCGTGCGAGATGCCGCCGCCGCCTTCGAGCCAGGCGAGCGCGACGCAGAGCTGCGGACCGACCGACGGGCCGGCGTGGGACTTCGTGATCACGAGCGGCGCGCCCACGTGCGGGGGCCTGCCCGCGGGCGCCGAGACGACGATCGAGATCGGACGCGCGATCGACGAGAGCGACACCGCGGTCGTCTTCACCATCGGCGGCAGTGGCAGTCAGGGCTCGGCGACCGCGTGTCCCTTCGGCGTCGGCGGCCCGCCTTGTTTCCCGCTCACGGGCACCGTGACGTTCTCGAGCTTCCACGCGAGCGTCGGTGCGGTCTTCTCGTACTCGCTCGTCGCGAGCGACGGCACGCCGTACACCGGCAGCAACGTGAGCGTCGGCACGTGGTGCCCGGGCCCGCCGTTCTGCGGCTGAGACTCCGTCGGAGTCTCAGTCGACGATCGGAAAGCGAAGATCGCGGCGCTGACCATCGCGCAGCACCGCGAGCGTGAGCTCGCTCGCGACACGCAGGCCCGTCCACGCCGTGAACGCGTCGTCCGGCCGCTCGATCGACTGGCCGTTCACGGACATGATCACGTCGCCCGGCTGCAGATCCACGCCGGCGAAGAGATCGGCATCGCGCAGCGCGACGAGCTGGAATCCCACGAAGTGGTTTCCGTCGAGGCTCGGTGCGGTCGTGACTCGCCCGAGGAACGCGCCGAGGCCCGCGTCGAGCACCTCGTCGAGCGCGGCGCGCTGGATCACCGGCTCGGTCACTTCGACCGGCGGCCGCGGCGCGCTCGCGACGGGCGTCGTGGATGCAGGCGGCGGCGCCGAGCCACACGCGACGAGAGCGAGCACGAACGAGATCCAAGCGAGCGAGCGCATGCGTCTGACGTACGCCCGAGCGCCGGGGTGCGTCCAGATTCACGTCGACTGCGCGAGCCTTCGCGGGCGCGCGGCTTGGTACTGCTTCGGCCAGCGCACGCCGTCCCAGTTCTGCGCCGCCGCGGCGTGCAGCGTGAAGTACGGATCGGCCAGATGCGGCCGCGCGAGCGCCACCAGATCCGCGCGCCCCGCGAGCAGGATCGAGTTGGCCTGATCGTAGTCCTGCACGTTGCCGACGGCGATCGTCGGAATGCCCGCCTCCAGCCGGATGCGCTCGGAGAACGGCGTCTGGAACGCGCGCCCGTACACGGGCTTCTCGAGCGGTGAGACCTGTCCGGTCGAGACGTCGATGACGTCACAGCCGTGCGCCTTCAGCGCCGCGGCGATCGCGACCGAGTCGGCTGCTTCCGTCCCGCCCGGCACCCAATCGGTCGCCGACAGACGAACGCTCATCGGCTTGCGCGCCGGCCACACGCGCCGGACCGCATCGAAGACCTCGAGCGGATAGCGCATGCGCGCTTCGAGCGAGCCGCCGTACGCGTCCGTGCGCACGTTCGTGAGCGGCGAGAGGAACGTCGAGAGCAGATAGCCGTGCGCCATGTGCAGCTCGATCAGATCGAAGCCTGCGGCATCGGCGCGCTTCGCGGCAGCGACGAAGTCGGCGGTGACGCGCTCCATGTCCGCACGCGTCATCTCGCGCGGCACCTTGTTCTTCTTCGCTTCCGAGTACGCGAGCGGCGACGGCGCCACGAGCTCCCAGCTCTGATCGTCGGGCAGCGGTTCGTCGAAGCCCTCCCACAGCAGCTTCGTCGCCCCCTTGCGGCCCGCGTGCCCGAGCTGCATCGCGATCTTGGCGTCGCTCTCGCGATGGACGAAGTCGACGATTCTCTTCCACGCCTGCGCTGGCATCTGGAGCGATGCGCACGCGCAGGCGAGATGCGCGCGTCCGCCGACACGTCGGTCATCTCCGTGAACACGAGCCCGGCGCCGCCGATCGCGCGGCTGCCCAGATGCACGAGGTGGAAGTCGTTCGGCAGGCCGTCTTCGGCCGAGTACTGGCACATGGGCGAGACGACGATGCGATTCGTCAGCGTCGTGTCGCGGAGCGAGAACGGATTGAACATCGGCGGGCGCGACTCCACGGTCGCGCGAGATCCCGCGCGCGCTTCGAACGCGCGATCGAGCGAGTCGACGAGCACCGGGTCGCGCAGCTTCAGATTCGCGTGCGTGATGCGCCGGCTGCGCGTGAAGAGCGAGAACACGAGCTCTTCGGGCGTCACCCGCGGCTCACGCGCGTACACCGTCTCGAACCACTCGAGGCTCTGCTGCGCCGCCGTCTGCACGCGCCCGGCCTGCGGCTTGCGATCCCGCTCGTACGTCTGGAGGCGCTCCGCGAGCGTGCCTGCTCCCGCCAGCGCGACGTCGAGCGCGATCGCGTCCTCCATCGCGAGCTTGGTGCCCGAGCCGATCGAGAAGTGCGCCGTGTGCGCCGCATCGCCGACGATGACCACGTTCTCGTGGAACCAGTGCTCGTTGCGCACGGTCGTGAACTGCAGCCAGAGCGAGCGATTGCTCAGCAGCTTCTCGCCGCCGATGTCCTCGGCGAAGAGCTTCTCGCAGTACGCGATGGTCTCGGCCTCGCTCGCGCTCGCGAGCCCGGAGCGCTGGAACGTCTCCTCGTCGCACTCGATGATCACCGTGCCCGTGCTCGCGTCGAACGGATACGCGTGCATCTGGAAGAGGCCGTGATCGTTGCGGCGGAAGCTGAACGTGAACGCCTCGAAGCGATGCCGCGTGCCCAGCCACACGTAGCGGGCCTGGCGTAGATCGAGCGAGGGCTGGAACGAGCCCTCCCACTTCGCGCGGACCGCGCTGCGCAGGCCATCGGCGCCGACGAGCAGATCACAATCGCGGCGATACGCCTCGATGTCCACGATCTCCTGCGACGTCCTCAGCTCGACGCCGAGCGCGCGCGCGCGGCCCTCGAGGATCGCGAGGAGCTCGCGGCGCGCGATCCCGCAGAAGCCGTGTCCGCCCGAGCGGAACGTGCGGCCGCTGGTGCGGACCTCGATCTCCTTCCAGAGGACGAACGCCTTGCTCATCGCGGCGTACGTCTCCGCATCGGCCGCCTCGAGGTTGCCGAGCGTCTCGTCGGAGAACACGACGCCCCAGCCGAAGGTCACGCCCGACGCGTTGCGCTCGGTGACGATGATCTTCGAGCCGGGATCGCGCTTGGCGAGCAGGATCGAGGTGTAGAGACCCGCCGGGCCTCCGCCGAGAACGTGAACACGCATCGCTGCGGGGTCTACCGCAACGGCTGCCGCGATGGCGCATCGAAGTCACACGTCCGCTCGCCGGTGTGAGCAGAGTGGCACCGGCGCGGGCGAGTGATTCTCAATCGAAGTGGTACGTGCCCGAGATCGACGCGACGTTGAACTCTTGCGTGTACGTTCCGTTGTTCACGACCGAGCCGAAGCCGTTCGGGAAGCAGCCGCGCGACGAGACGGGCTGGCTCGGATCGTAGGTGCCGCCGCCCGTGCCCATGCAGGCGCCGTTCATGCCGGTCGCCGCGACCAGCCGGTAGTTGCCCGCCGGACCCTCGCCACCGATCTGGATCTGCTCGCTGAAGATGTGCGCGTACGCGATCGAGAGATCGAAGTGGTTGTCGATGCGGATCGTGCCGCCGATGTGCAGGCCGATGCGCCAGCCCTGCATGAAGTCGTTCGTCATCCACTGCACGTAGCTGCGGCTGATCGGCAGCTCCATGCTCGCGCCCGCGCGCACCGTCAGGAAGCCGGGGATGATGTTGATGTCGCTGCCGAGCCGGAACGTGATGTTGTCACTCCAGCCGTGTGCGAGCGGCAGCGTGCGCGGCACCGGAATGCTCGCGAGACACGACATGCCCGTCATCGGGTCGATGCCGCTCGTCGGACACGACGACGGACGAATGTTGGCGCTCGCGCCCACCGGGTTCGTCACGACGAAGTCGGTGACCTGCTGGTTGTACTCGTAGACGACGTCGAGCTCGAGATCGAAGGCCTCGTCCGCCATCGGATCGTCCGGGCCCGGGCGAAGGCGCGCATCGGCCGGCCGCGAGTACGCGCGCGGGCGCAGGCGATGACCGTAGCGGAAGCCGGTCCAGAACTGCCAGGGCTGCGCCGAGCGCAGCGTCGTGCCGTTGATCGTCGTCGACTGCGGCTGCTGCGTCGAGTCGGCCGACGCGTACGGGTTGGTGGTCAGCGTGAGGCTGCCCGATGCCGGCACGGCGCCGCCGACGGCGTCCGAGATGCGGCCGCCGATGACGATGTCGAGGCTCTCGTGCGGCACGAAGTGCATCGTGAGGATGCCGGCCGGGACGAAGGGCGCGACCACCGAGAGCTGCGTCCGGATGTCCGCGGATGGGTCTTCACCGCCACCGCCCGAGTTCGTGTAGTTCGAGAACGAGATGATGCCGATGCCCCACTGGAGCGTGAGGCCGATGCGGAACCACTCGACGGGGCGCCAGCCGAACCCGATGCTCGGATGGAAGAGCAGCAGGTTCGCGTCCGTGAGCGCGTAGCGCGTGGGCGACGGGCGCAACGAATTGCCGTGCGTGTCGTTGCTGACCATCACGGTGCCGTTGCTGCCGCCCCAGGTGGAGCCACCGACGCCGTTCGGCGCGAGGATGCCGAACGCGAGCGCGAAGTCGTCGGCGAGCCGGACGTTGGCCACGAGCTGCGGGAGCACCTGCGGCGCGCCGCTGTTGCAGATGCGCGGGAAGCTGTCGTGCGTCCACGCGTCGGGGCCGCCCACCGTCGAGTCGAAGATGTTCGGGCCGCCGGTCGACGTGATGCTGTCGCCGTACGTGCCCGAGCGCTGTACGCACGCATCGAGGAAAGCTGCGCCGAGGCTCAGATGGATCTGGCTGTCCGGCAGATCCGCGAGCATCGCGGGGTTGTAGAGGAGCGCGAGCGGATCGTCGGCGCGCGCTGCGAACGCGCCACCGCGACCGAGCGGGCGCGTCCCGGCGCCGCTGAACTCGAAGCCGCCGGCGTGTGCGACCGACGGAGCGATCGCCACGATCGCAGCCGCGAGCCCCAACCAACCCATGGACGTCGTCGTACGCATCCGTGCCCTTCCCCAGAAAAAAGGAAACCCTCGGCCGGCGAGAATAGACGTCTCCGGTTCCAGGGAAAAGACGAGAACGCGCCTCGGTCGATTTCTGACGACAGGAGTGCTCGCTCCGGAAGGCCCGAACGGGAGCAGGCGTGCCCGCCGACGGCAGGGACTGCAGGGAGCGAGCCGATTTCTTGACGCGGTGATCCATCCCGGATCGACTCCGGCCATGTCGACCTCGAACCGTGCACGACGCCGCCGCGTCGTGGTCCTGGCCACCCTCACCTCGTGCGTGGCGATGGGCGCCGCCGTCGGATACACCGCGTGGCGCGACGCGCAGGCGGCCATGATGCTCGACGAGGCGCGCGCACGGCTGAACGCGTCGCTGCTGGAAGCGCCAGGCCTCGATCGCGTGCAGGCCTCGACGGCGACCTCGCTCATCGAGCGCGCCGAAGCGCTCGGCGCGATCGACGACGAGGTGCGTGGCCTGGAGCACTACGCGCGCGGCCTCGAGGATCTCCAGCGTGGTGATCTGCTCCTCGCCGAAGGGGAGCTCACGGGCGCGCTCCAGTTCCTCGGCGAGACGGCCGACCTCCACGTGTTCGCCGCCGCGCTCTCGCGTGGCCGCTTGCTGCTCGACGACGCGCAGTCGGAGCTCGACGCTGCGCTCGCGATCGAGCCGCATCACCCGCGCGCGCTCCTGCTCGCGGCCGATCTCGCGCTCGATCGCGGCGAGCACGACGTCGCGCGCGAGCGCTTGCAAGCGCTGGTCGCCGACTATCCGACGAGCGGCCCGCTCCACAACCGCTACGGCCTGGCGCTCGAAGCCTGTGGCGATCGCGAGGGCGCCGAGCGCGAGCTGCGCCACGCGACCGAGCTCGATCGCGTCGGCCACGATCCCTGGATCAACCTCGGCCGCTTGCTGCGCGAGCGCGGCGATCACGCGCAGGCGCTCACGGCGTTCGAGACGGCGGTCGCGCGCGCGTCGTCCGATCCGGACGCGATCCTCGGCCGTGGCCTCGAGCGTGCAGCGAACGGTCAGGTCGAAGGCGCCGAGGAGGACTTCCGCCGCGCCGCCGAGCTGGCGCCCAACGATGCCGAGCCGCTGCTCGCGCTCGGAGACCTGCAGCGCGACCTCGGCTTCGTGAGCGAGGCCGTCGACACCTACCGCAACGCGATCGATCGCGAGGACGCCGACGCCGCGAGCTGGCTCAAGCTCGGCAACGCGCTCGCGCTCCTCGAGGACTACGAGCAGGCCGAGCGCGCCTATCGCGCGGCGCTGCGACGCGTCGACGATCTCGCCGCCGCGCACAACGGGCTCGGCGCATCGCTCATGCACCTCGGCCGCGAGAGCGAGGCGCGCGAAGAGCTGGAGCGCGCCGCGAGCATCGACCCGAGCGATCCGAACCCGCTCATGAACCTGGCGCTGATGGCCGACGCGCGCGGCGACGTCCGCGGCCGCCGGCAAGCGTGGGAGCGCGTGCTGCGCGTCTGGCCCGAGTCGCCCATCGCGACCCGCCGCCTCGCCCGCCTGCCGAGCTGAAGCAAAGTCCCCTCGCTCTCGCTCTCGCTCTCGCTCTCGCTCTCGCTCTCGCTCTCGCTCTCGCTCGGGATGCTCGTGCAGCGCGTCTGGTCTCTGGACGGCGTGCTCTGGTGTCTGGGGCTCGCGCGCTCGACGCCCCCTACGGAAAGAGCTGCGCCACGCGCGCGAGCGCGGCCTGCGCCCTTCGCTGCTCGGCGACGTTCTCCGCCGCGATGTCGGCGCCACCGGGATCCGCCGCAACCACGTGGTGCAGCGTCCGCTCGAAGAGCGCGCGGTCCTGCGTCTTGGTCGCGACGTCCATCGCGAAGAGCACGTGGTTGGCGAAGTGATCGGGCGCCTCGCGCATCGCGACCTCGAAGTGGATCGCGGCGCGCTCGAGATCGCCGCCCTGTGTCGTGCTCGCCGTCGCCCACGCATCGCCGAGGAAGCGATCGGGCCCGGCGCCGTCGTAGCTGCGATCGAGCTCGGCGACGCGCGCCATCGATCGGCGCAGCTCGTCGCGCACGCTCTGCTGCACGAACATCCCGTTGCCGCGCGACCAGCGCGAGAGCGCGAGCGTCCGCCAGTACAAGCCAGGCACGTCGCGCTCGTCGAGCGTGCCGAGGATCTCGGCGAAGGGCTGCCCCGTGCGCAGCAGGCTGCCGAGCGCAGGAAGTCGCGCGAGCAGCGAGCGCTCGCCCGACGTGATCGCATCGGCGTAGAGCTGGGCCGCCTCCGACGCGCGCGCCGGATCGGCGGACACGTGCGCGTCCGCGAGGAAGTACTGCGCACGCGCGAGCCGCGCCCAGAGCACCGCGTCGTGCGGCGCGCGATCGAGCGCCTCGGTCCAGGCGGCGACGGCGGCGAGCGCGTGCGCCTCGTCGACACGCTGCCCCCATTCCGTCTCACCCTGCGCGACGAGCTCGGCGTTGGCCTGCGCGGCCGGCGTCACGGGAATCGCCGTGCTGACATGCGTGATCCACGCCGGTGTCCGCGCCGCCAAGCATCCGCTCGCCGTCGCGAGCATCAGCGCCACTCCGATCGCCGTCATCATCCGCATGCCGAGCACGGAACACCCTCCCCCGCGTCGCTGTCAACGCGGTCCGCTCACGCCCGTTGAGACTGCGTCCGCCTTCCGGTACGTTCGGCCGGTGACCCGCGTCCGCCTCACACACGAGTCGATCCGAGCGATCCTCGAGGACGGCGGCTGGCCTTGCCACAAGATCGCGGAGGACACGTACAAGAGCCTCTTCCACGGTCAGAAGGGGAGCTTCCCGTTCCACATCCGCGTCGACCCAGCGGGGTTCGTCGTGTTCGCGATCGTGCCTTTCGTGAAATCGCCGGAAGGTTCGGACAAGGCGGGGCGTCTCTACACCCGCTTGCTCGAGCTCAACCACCAGCTGCTGATGGCCAAGTTCTCGATCGACGACGACCTCGACGTGGTGCTGACCGTCGAGTACCCGACCGCCGAGCTCGATCGCAGCGAGTTCGACGATGCGCTCGACGTGCTGAGCTACTACGCCGACCGTCACTACTCCGAGCTCCGCGGCCTGAGCACCTGAAGGCCTGTCGACGTGAAATTGCCTGAAGGCCTGTCGACGTGAAATTGCCCGAAGGCGTGAGCCTCGTCGATCGACTCGTCCGCGCGCTGTGGATCTTCGGCGTGATGTTCGTGGGCTACGTCACGCTGCTCGGGCTCACGTCGATCGTCGGCACCTGGGAGAAGGACAAGAGCGGTCGCGAGATCGAGCGCGTCCCCGACTGGCTCAAGCGCTGGCGCAAGAGCCTCGATCAGAGCAACGCCAAGCGTCTCTTGCGCGGCATGCTCGAGCTGCGCGGCGTCTACATCAAGCTCGGGCAGATCCTGTCGATCATGGGCGGCTTTCTGCCGCGCGTGTACACGAAGGAGCTCGAGCAGCTGCAGGACGCGGTGCCGCCGCGGCCGTTCGAAGAGATCGAGAAGGCGTTCTTCGTGAGCCTCGGGGCGACGCCCGACGAGCTCTTCGCGCGATTCGAGCGCACGCCGATCGCGGCCGCCTCGCTCGGACAGGTCCACCTCGCGTGGCTCCAGAGCTCGGACGGTGGCGAAGGCCGCAAGGTCGCCGTGAAGGTGCTCTATCCCGGCATCCGCGACGTCATCAAGGTCGACATGCAGGTCATCCGCCTCGCGGTGATCGTCTACAAATGGTTCGTGCCGGTCGCGGGCATCGAGCGCGTGCACGAGGCGCTCGTCGATCTGCTGCGACGCGAGACCGAGTACCTGCACGAGGCGGAGTGCATGCTCCGCATGGCGAAGAACTTCGAGAAGGAGAAGGACATCCTCTTCCCGGAGCCCATCGCCGAGCTCACGACGAGCGACGTGCTGACGATGACCTTCATGGAGGGGATCAAGATCAACAAGCTCGACGAGCTGCGCGCCGCGAACATCGATCCGAACGCGGTGGCCACGCGCTTCGTCGAGGCGTTCTACAAGCAGCTCTTCATCGATCGCTTCTTCCACGCCGACCCGCACCCGGGAAATTTCCTCGTGCAGCCGGGTCGCACGCCGCGTCGTCCCAAGATCGTGATCCTCGACTTCGGCGCGGTGAGCGAGGTGCAAGACAGCCTCGTCGACGGTTTGCTCGACGTGATCGGTGGGCTGCTGGAGCAGAACGGCAAGAAGCTGCTCGA
>CAYSCF010000227.1:9672-11034 GCA_964429305.1 uncultured Sandaracinaceae bacterium | reverse complement strand
CACGTGGCGACGAGCAGCGTCTCGTCGTTCTTCGACGACGGGATCTTCGCGGCACTCAGGCGCTCGCGAAGGATCGAGAGGCCGCGCGCGATCGGTCGGGAGACGACTCCGTGATGCATGGCGCGGCTCCTTGGCAGTGACGCCGCGCATCGGTGAGAGGAGGAGAGACCCCTCACCGATGCGCGGACCGATCACGCGGCAATGCCGTTGCCTCCGTTCGTGGTGGGCGCGTTGACCGCGCCACTGCTCGTGCGGTTGGCGGCCGTCGCGGGCACGGTGCCCGTGCTCGTCACCGGCGTGATCGGCGCGGCCACGTTGCCTGCGCTCGTGGTGGGCGTCGCGGGCGCGGCGACGTTGCCGGTGCTCGTGCTCGACGCGGGCGCCGGCGTGCTGCCCGCGCTGGTGACGACGACGGGCGTCGGGTGCGTCGCCACCGGCGTCGGCGTCGGGGCGGGGACGGGAGCGGGCGTCGGGTCCGCGTGGTCACTCGCGCCCGAGCGCATGCCGGCGCGGTGCACGTCCATCGGACCGACCGCCTTGAGGAAGCGCTGCACCGACTCTTCGTCGTCCTCGTCGCAGCTCGCGGCGAGCACCCGGCCGTAGTTGCCCACTGCCTTGCCGAAGCGCGCGATCGCTTCCTGCAGCGCCGAGCTGCTCGGCGCTTCCGTGCCGCCGTCGTTCGTGCCGATGGCCGCACCGAGCGCATCGGTGCCGCTGCGCACCGCCATGACGAACTCCTTGCCCACCAACGCGACGAGCTCGCTCTGGAGGTCCTCGTCGTCGATGCGCTGGAGGCGCCGGCTGCCCTCGCTCCACGCGCTCTCCGCGTCGAGCAGCGTGAACGAGACACCGTCGGGGAAGAGCGACGCGCGCATCGTCTCCGCGCGATCGCCTACGTCGCTGATCGTGCGTGGCAGGCGGACCTTCGCGCTGAGCGCGTCGTACAGCCCCGTCCAGTCGTTCAAGAACGAGAGCAGCACCGGACGCAGCCGCCCCGGCGCCAGCCGGTCGCGCGCCGCCTGCACCGCCGCGACATCGGCGGCACGATCGTGCACGAGCTTGAGCGCCTTCTTCTCCGCCGTCGTGATGTCCGGCGGCTGCGCCTTCTCCAACCTCGCATCGAGCACCGCCACCGACGGGCCACTCGCACGCACTCCACGAACGTAATCCGCGAACTCGACTTCCGTTGCCATACCTCCACCCAGTCCTTCCTCGTGGGCGGTCACCGCGACCGCCGCTGATGACAAGGAGTCGTGCAGTCGCGGTCCGAAGTTGCTTGGCGAGCGAAAAAAAAGATCGCTCGCATGTCGATTTCTCGGATTCGCCCTCGAGACGGCGGTGTCGTGCGACGGATCGCCGTCG
>CAYSCF010000227.1:0-9572 GCA_964429305.1 uncultured Sandaracinaceae bacterium | reverse complement strand
AACGACGATCCCGAAGGGCTGGAGGCTTCCCGATCGCCAGTGAACGACGATCCCGAAGGGCTGGAGGCTTCCCGATCGCCAGTGAACGACGATCCCGGAGCGATGCAGCCTTGCCGATCGTCGATGCCCGACGAGGCGGAAGCATCGCGCGCTCCTCGTTCATCGGCGAACGACGTTCGAACAAGGTCGAGGCCTCTCGATCCGGCGCGGACGGCGATCGAGGAGCCGCACCGCGGTGTCCGTCGCTCGCGTCTCGTCTGGCGGGCTTCGCGCCTCTCACGCGCTCGCATCGAGAGCCCTCACGGCGCCGTCGTGAATCGCCGTGCTTCACGCGCGGTCCATCTGGGGACCGAGCGCTCGGAGCGTCACGATCGCCGAACGACGCAGTCTGCGCTTCGATCCACCCGTGCGAGACCCGAAGGCGCTCTATCTCGGAACCGCCGTGACGACGTTCAGCGTCGTGCTCGTCGCGGTGCTCTCGTGGCTGCTGCCGCCGCCCAAACCGGCGCAGAGCGTGGGCGTGTTGATCGGAGTGTTCCTGCTCTTCGCGGCGGCGATCGCGACGGTCGTCACGTGGCTCGTGCGCAGTGAGGTCCGCGGCCCGCGTGATCGCGACGCGCTCGAGGCCCTCTCGAGCCGCCGCGCGGTGCGATCATCGGACACAGTGGTGGTCATCCGGTCGTAGTGGGCCGAACGGTCCTGTGGGACTGGAGCGACTCGGCGCTGCGTAGCGAAATCCGCATTGGCGGATTGGACATGCCGGAGACGGCACTGGTCGTCCCAGCCGTGGGCTCGTACGTGCTCGGCGTCCGCTCGGATGGAAACCAAATCGCTTGGCTGGGCGGCCGCGACGATACGTCGGGCGCGTCGGTGCCGTTGAACGAGCTGTGGACGGCGCCGCGGCGACGGACGGCGGGCGCGCGTCACCTCTGCCGATCGGCGTCGCGATCGGCGCGTGATCTGCGCGCATCGAGCCCGGAGCCGTGCCCCCCTCGCGCAGCGAGCGTGGCTCGCGACACGAGCCCGCTCGACCCGCCTGCCCGCGCGCCGGCTCGTTCGTGGCGATTTGATCGTGATTGATTGGTCGCGCCGAGGGGCATCGTGCATCCATGATCTTCATGGAGAATCAGCACGTGCACGCCAACGCGATTCGAGTCGGTCTCTGCGTTGCGATCGTGATCGGCGGTCTCGGCGCTGGCTCGACCGCGCGCGCACAGACGGTCGCGGACGTGCTCAACGTAGGCTCGTGCGGCGGCGAAGCCCCCGAGATCCTTCCGCTCGCGCGACAAATCGCCAGCACGATCATGTGCATGCACCCCGGCACGCTCGAAGAGTTCGGCAGCTCCGGGAACCTCGTCGTACGCGCGCCGCTGCCGTTCGCGCTGCCGCAGCTCGTCGACGATCTGCACACGGCCGCCGCCGGGGGCCGCTTGACGATCAACGCCGCGCTTCGCACCGTCGCTCAACAGTACGTGATGTACTGGCGCTGGGCTCACGGCCGCCGCAGCGGCTGCACGGCGGCGCCGACGAACCAGTACGGTCGCGGCACGCACAATCCGGGCGCGGCCGTGGACGTCGCCGAAGCTGGGTCGGTCGTCGGTCGCATGAACCACGCCGGCCTCGCGTGGGGAGGCTTGTGGCACCCCCCCGACAGCGTGCACTACTACATCCAATCGACGGCCTTCTACGACGTGGGAGCGTTCCAGAGGCTGTGGAACTCCAACAATCCCGGAGATCCGATCGCCGAGACAGGCACGTGGAACGGCGAGACGCTGGCCCGATTGCTGGCCAGCCCTGCGCACGGCTTCGCGCACGACGGGTGCGCGGTCGACGCGGACGGCGACGGCTCACCCGAGGGCGTCGACTGCGACGACCACGACGCCCAACGCTTTCCCGGACGCGCCGAGTCTTGCGACGGACGCGACAACGACTGTGACCCGCAGATCGACGAAGATGCTTCGCGCGTGTGTGGGAGCGACGTGGGCACGTGCCGTACGGGCGTCCAAGCATGCATCGACGCGATGTACGGGCCTTGCATCGGCGAGATCCCGCCCACCGACGAGACGTGCGACATGCTCGACGACGACTGCAACGGCACGATCGACGACGACCGCGTCTGCGAGCACGAGGACGCTTGGCTCGCGGCGATGCTGCTCTCCCGCACCGCGAGCGACGTCGACGGAGACGGCCGCGCCGACGCGTGCATCAGGACGCCCGTGAGCTTCGAGTGTCTGACGAGCACCGCGCAGGGCTTCGATCGCACGATGCGTGGCCCCGTGATGGCCGATGAAGACGGTTGGAGCACGCGCGCGATGTACGCGTCCATCCGGATGAACGACGTCGACGGAGATGGCCTGGACGACCTCTGTGCGCGCACGGGCGAATCGATCGTGTGCTGGCGCTCGACGGGAACCGACTTCGAGCGCGGCGCCGCCGCACTGCAGCTCGGAGCGCCCTCGCCGGGTGCGCGCGGCACGGAGGTGTGGCTCGCGAACATCGACGGAGACGATCGCGCAGGCGTGTGCACACGCGGGGTCGACGGGCTGCGCTGTGCACGCCGTGACGGGACGCTCGTCCTGCTCGACGCGCTCTCGGACGCCAACGGCTTCGACGACGTGGCGCGACACGGCTCGATCCGTTTCGGCGACGTGAACGGCGATCACCGAGACGACGTGTGTGCGCGCTTTGCGACGGGGCTCTCGTGTTGGCTCTCGAGCGCGACGGGCTTCGGTCCGCGCATCGAAGGGCCCCGCTGGACCGACGAAGCGTGGGGCGAGCCGCGCTTCTCGAGCACGATCCGTCTCGCCGATGTCGACGGCGACGGTCTCGACGACGCGTGCGGGCGAGGCCCGGACGGGTTCGGTTGTTGGCTCTCGACCGGCCGCGGCTTCGATCGCGCCCGACTCGGACCGGCGATGCGCGGCGAGGACGGTTGGGATGCGCGCGCGTCGTACGCATCGATCCGCATGGCCGATGTCGACGGCGACGGGACGAGCGATCTCTGCGGGCGTACGACCGAGGGAGTGCGCTGTTGGCTCTCGTTCCGCGGCGAGCTCTCGCGCGAGATCGCCGGGCCGCCGCTCTCCGATGCGGCCGGTTGGGATGCGACACCCCGTTACACGTCGCTGCGCCTGGCCGATGTCGACGGCGATGGTCGTGCCGATCTCTGCGCGCGGGGAGCCGACGGTCTGTCGTGCTGGATTTCGACCGGCACGAGCTTCGACACGCTCTGGCGCGGGCACGCATGGACGGACGTCGCCGGCCTCTCGGATCCGGCGTTCGCATCGTCGCTCACGATCGCAGGCGGCACGGGCGTGACGCAGCCTCGAGGGCTGACGGGCACGTGCGCCTGCCGCGTGCACGCCTCGCGCACGCCAGTCCCGAGGGTGCTGGTCGCGTCCATGGTGCTGCTCGTGTTGCTGCGCAGACCGCTCAGAGCGTGGCGAGCCGCTCGGCGCGGTGTCGCGCTCCGACGCGCTCGTTCCGGAGAGCGGTCGCCGAATCCAATACCGAGATGAGCAGCGTGCTCTTGCCGGCGATCATGCCGACCATTCGCCGGCGAAGATGCTCATCGTCACGCGATCGAGAAGCGCGCGCGGCTTGCCGCTGCCGCGATCGGCCTCGCTGAGCCCGACGTTCTGCAGATCGAGGCGCACCTTCGCGCGACCGGTCGACGCGGCTCAGCGTCGGTTGGGCCGACATCGACGACGCGCGCCCGTCTCATCGCGGCCCACCTGCCTCGGTCTCACGAACCGGCGGGAACTCCGCGATCCGCAGGTTCGAGCAGCCGTACGGGACCAGCGTGATGGGGCTCGAGGGCCCGTAAGAAGCCACGCCGGGATCGGCGCGCTCGGCGTCTGCCGGCGCAGTCTCGGCCGCCCAACCGTTGTGGACGCGCCAGTCGGGGATGCGTCGACCGAGCGCCGTCGCCACGATGCCCTGCGCGGAACGGCGAGTGCGAACGACGCGGCACGCATCGAGCGTGCAGCGCGCTCGGTCGAGGGCGTCAAGACGCTGCGCGTCGAGCTCGCGACCGAGTGAGCGCGTCGACCGTGGTCTCACGACCTCGGCGCCAGGCGGTGGCTGCCGCGGCGGCGGCGTCATCCCGGCGACCGACCGCGGAAGGCAGGAAGGAGCGGGAAGCGGTCAGCGGCGGGCCGCCGGCACCCGCACCGATCCGCATGGCGCGATCAGCGGCGGCACCATCCCGAACGTCCAGTGCGCGCTCGATGCGATCTCGGCAGGCGTCGGCACCTGCCATCTCGTCGGCTGGATCGCACCCGCAACCAGGGTCGATCTCGCTACTCGTTCGCCCCGGAACATACGGAATCGAAGTCGCCGATCACACACGTCCCGCGCGGGTCGCGCTCGGCAGCATGCCTGTCTGCGCCTTGAAGAACTTCACGAAGTTGGTCGCCTCGGTGAAGCCCAACGCCTCGCCGATCGCTGCCACGGTCATCGCGGTGTGCACGAGCAGACGCCGCGCCTCCAACGTCACGCGCGCATCGATGACGCGCTTGGCCGACGCGCCCAGCGCAACCCGGCACGCGCGATCGAGCGTGCGAGTCGAACAACCGAGATGACGCGCGTAGTCGCCCACGCTGCGCGTCACGCGGAAGCTGCGCTCGAGGTCGATCTTGAACTGCCGCACTCGCTGGCGATCCTCGGGCACCGAGCCGGCGGGCGCGCTCGTGAGGGCCGCGCGATGCGCCACATCGAGCAACACGACGGAGAGCAGATGCTGGAGCAGGGCCGTGGAGAGCGGTGACAGCGGTAGATCGCGATAGCTTCGCTCGAGCCGCTCGAACCACTGCCGCACAGGCCCCGAGTCCGTGCGCCCGAGCGGGATGAGTGTGGGCCACGACACGTCCTCGAAGAATCGCTCGTGCCAGAGCGAGCCCGCCTTGGGTCGACCCGGGAAGAGGAAGCTCGCGGTGAACATCACCATGATTCCGTCGACGCCCGGCCGGAGGTCGAGCTGCTGCACCTGACCCGGCTGCACGCGTACGATCGATCCCGGCCGGCACACGTGACGACTCAGATCGACCATGTGGGTCGTGCGTCCGCGAAGATAGAGAACCACGAGATGGAAGCCCACGCGCTCGATCGGCCAGGCGTGATCATGTCCCAGGCGACGAGCGAGGTCGGAGAGTCGAAACGCCTCGATCTCGGCGCCGGGACGGCTCCGATTGTCGAACTCGGTGGGGACGGGCTCGCCCCTGTGTCCATTTTTCACCATGCGCCGGACGGACTCTACCTTTGTTCCCACGCCGCGTGCGGCCATGTTCCATGCGTCCCTTCACCCACGGAGCGAACATGATCCAGGACCGCAAGCAGCAGGTGACCGCACTACTCCGCAGCATCGAGACCGGCGAGCCGGGCCCCGCCGCAGTCATCGACCACGCGCACTACACGCAGCACAACCTCGCTGTCGCGGACGGCATCGCGGGGTTCGGCGCAGTGCTGGCGCAGCTCCCGAAGGGCTCGGCGCGCGTGAAGGTGGTGCGCGCGTTCGAGGACGGCGACTTCGTGTTCACGCACACCGACTACGACTTCTTCGGACCGAAGATCGGCTTCGACGTGTTCCGCTTCGAGAAAGGACACATCGTCGAGCACTGGGACAACCTGCAGACGACGCCGAGCGCGCCGAACCCGTCGGGGCACACGATGATCGATGGGCCCGCCTGGTCGAGCGCGCCAGAGAAGACGAGCGAGAACAAGGCCGTCGTCATGGGCTTCCTCGAAGACGTGCTCGTGGCCGGCAAGATGGAACGACTGCCGACCTACTTCGCAGGCGACGATTACGTGCAGCACAACCCCGGCATCGCCGACGGCCTCAGTGGTCTGGGCGACGCGCTCGCAGCGATGGCCAAGCAAGGAATTGCGATGCGCTACACCCGCGTCCATCGCGTGCTCGGGGAAGGGAACTTCGTGCTCGCGATGAGCGAGGGCACGTTCGGAGGAAACCCCACGTCGTTCTACGATCTGTTCCGTGTCGAGAACGGCAAGATCGCCGAGCACTGGGACACGATCGAGACGATCCCGCCCAAGAGTGAATGGAAGAACGCCAACGGTAAGTTCTGAGAGCGTCAGCAACGGAGGCGGCGACCTCGGCGCTGCTATCGTTCGATGGCCCTGCCCGCTCCTCTCTGTGTCGAGCACGGAGAAAGGTCACGAGCGGCTCTCGGTCGCGTGTGCCCACGCTCCCGACGTGGCACCACGCGCGAGCGCCGCTGCGTGTCGCGGCGACGATCTCTGGCTCGAGACTGCACGCGAGCGGTGTCGCGTGGACGGCGTAATCGTCGGCGCGAGGGGAGTCCGTGGATCTGGAGCGCTACGCGTACCCGAGCACCGCAGCTCGACCGGTAGACTCCCCCGAGCGCCATCCGGCGCTGGGCTGAATCAGGCCGTGTGTCGTGGGCGGCTCGACATCCGGCTCGGGCAAGCTGGCGTCTACGGGCTCAACGCCAATCCGCGAGCGCCTGTGTCAGCGCCTCGCGCAGGTCGGTCGCACGCCCTCCGGGCGCTCGTCTCGTCCTGCGCGATGGCCATCGACGTGCTCACCGAGATGTAGCGACGCGCGGGACCCGGCGCTCGCGCGGCTGGTGAAGTAGGCCGCCGGGCGGCGGCTGCCGCGGCGGCGTCGTCATCATCCCCTCGATGCGCGCTCGGGCCGCGTCGTCGTCGTCGCGGTGCGGCATCGATCCTTTCGGGACGCCCGCAGTATCACCGGGCGCGCGCGGATGGCCCGACGATCGACGCTCAGCGCTCCGCGCAGCCGAAGTAGCCCGCGTAGGCTCGCAGCGCCTGCAGTTCCTCGAGCCGGCGCGTGATCGCGGCCTCGGCGATGGCGAGGATGCGCTCCTGGGCCACTGCGGCACGCACCACGTCGCGCGTCGCTCCGGGGCTCGACACCATGCGACGCTCGACCTCGGCGGCGAGCTCGGACGCGTCGATGGCCCCCGAGCTGTCGGCAATCCGCTGCGCGCGAAGCAGATCCGCGAGCCCATCGCGGTATCTGGATTCGTCCATTCCGCGGCGGGCGAGCTCGGCGCGCAGCTCGTCCACGGAGACTCCGTTGCCGGCGGCGACGTTCTGCATCGTCTGCTCGACCTCGTCCGGGCCGAGGTCCGTGTGCAGCCACTCGTGCATCAGCCGGATCGCCACGCGACGGCGGACGACGATCGCGCGCGCAGCCTCGCGCGAGGAAGCTTCCGTCCCGACGTCGCGTGGACGCGCGAGCTCCCGATCGATCTCGGCCCGCGTGACGAGCGTGCATCCGAGGCGCACCTCGACGCCGTCGTCGATGCCTTCTTCTTCGGCACCGCTCGATGGCGTCGCCGTCGCCGAGACGGGCGCCGCAGCCGGGGCTCCGCCGCAGCCGATCAGCCACGCGGTGAACAGGCCCGACGCGACGGCACGTGCGACGTTTCTCATGGGCCCTCCGGACATCGGAGCGCGCCGCGATCTCGGCCGAGGATCAACTGGCAGCGCCGGAGCACGTCGGCACCGAGCGCGCCGTCGGTGTGCCCGGCGTCGCACGTTCCCGTCCACTCCACGACGTCGACGGCGATGCGCACGTGCGCCTCGCCCACGCGGACCTCGACGTCACGCGCGACGCGCACGTCCGACGGGCCGCCGAGCGCCCAACGTGTGCCCGGCTCGGTCGCAGGCGGTGCGAGGGCCCGAGCCACGTCGCTGCGCCCATCGACGAATGTCCCGGTCGCACCGGTGTCCACGACGAGAAGCACGGGCTGCCCTGCGATCTCGGCGTGGACCGCGAAGAGAGCCACACCGTCGTTGGTGGGGCAGACCGGCGAGAGCGCGAGCCAGCCCTCACGCGGCGCGAGCGCGGCGTCCGCGTCGCTCGGCGCGATCAGCGAGATCGTGCGCGATGCGAGGTCGACCTCGAGCGCCGATCCGAGCGGAACCGCGCGCTGCGGAGAGAACAAGCCTGCGATCCCATGGGCGCGCCACGTCGAGAGGTCGTGCGTCGCGACGGGCGTCGGCGTCTCCAGCGCGGCCACGCCGATCCTCAGCGGCGCAGGGCCTCGCACGCGGTAGTGGGTGAGAGTGGCCCCCGCATCCCGAAAAAAAGGCTCGGTCTCCGTCCATGTCCCGTCGCGCGAGACGCTCGGGCTGCCCGTAGGCGTGATGTCGGGCAGGTGCGCCCAGAACGCGACCGTCTCGTCGACGATGTGGGCGTTGGCTCCCGTGTCGACGACCAGACGCATCGCGACGTCGTCGACCACGGCGGTCAGGGTCGGCAGCTCGCCGTCGTCGAGCCAATCGATCGCGACGGCGTCTCGCGTCGGCACGGCGGCCGCAGGCCACGCCGCACAAGGCAGGGCCGTCGACGTGCAGCCAGCGAGCAAGCCCGTGGTTGCGAGCAGAGTGCGCCATCGAGATCCGAGCACGCGCGAAGGTACGCGCGCCCGGGAGCATTCTCCCCTGGCTCGGAGGGAAGACCTGGCGGTCTCGACCGTATCTGGGCGCGTGCGTCGCTGGGCAATGGCAGTCGGCTTGGGCGCGTGGGTCACCGCTTGCGGCGGGGCGCAGCCACGCGCGGGCTGCGTTCCGAGTCGGATGTCACTGCCCATCGAGGTGCACGTCGAAGGGGCGCATGCGCTCGACGCGGAGGCGATCGCGCGGAGCGCATGGCAGACGCAGAGCGCTGCCGACTACACGGTGCCCGAGCTGACCGAGATCGGCGCGCGCCTGCGCACCGCGATCGTACGGGCGTACGAAGAGACGCCGTATGCGACCGTGACGGTGAGTCGGCCCGCGATCGCGCTCGACGCGGCTCGCTCGCACGTGGACGTCTCCATCACGGTCGCAGAAGGCGATGCGCATGCGTTCGGTCGCGTCTCGATCGACGACGCGGCCCTCGAGAGCAGCGCGGGGGCTCTCGTCGCAGGAGCTCCTTTCGTATACGCGCAGGTCGAGCGGACGCGACGCGCGATGCTCGAGAGCTGCCGTGACGCGGGATATCCGCACTGCACGGTCGACGCATCGCTGGGACTCGAGACAGCGAGCGCGCCGGTCGACGTCACGGTCCAGGTCGAGCGCGGAGCCCACGCGACGGTCGACGCGATCGAGGTGCTGGACGAAGAAGCGGGACGGCTGCCCGTGCCGCGCGCGTTGGAAGGTATCGTGCTCGGCGCTCCCTTCGTGGGATCGAGCGTCGAGCGTGCTCGCCTCGCGCTCGCCGCGCTCCATCCCGATCGCGAGGTCGAGGCGCGCGCGGATGCGCTCGAGGACGAAGCACACGTCGTGGTGCGCTTTCTCTTGAGGGTCCGCATGGCCGATTGACGGGGTGAAGCCGTGGACGCCCGCGAGCTCGAGCGCGCTGGGATACGCCATCTTCCCCCGCTCGACCCGCAGCGCCGATCGTCGCATGCGCAGCCGTCCTCCGGCGACGACGGATCACGCGCGCGCAGATCGGGTCGCGTATCGATCGAGCCCAGCCTCGCGGACGGGGCCGGCGCCGACCCGAGCGAAGCAGCGCTGCACTCGCCATCTCCCACACCGACGTGGTCACGCACTGGTGCGCGTGTGCCCTCACCTAACCT
>CAYSCF010000226.1:0-11061 GCA_964429305.1 uncultured Sandaracinaceae bacterium | reverse complement strand
CGGCACGTCGGCGTAGAAGAGAGGCATCGCGACGTTCTCGAGCGCCGACGTCCGCGAGAGAAGGTTGTACGCTTGGAACACGAACCCGAAGCGCGTGTTGCGCAGCGCGGCGAGCACGTCGGACGAGAGATCTTGGACCGGAAAGCCTTCGATCCGATGCTCGCCGGACGTGGGCAGCTCGAGCAGCCCGAGGATGCTCATCATCGTGCTCTTGCCGGAGCCCGAAGGGCCGGTGATCGCGACGAGCTCGCCCGCTTCCACGTCGAAGTCGACGCCATCGAGCGCGCTCACGCGTGCGTCGCCTTCGCCGTACACGCGCGTGATGCCGCGCAAGGACAAGAGTGGCGCGCCGGCAATCGGCGCGAGCTCAGTGCGCGATGCCATATGCCAACCGACCTTCGTGCGTGAGCTCGGTGAGGACGACGTCTCCGGCGGCGAGGCCGGTGCGGATCTCGGTCCATTCGGAGTCCGCGAGCCCGATGGTCACGTCGTGGCGCTGGAGCGTCTCGCCCGCGAGCGACCACACCTCGGGCCCCGTGGCCGCCGTCTCGCCGGGCGGCGTGAACGACAACGCCGTGCTCGGAACGCGAAGAACTCCGCTCGTGGACCCCGTGCCGATGTGGACCGACGCGGTCATCCCGGGACGCAGCGCGAGATCGTCGTTGTCGACCTCGACGACGGTTCCATAGGTCACGACCTCCTCGACGACGACGGGTGCGTTGCGCACCTCGGTGACGGTTCCGGCGAACGTACGATTCGGAAACGCGTTGACCGTGAACGTCGCGTGCAGGCCCGCGTGCACCTCGCCCACGTCCGCCTCGTCGACGGCCGCGATCACGCGCATGCGACGGAGGTCGGCGGCGATCGCGAAGAGCACCGGGCTCTGCAGCGCCGAGACGACGGTCTGACCGGGATCCACGTTGCGCGAGATCACGATGCCGCCGATGGGCGAGACGATCTCGGTGTGCTCCCGGCTCGTACGTGCGACAGAAAGAGCTGCCTGCTGCGACGCGATCTGCGCGTGAGCCGCACGCACGCGCGCTTCCGCGGCACGGAACGCGAACGTCGCCGCGTCGTGATCCGCCCCGGTGGACGCATGTGCAGCGAAGAGCCGCTCCGCGCGGCCGAGGTTGGCCTCCGCTTGATCACGGTCGCTCTCGGTCTGCGCGAGCGTCGCGCGCGCGGCCGCGATGGCGGCTTCGATCTCGGCGACCTGCGCGTCGATCGACTGTGCGTCGAAGCGCGCGAGCACTTCACCCTCGGTGACGGCGTCGTTGTAGTCGGCCAGCACCTCGAGGACGCGGCCGGACACCTCCGCGCCGACGGAGACGGTGGACTCCGCTTCGAGATGTCCGCTCGCCTCCACCTCGCGATGGATGTCGCCGACCGTCACGGGCTGCGTCCGAAATCGCTGCGCGAGCGGAACGGGCTGCGGACGAGTGACGAGCCACGCGCCGACGCCGCCAGCCACGACCACGACGAGCCCGATCACGAGCGTCACGCGACGCCAGAGCTGGCGCCTCCTCTCGCGATCCACGAGCGCGCCGAGGCTCGTCTTCGGACGCAGCGCTCGTTGCGTCGGTTGAGATCCGGTGACTGCGGCGTCGCTCATGCCGGTCGGTCAGCAAGCGACATGCCTCGCATCCCTTCGTGCGCGCGCGCCCGAGGCGCAAGGTTTGCGCGAGCTCCTACTCGGCGACGCGCACGCCGTGCGTGCGTCCGGGAGAAGCCGCCGAAAGTCGCGTGACCGAAGCTGGTGCTCCGATTGCACCGCCCGATGCCGAGACCATGACGACACCGCACGACTCACTCCCGCGCTCCTCGCCGAGCGCCCGCAACGATCGACATCCGTGGGCGATCCGCATCGGGAGCGTTCTCGGCATCCCGATCGACGTGCACGTCACCTTCTTGGTGCTTCTCGCGTGGATCGCGCTCGCGCCTCTCGCGTCGGGCGGCTCGCTCGAAGACGGCGTCGAGAGCGCTGGCTTCATGGCGCTCGTGTTCGCGACGGTCGTGCTCCACGAGCTCGGCCATGCCACCGTCGCGCGTCGCTTCGGCTTCGAGACCACGCGCATCGTTCTCTTGCCGATCGGTGGCCTGGCCACGCTCACGCGCATGCCGACGCGCCCGATCGAGGAGCTCCTGGTCGCGATCGCGGGGCCGCTCGTCAACGTGGTGCTCGCCATCGGAATCGGCGTGTTCCTGTTCGCCTTCGATCACTCCGTCGGTCTCACCGGCGCGACGCTGGTCGGCGGTCCCGTCCTCGTCCGATTGCTCTGGGTGAACCTCGGGCTCGCCGCGTTCAATCTGCTTCCCGCGTTCCCGATGGATGGCGGCCGAGTGCTCCGCGCGCTCTTGTCGATCTTCCTCGAGCGCGCGCGCGCGACGCGCATCGCCGTGGCGGTGGGTCGCTCGGTCGCGCTCGTTCTCGGCATCGTGGGCCTCGCGCTGCAGCCGGTGCTCGCGTTGATCGCGCTCTTCGTGTGGAGCGCGGGCCGCATGGAGATGGTGAGCGAGGACGTGCGACACGCGATGGAGGGCGTGACCATCGCGCGCGTCATGACGAAGCGCGTCGATGCGCTGTCCGGCGATGCATCGCTCGCGCTGGTGGCGGAGCGGATTCTCGCCGACCGTCCACACGACTTCGTGGTCGAGGAGAACGGGCGGGTCGTGGGGCTTCTCACGCGCGGCGACGTACTGCGGGGCATGGCGCGCGGCGACATGAGCGTGTCGGTCGAGCAGCTGATGCATCGGGACTTCGCGATCGCTTCTCCCGGCGAGCTCCTCGAAGACACGCTCCCGCGCCTCGAGGCGAGCGGTCGACGCACGATGGTGGTGCTCGACGAGGGCGAGCTGGTGGGCGTGCTCGATGCGGAGAACCTCGGCGAGCTCTTGATGGTCGAGAACGCGCGTCGCGCGGCGATCGCGTCGCACCCGGTCCCGGCGGCCGCATGAGCATCGACGGATTCGCCCCTGCAGGATCCGATGCGTTCGCCTCGTTCGACCCGGTCGAGGCCGACCGGCTCTTCGGCTGGGTCGATCGCGTCGCGACGCGTCTCGGCATCGAGGTCCACGGGCTGGAGCACCTGCCCGACGGCCCTGCGATCCTGGTCGTCAATCACGCGTTCGGCTGGGACGTCGTGTTCCTGATGGCCGCGATCTGGCGCCGCCGCCGCCGTACGGCGTGGGCGCTCGGAGAGCACCTCTGGTGGCGCGTCCCGTTCTTGCGGCGTGTCGCGGCTGCGATGGGAACGGTCGACGGCACGCCCGAGAATCTCGATCGACTGCTCGCGCGTGGAGAGCTCGTCGTCGTGCTGCCGGGTGGACTGCGCGAGGCCGTCAAGCCGCGCGAGCTGCGTTATCGACTGCTCTGGGGCGCGCGCTATGGCTTCGTGCGCGCCGCGATTCACAACGGCGCGCCTCTGATCCCGGTCGCATCGATCGGCACCGACGAGCTCTTCGATTTCGTCGGCAATGCGTACCGCCGCGGCGCTCGGTGGCTTGGGCACGGTCTGCCGTTGCCGCTGCCTTCGCGCATCCTGCCGATTCCGCACCTGACGCGCGTGACGTTCCTGGTCGGCCAGCCCGTGTCCGTGAAGTCCGCGGCCGGTGCCGAAGACGACCCTGAGACGCTGCGTCGCATCCGACACGAGGTGGCGGGCGCGCTCCACGAGCTCATCGACACCGAGCTCGCGCGGCGCGCCGGCGTGTCACTCGACCATCGATCCGTGCACGAAGGCCACACGTCGTGAGCATCGAGGTCACGTTCCTGGGCGCGGCGCAGACGGTCACTGGCTCGATGCACCTCGTGGCGACGTCGCGCGCGCGCGTGCTGCTCGACTGTGGCGTCTTCCAGGGCCGACGGCGCGAGGCTGCGGTGCGCAATCGCGATCTGCCCTTCGATCCGGCCACGCTCGATGCCGTCGTGCTCTCGCACGCGCACATCGATCACTCCGGTGCCCTGCCGGTGCTGCCGCGCTCGGGCTTCCGCGGCTCCGTCTTCACGACACATGCGACGCGAGATCTGGCGGCGGTGATGCTCGAGGACGCAGCGCTCATCCAGGCTTCCGACGCACGTCACGTCAACCGGCTGATCGAGCGCGGCGAGGTCGACAGCGAGCCGGTCCAGCCTCTCTACACGACCGACGACGTCGCTGCTGTGCTGCGCGCGATGGTCGGCCTGCCGTATCGGCGCACGACGGTCATCGCGCCGGGCATGACGCTGACGTTCCTCGACGCGGGTCACGTGCTCGGCAGCGCGATCGTCGTGCTCGACATCGTCGACGACGATGCGACGCGCCGCCTCGTGTTCTCGGGCGACCTCGGACGAACGGGCATGCCGATCCTCCGCGACCCCGAAGTGCCGGAGGGAGCGCACGCGCTCTTGCTCGAGAGCACGTACGGCGATCGTATCCATCCTTCCCGTGCGGCGATGGACGACGCGCTCGCGGAGACGATCGGTCGCACGCTCGCCCGTGGCGGCAAGGTGATCGTGCCCACGTTCGCGCTCGAGCGCGCGCAGGAGATCGTGCTGACGCTGAAGACGCTCGGGTCGCAGCACCGATTGCCGGCCGTGCCGATCTACGTCGACTCGCCGCTCGCGATGAAGGTGACCGACGTCTTCCGGATGCACCCGGAGTGCTACGACGCGCCCGTGCGCGCGATGTTCGATCGCGGCGAGTCTCCGTTCGATCTGCCGGGCCTCCGCTACGTCGCGGACTCGGAGGAGAGCAAGCAGATCACCGCGTCGGACGCACCGGCGATCATCCTCGCGGCGAGCGGCATGTGCGAGTCGGGCCGTGTGCTGCACCACCTGCGCGCTGCGATCGGTGATCCGCGCTCGAGCGTCGCCATCGTCGGCTTCCAAGCGCAGCACACTCTCGGACGCCGGCTCGTCGAGAAACGAGACCGCGTGCGCATCTTCGGCGTCGAGCACGATCGCCGCTGCGAGGTGGTCGTGTTGAACGGGTTCTCGGCGCACGCGGGGCAAGACGAGCTCGTCGCGTTCGCCGACGTGGTGCGCGAGAGGGGCGCGCTCCGCTCCGTCGCGCTCGTCCACGGTGAACTGCCTGCGCAACGCGTGCTCGCGGCGCTCCTGACCGAGCGCGGCTTGCCGGACGTGCGCATCCCGGAGCGCGGCGACCGAATGACGCTCTGATCTCCGTCGCAGGGTCTAAGCGGCGACACTCGCGCGGGATCGCACCGTCAGCACGGGGCAACGTGCGAGCCGCACGACGCGCTCGGCCACGCTCCCGAGCAGGACGTGGGGCAGGCCCGTGCGACCGGTCGAGCCCATCACGATCAAGTCCGCGTGCTCTCGATCGGCGGCGTCGGCGATCTCCGTGGCGCTCGGCCCGAGAAGAACGATGCATCGGACGGGCACGCGTCCGTTCGCGCGGGCCGCGAAGCGGTCGAGCTCCGCTTCGATGTCTCGCTTCATCCCCATCGCGAGGCTCGACTTCGGCGACGCGTAGGCCGAGAGCTCCCACGTGTGACAGAGCACGATGTCCGCCTTCGTCTGGAGCGCGAGGTCGATCGCGTACTCGAAGGCCGCCACCGAGGCAGGCGAGAAGTCGGTCGGAGCCAGGATTCGGCGGATCTGCATGATGTCGAGCTACGCACGCCGCACGCAGCGTCGAGCGTCACCACTCGATGGTGAAGTCCAGGCTCTTGGCGCCGGTGCTCCCGCGGACGCGCGGGATCTCGCCCATGCTCGTGCACACGCCCTCGCACTGACCGACGATGTACGTCCAGACGCCCGCGAGATTCCGTACGACGACGCGGGCGGCGCGTGGGCCGAGGCGCTCGGCGCTCATCCCCCACGGACCGGGAGACATGCGCGCGTAGACGTCCTCGAAGCGCTGGATGAGATCCCCGGGGCTCGACACGACGCTCATCGTGACGCGGCCGAGCGTCGAGCCGGCGTAGACCTCGATGTCGCGCCGCGCGAAGAGCCGCACACGCTGCGTGTCGCTCTTGCCGGGATACGCGATGCGCGCCGCTTCGATCACGACGCGATGGAAGTCCTTGATCGGATACGCGGTGAACGACGTGAAGCCGCCGCGCGGCGGCGCGATCAAGCGCGGCCGGAGCTGCTCGAAGCGCGCGCCCAACATCGCGTGCGCCCGAGAGATGAACATCCCGCGCACGTACACGTCGTGCGGCGCGTCCTCGATGAACGCATCGAGATCGAGATCCCCGGGGACGTCCGTGCCCAGCTCCAGCTCGAAGTCCATGCCCGCCGTTCTACACGAGCTTCGCGCCCCGAATCGAGTGAGGAGCGCTCGGCTCGGGCGATCACGGCTCGCGCAGCTGGCCGCGCTGCGTGAACAGCGACCGTCGCGCGAGGTACGTCGCGACGCCGCCCGAAACCGCGGCGACGATCACGAGCTGGTACATGATCACGATCTGGTAACGCACCGCGCCTTCCGGCGGGGCACCGCTCACGACCTGGCCGGTCATCATGCCGGGCAGAGCCACGAGGCCGACGGTGAACAGACCGTTGATCGTCGGGATCATCGCGCCACGCAACGCATCACGGCTCTGACGCGCAAGCGCTTGCTTCGGCGTGGCTCCCAGCGCGAGCCACTGTTCGATCTCCGCTCGATCGGTGCGTGCCGCCGCGAAGATGCGCTGATGGATCTGCGCGACCACGTTCATCGCGTTGGCGACGATCATTCCGCTGATCGGGATCAGATAGCGCGCCTCGAACCACGGCTCCGGCACGATGACGAGCGCGAACACGGGGACCAGCGCGACGCTCGAGCCGGCCGCGATCGCGAGGAAGCTCGGCAGCAGCATGCGCGAGAGCGGCGGCCCCTCGTCGACGCGGCGCGCCGCGGTGTACGTCGCGACGGCGAGCATGACGGTGAGCACGAGGAAGACCCACTCCGGCCGCTCGTGATCGAACACGAGATGGAGCAGGAATCCGACGAGCACGAGCTGCAGTGCCGCGCGCAGCGAGCCGAGGACGAGGTCGCGCTCGAGACCGAGCGATTGACGCTGCGAGACGACGATCGAAGCGCCGAGCATCAGGACGAGCACGATCGCGATCCCCCATGCCGACACCGGTGCGATCACGGCGCGCTCCGTTCGACGTGGCCGCGCTCGCAGAGCCATCGCGTACCGCCGAGCGCGGCGGCGTCCTGCGCGCTGTGCGTGACCACGACGACGGCCCGTCCATCGCGCGCGCAGCTGCGCACGAGCTCGAGGATCGCGTCGCGCGTCTCGGGATCGAGCGCCGAGGTCGGCTCGTCGAAGAGGATGGCCTCAGGATCGAGGGCGAGCGCGCGGGCGATCGCGACACGCTGCTTCTCGCCGCCCGAGAGATCGGCCGCGCGTCGCTCGCTCATCGACGCTGGGAGCGCAGCGCGCGCGAGGCGCGGGGCGATCCACGCTGCGGTCGGCTGCTCACCGATCAGGCGCGGGCCGGCGGCGACGTTGTCGGCGACCGTGCCGGGGAACATCACCGGTAGCTGCGGCACGTATGCGACGCGTCTTCGGAACGCGGTCGGCGCGAGCGCGCTCGACGCGAGGCCGTCGACGAAGATCTCGCCGCTGGTCACCGGAACGAGCGTGGCGAGCGCGCGCAGCAGAGTGCTCTTGCCCGCGCCCGACGGCCCTTCGAGCACCGCGATCTCGCCGGCACGCACACCGAACGCGACGCGATCGAGCACCACACGATCACCGAACCTGATCGAGAGATCACGTGCCTCGAGCCGGAGATCGGTCACCGCCGTTCACGATGCACGATCACGTCCAGGTGATCGAGACGTGGGTTGCATCGCCGACCCGGCCGAGATCGGTGATGCGCGGCTGCACCGCACCGGCGCGCACCAGGTAGCCCGCGATCGCGTCGCGCCGCCATCGGTTCGCGAGCGAAGGAAAGAGCGGCTCCGGATACAGGTAGGCCACGAGCGCCGAGCCGCTGCGCGATTCGATCACGCGGATCTCCGTGCCCTCGTGCAGAGCGGACCAGAGCCCCGGCAGGCCATGCAGCGCCGCCTGCGGTCCGAGGCCGGATCGATCGATCATCAGCTCACCATTCAAGCGATGCAGCCACGTGACGAACGCGGCCTCGCCATTCGGCCCGGTGAAGCGCTGATCGCGGAGCGCGAGCATGACGGCGACGTGCACCACCTCGGGGATCCACGGCTCGACGATGGGACGAACGTAGGACTCGATCTCCGCGGGCAGGCCGACGAGATCTTCCAGAACACCCGCCGTCTCGAGCGAGCCGAGCAGCGACGCGCTGGCGCGACACGCAGGGTACGAGCCCCAGCCATCGGGCAGACCACGACCATACGCCACCAAGCTCGGTAGCGACCGAGAGCTCTTCACTTCCGTCGATCCACCCACCCGCATGCAGCGTAGCGCAGCCGCGCGCGAGTCTGCGAGAGGAACAGCCGGCGTGTATTCATGCGCGCGCGACCACTGATCCTCGGTTCCGATTGCCGTGGCGCGTAGCAGTTTGCCACCATCGCGCGCGCACGAGTTCCCGTGCTCGGAGGGGCGAATGACGAAGAAGCAAATCGCAGTGATCGGTGGCGGCGCAGCAGGATGCGCGCTCGCGTGGACGCTCTCGCGGCCCGAGACGCAGACGCTGGTCGACGTGACGGTGTTCCACGACGACGACGAGGTCGGAGGTCACTCGCGCACGATCGGGATCTGGTTCGACGGCGCCGGCAAGGGCCACGTGAACGACGCGGCCAACCCGGTTCCCGCCGGTACGACCGTCTATCCGGTCGACATCGGCGTGCAGTTCGTCTGCCCCACGCTCTATCCGAACCTCTACAAGCAGCTGCAGCTGCCCGAGTTCGCCGGAACGGTGAAGCTCACGCCGCACGCGGCGCTGAAGATCTCGACGTCGTTCGGCCCGACGCTCAACTGGGGCAACTTCCCCGACTACCAGAGTGGGCCGCGCTTCTCGCCGTGCTGGGACTACACGACGCGCACGCAGGCCGCGAACTTCCAGAAAGACGTCGCGTGGGGGCCGTTCACGCCGCTCGACGGGATCACGTTCTCGACGCAGGTCGAGCGCTACCTGCAGGTGAAGGGCGTCGACTGGACGACCAACTTCTTCCGCTACCTGCTCATACCTTATCTCTCCATCATCAACGGCTACGGCACGGGCGACCTGCTCGAGACCACGTTCGAAGATCTCTTCCCGATCTTCACGAAGCTGCCGGTGATCCAGGCGCTCGGGCCGTACGGCTGCTTCACCGAGCCGGGCAAGGGCTGGGATCGCTTCACCGACGGAGCGACCGCGTGGGTCGCGGCGATGGCGAGCTACGCCAAGACGAAGGGCGCGAACATCCAGTGCGGCCGCACGGTGCTCGCGGTCTATCCGTCGTCGGGCGGAAAGAAGGTGACGATCGAGCACGCGGCGACGGCCGACGTGGTCGCGGCGGCGGCGAACCCGATGCTCCCGGTGCCGCGCAAGGTCGACGTGTTCGACGACGTCGTGCTCACGACGGACATGACGACGAACCGATCGATCCTCGACAACCCGCAGAACGCTCTCTACGCGTCGCAGAAGGACTACATCGCGGCGAGCAAGTTCGCGCTCATCCCCGGCGTTTGTTACATCCACCAGGACGACGAGTGCCTGTCGCCGACGCTGCGCGACAAGAAGGAAGACGGCCAGTTCGTCGGCACGTACTCGATGGGACAGACGGCGCCGGGCGGCAACGACTACGGCCTTCCCTACGATCTCACCAACGCGTTCCAGACGTATTTGATGAAGAACATCCTCGGTACGCCAGTCGACTGTCACGTCTCGATGTACGCGGACGCGAGCAACGCGAAGCTGCCGGATCCGGCCAAGACGCTCTACAAGAAGGAGTGGCGTCACGGCCGCTGGGTGGCGAGCTTCTTCGATCAGGCGAAGAAGGAGCTGCACCGCGTGCAGGGCCTCGGCCACATCTGGTTCGCAGGCAACAACACGACGGTCGACTCCGAAGAAGGCGCGCTCGTGTCGGCGATGTCGATCGCCGATCAGATGTTCCCCGAGTGGGTCTATCCCTTCGACATCGCGTCGGAGGCCTTCATGTTCTACGAGCACTTCGAGAGCGTGATGTTCCCCGTGCCCACGTTCCCGTGGTCGCTCGGCAGAGCCGCCGCGACGGCCGAGGAGCACATCGCGAAGATGATCTCCGGCACGGGGCCGTGACATCCGAGGGCTCGCTGCTGGCTGCCGCAGTGCCATCAGCGAGCCGCAGCAGCAGATAGCGCGGGGCGTTTCGAGCGCGAGCGTCGCGGAGCGCCTCGCGGCCGGGCTCATCTGCGGCCGATGTCGCTACGCCTCGCTGCCGCTCGGCTCATGCGGGGCGCTGCCCCGCGCCCCGTGCTGACCGCTCCTCCGCAGAACGATCTCTGCTCAATCAAGTCATCGCGCTCGGCGTGTGATCGGGATCGATGAGCCCTCCGCGTCGCCAGCCGACGCGGAGCAGCCACGTTCGTGGAGTGGGCGTGATGCGTTCGACGTCGTTCGACGCGGCGTGCGTCCAACCGTCGAAGCACGGCGCGGTGGAGAGCGGATCGACCCAACCCGTGCGGTGCGGCGCGACGCGATGCTTCCGTGCGTTGCACAGCACGTACGCGAGCGCGTTGCGGACCTGGCGCGGCGTCGTGAGCGCGCGGTGGTGGTAGCGATCGGCGAACACCGTGCCGCGTCGCTCGAGCGACCGGTTGAGCTGCCGCGCGAGCCGCACGGCCAGTCCCTTCATCGCGCGCGCGAGCGACTCTGCGTCCTTCGCCTCCGCGACGATGTGGACGTGATCGTGCTGCACGGAGAACTCGACGAGACGCACCCCGAGCCTCTCCTTCGCCTTCTGGAGCGCGCGCAGGACGACGCGGCACCGAGCACGGGCGCGTAGGTTCGCCACGCCCGCTCGTATCTTCAGCGTGACCAGCACGGGCTGATTGCCGCCGAGCTCGCCTCGCGTGCGATGCGAGACGCCGGCCTTCTCTCCCTTGGGCTTGCGACCTGCTCCGGGTCTCGCCCCACCGTGTCTTCGATACGCGATCGTCAGCTGTCTCGTGCGTGTGCGTCCCATGCAG
>CAYSCF010000225.1:0-11107 GCA_964429305.1 uncultured Sandaracinaceae bacterium | reverse complement strand
AACGTGTCGCCCGGGATCGCCTCGCTCACCGCGAGGATCGTGAGATCGTCGGTCCAGGGCCGACGCACGATCACGCCCTTCGTATCGATCTGACAGAACGATGCGCCGATGTCCGCCGCGCCGCTGGCGAGCGCATCGAACACCGCGTCGTAGCCGCCCAGAAAGCCCTGCGCCTTGAGGACGAGATCGGGCGAGACGCCGCGCTCGCGCAGCATGCGCCTCGGAATCACGTATCCAGCGGCCGACCAGTTGTCGACCCACGCCGCGCGCTTGCCCTCGAAGTCCCGCACGTGACGGATGATCCCCGGACGGCTCAGCAGCGCCGATGCATAGGCCGGTTTGCCGCCGCGCTCGACGGTCGCGAGCAGCTCCACGCACGCCTGTCGCCGCGCGCGCACGTAGGCGATGGGCGGAAGCCACGCGAGATCGACGTCGCCGTCCCCCACGGCCTCGACCACGCGCGCGTACGACGAGTACGTCCGGAGCACGACGCGCCGCTTCAGCACCTCGCTGAGACGATCGGCCACACGGCCGGGGTCGACCATGCTGGAGGTCACCACCGCCCCGACGCGAATCTTGGTCTGGGTGCGCGCCAGCCTGCGTGCGTCGCCGCTCCCCGGCTCGGCCGGATGCTCGCCGGATGCGACGGTCGCGGTTCGCATGGCAGCGGGGAGTGTAACAGCCGCCCATCCGGTCGGTAGGACAATTACAGCCCGATTTCGCCATCTTTCTGGGAAATCCGGGTGGGGCTCCCTTGCGGTCGAGATCCGTGGTCGCTAGCATCGCCGAAGACCCCCGCCCGCAAACCGCACGTGCCTCCACTCTCTCATGCGCTGCTCCTGCAGAGTGGGTCCACCTTCGGGGGACCCATTCCGGAGGTCCTGCTCATCGTGGTCTCGGCGCTCGTCGGCGCCGTGCTCTCGGGGCTGACGCAGGCGCTCGCCACACTGCCGCCGGAGCGCGTCCTCGCGCTGCGCGACGAAGGGGGACGCGACGGCAAGACCGCCGCGCGTCTGGTGGAGCACCGCAAGACGATCCGCGCCCGGATCCTCGCAGGCCGCGTGCTCTCGGTCGCGTCGGTGTCGGCGTTCACGGCGCATCTCGTCGCCCTCGTGCTCGAGGACGAGGGGCTGGTGCTCGGCTCGGTGTTCACCGCCGCGCTCGCGTACGCGATCCTCGCCGAGATCGCGCAGACGTTCGCCCGCTCGCGCGCGAACTCGCTCACGCTGCCGCTCTTGCGCGCGTGCTACCCGCTCGAGCTGCTTCTCGCGCCGCTCGCGTTCCCGATCCAGCTCGTCGCGCGCCTCACCGAGCGCTACTTCCCGGAAGACTCCGTCGGCGTGGCTCCGGAGATCGCCGAGCGCGAGGTCGAGCACCTCATCGAGAAGCGCGAAGAAGAAGGCTCTCTGCAGGGCGCCGACGCGGACATGCTCCTCAACGTCCTCGAGCTGAAGGACACGCTCGTCCGCGAGGTCATGGTCCCGCGCACGCGCATGGTCGCGATCGCGAAGGACACGGCGATCGACGAAGTGATCAAGCGCGCGATCGCCGAAGGCCACAGCCGCTATCCGGTCTACGGCGACAAGATCGACAAGATCGAGGGCATCCTCTACACGAAGGATCTCTTCGCGGCCGCCCGCACGAACGAGCCGCCTACGCTCGCCAAGCTCGTGCGCAGCAAAGTGCTCTTCGTCCCCGAGACGCAGAAGATCAACGCGCTGCTGCGCGAGATGCAACAGAAGCGTCAGCACCTCGCGATCGCCATCGACGAGTTCGGCGGCACGAGCGGCATCGTCACGCTCGAGGACGTGCTCGAAGAGATCGTCGGCGAGATCCAGGACGAGCACGACGCCGAAGAAGCGCTGGTCACGGAGATCGAGCCGGGCCGCTACATGGCCGACGCCCGCGTCTCGATCCACGACCTGGGCGAGATGCTCTCGGCCTCGCTCGTGAAGGCGGAAGAGGGCGGGTTCGACTCGCTCGGCGGGCTCGTCGTCGATCTCGCCGGTCGCGTGCCCCAGGTCGGTGAGCGCGTGCGGCTCGATGGGTTCGACTTCCTCGTGAAGGACGCCGACGAGCGACGTGTGCGACGCGTGGAGATCCAGCGGCGCGATACGGTGCGCCCACCGGCGGAGACGCCTTCGCCCGAGCCGCGAACGTCCGCGCCGGCCAAGGAATCGGTCGTGACGCGTCCGGTCGCCGATCGCTCGTGATCGCGCTCCGAGTCGACTCGCTCGATCGTGCGCTGGCTGCGCTCTCCGCGCGGAGAGTGCTCGTCGTGCGCGCTTCTCGCATCGAGCTGACGCTGCCGGCCGGTGCGACCGAGACGAACGAGCCCTCGATCGCCGACACGGTCGTGATGTCGCTCGACGCGGCGAGCGTCGCAGAAGCGGCAGCCCGCGTCGCGTCGCTCCCCGCGCATCGCACGATCGCGTGGGCGCTTCCCATCGCGCGCGCAGGGGTCGTCTCGTGGGCGCTCGCGCGCGCACGCCGGTTGCAACCGGTCGAGCTCGAGGACGCATGCGACGCACTTCGGCACGCGGGAGTGATCGACGTCCGCGTGACGAGCCTGCCCGGCTCGCTGCCGATCGCGGTCGTCACAGGCAGGACGACGGCGCCCTTTCCCGCGTAAGCGTCGGAAAACGCCCCGTTTCGCCCCGCCCAGGCTTCTCGACGGCCGCGCGTGCGAGCGCTAGAAATCGATGGATGCGTCCCGTTCACTTCGCCTGCGCGTCGTTGCTCGCGGCGTTGGGGGCGCTGCCGGGCTGTGGCGCCAAGACCGGCCTCGACGTTCCCGACACGAACGTCGATGCTGCGCGCTCCATCGACGCGGGCGTCGACGTGGGACCGCACGACGCCGGACGCGATGCGGGCTCCGACGCCGCGATCCCGTGCATCGTGCTCGAGCCCGACGCGGGACCGATCGAGCTGCCGCTCGACACGCAGGTCGAGCTCGGTCGCGCCGACGTCGTGTTCCTGATCGACATCACGGGATCGATGTCGCAGGAGATCGGTCACATCCAAGCCGAGCTGCGCGACACGATCGCGCCAGGCATCCAGGCCGCGATCTCCGACTCGGAGATCGGAGTCGCCGTCTTCGCGGACTTCCCTTCGATGGGTTGCGGCACCGACGAGGACCACGCGTACAACCTCGTGCTGCCGGTCACGAACGACCTCGCGCGCGTGCAGTCGGCGGTGAACGGCATCGCGGTCTCGAACGGCGGCGATCCGCCCGAGGCCCAGGTCGAAGCGATGTACCAGACGGTGACGGGCGAGGGCCTCGGTTCGTTCATCGCGCCGAGCTTCGGCTGTCCCTCGGGCGGCTACGGCTACGCGTGCTTCCGCAGCGACGCGCTGCCGGTGATCCTGCTCTTCACCGACGACCTCTGGCACAACGGGCCGGGCGACAGCGACGAGTACAGCTTCGCGTGCCCCCGGCTCCTCTCGAGCGTCACGCCGCATCAGTACGCGGATGCTGCGACGGTGCTGCAGGCGCACGGCGTACGCGTGATCGGCCTGTTCTCGGGCGTCGATCCGATGGCGCGCTCGGAGATGGATCAAGTGGCGACGGACACGCAGGCCCTCGATGGCAGCGGTCGTCCGCTCGTGTTCGACATCGGTACGCGCGGCGAGATGCTCTCGGCGAGCGTCGTGAACGCGATCACGACGCTCGCGCAGGTCATCCGTTTCGACATCGACACGGTGCTCGTCGATCCCATCCCGGGCGACGGCGTCGATCCGCGCATGTTCGTGCAGGCGGTCACGCCACTGCGCGCGGAGCCGATGGACGGCGTCGCGTCGATCGACACGGCCGCGGGCGTGTTCCGACAGGTGCGCACGGGCACGCGCGTCGTGTTCCAGCTGACGCTGCGCAACGGCTCGGTCGCGCCTGGTGTCGGGCCGCAGGTGTTTCCGCTCGAGATCGTGTTCCGCGGCGATCGTCGGACGCGCATCGGAAGCACGACGATCGACATCGTGATTCCGGGCGCCGACGGCTCCGGATGCCCGCCATGAGACTGCTTCTGGCGCTCGCGCTCGCGTGCGCCGGCGGTGGCGCGAAGACGGGGCTCGATGCGCCCGATGCCAACATCGACGCGGGCCACGACGGCGGCGTCGATGCTGCCTTCGATGCCGGCCACGACGCTGGCCCGCCGATCCGCTGCATCCTCGTACCGCCCACGGGCGGTCCCGTGACCGCCGACTTCTCGATCCCTGCGACGCTCCAGATCGTCGACGTGATGTTCTTGATCGACGCCACGGGCAGCATGCGCGACGAGATCGACAACGTGCGCGCCGGTCTGCGGGACGTCGTCGTCCCCGGCGTCACGTCCGCGATCCCGGATGCGGAGTTCGGTCTCGCGTTCTTCGGAGAGTTCCCGGTCTTCCCATACGCCGATCCGCGCTCCGGCGTGCGGCCCTACGAGCTGCGCTCGCCGATCACGACCGACATCGAGCGACTCACGGCTGCGTTCGAGGGCATCCCGTCGTGGGGCAACCTCGACGACCCCGAGGCCGATATCGAAGGCCTCTTCCAGGTCGCGACGGGCGAGGGCTTGCCGCCCTATATCGACCCTTCGTTCGGCTGTCCTTCGGGCGGCACCGGCGGCGTGTGCTTCCGCGCCGACGCGTTCCGCGTGGTGCTGCTCGCCACCGATGCACCGATGCACAACGGCCCGCCCGGCATCGCGCCGATCGCGCCCTACACGTTCACCGATCCCGCGCCGCACCAGTACGGTGAGACGGTCGCCGCGCTGCGCAACATCGACGTCACCGTCATCGGGCTCGGCGCGAGCGATCCCGGACGCCCCTCGCCGCTGCCGCATCTCACGCAGCTCGTGATGGACGTCGACACTCACCACATGCCGCTCGTCTTCGACATCGGCAACGCAGGCGATCAGATCGGGCACGACGTCGTGATGGCCCTCGAGCGCTTGGCGGACGGCGTGCCGCTCGACGTGTCGGCGAGCGTCGAGGACGTGCCGGGCGACGCGATCGATGCACGAACGCTCGTCACCGCCGTGCGTGCCGTGTCCGCCAGCCCGATGGGAAACGTCACGGGGATCTCCGGCAACGGGTTCACGGGCGTGATCCCGGGAACGCAGCTCACGTTCCAGATCGACGTCGACGGCTCGGTGCTCCCGCCGAGCCCGATGCGACGCGAGATCCGTGCGCGTGTCGTGTTCCGCGATGCGGGGCGCAGCCGCGTCGGCTCCGAGGACGTGTTGTTCGTCGTTCCGGGCATGGACGGGCTCGGATGTCCCTGAGACACGGGGTCTTCGCGCTCGCGATCCTCGCGTCGGCCTGTGGTGCGAAGACCGGTCTGCGCGTCCCGCCACTTCCCGATGCGGGACCGGATGCGGGCCACGATGGTGGTCGGGACGCGCTCGTCGTCGATGCGTTCGTGCCGGCGGGCTGGTGCGTCGAGGTGCCGCCGATGGATCCGCCGACCGAGCTGCGGGTCGACTTCGTCGCGCGGATCGAAGAGGCCGACATCTACTTCCTCGTCGACGTGACCGGGAGCATGGGCGGCGAGATCGCGACGATCCAGAGCCGCATCGCCGACACGATCGCCCCCGGCATCGCCGCGAGCATTCCCGACGTGCGCTTGAGCCTCGGACGCTTCGCCGACTATCCGCTCCGCTTGTACGGCTCCGACGGCGACGACGTGTTCCGGCTCGTGCAGCCGAGCACGGCGGACCTCGCGACGTTCGTCGCGGCGACGGGTCGGCTCGCGCTGCAGAGCGGTGGCGATCCACCCGAGGCCTACGTGCCGGCGCTCTACCTCTCGGCGACGGGCAACGGCATCGTGGGGTTCGTTCCCAGCTCGAGCTGCGCCGACGGCGCCGTCGCGTATCCGTGCTTCTCGCAGCGAGGTGCGCGCATCTTCTTGCTCTTCACCGATGCCGAGGCCCACGACGGCCCAGGCCGCTCCGACGAATACGGGACCGACGTCGTGCCCGTGCCGCCTTCGTACATCGAGACGGTCGCCGCGCTCCGATCGATCGGCGCGAAGGTGATCGGCATCTTCAGCGGGACGCCCGACGACGGCAACGGGCTCGCGGACGTCACGGCGCTCGCACGCGACACGGGCGCGGTCACAAGCGACGGCACACCGCTCGTGTTCCCGATCGGCGGAGACGGAGCAGGCCTCGGAGAGAGCGTCGTCGACGCGGTGCGTACGCTCGTCACCGACGTACCGATCTCGGTCGATGTCGTGCTGCAGGATGCGCCGGGCGACGCGGTCGACGTTACGACGTTCGTGCGGGGTGTCGTCACCGCGGGCGCGATTCCGGCGGATGGCGCGATCGATCGCGGCGATCACTTCGATGCGGTGCGGCCGGGAACGCAGATCTCCTTCCGGATCCTGCTCCGAGACGACGCGATCCCACGCATGGCGACGGCGCAGCGCTACCGCATGCACGTGATCCTGCGCGGTGACGGCGTCACCGAGCTCGAGGTCCGCGAGGTCGACATCGTCATCCCCGGCCTCGACGGCACGGGCTGCGACTGAGCTCGGACGTTCGCTCAGCCCGCGAGGGCGCGCTGCACGATCGGCGCGATGACTTCCCAGACCGAGCGCGAGCCGCGACGCGAGAGATGCACGCCGTCGACCGTCGCGCGCGCGTCGCGCGTCGAGACGGCGCGCGGGTCGACGACGGTCCCGCAGCGCGAAGCATGGGTCCCCGTGATCTGGGCTTCTTGGACGCGGTGGACGCGATCCGACCAGTCGTCGCTGACGCCATCGGTCGGCAGGATCACGAGCACGCGCGGCGCCCCGGCGCCGCAGAGGCCATCGACGAAGCGCGTCACACGCTGCGTGTAGAGCGCGTTCCATCGCGCTTCGTCGACCCAACGAATCGCGTCGCCGGGGCCCTCTCGAGGATCTTCGTCGCGCAGCCGGAGCGGCTGCGTGTCGTTGCCGCCGAGCGTGACGAGCACGCCGCGCAGACCGTGCAGATCTCCGAGCCGCGGGATCTCCGCCTGCCAGTCGAAGTAGTCGGGGCGTGCGAGGCCCGTCGCCGAGTGCGCGACGCGTCGTACGTGCATGCCCGCGTGCTCGAGCTCGCTCTCGATGAGCCGTCCGAACGCGCCGTTCACCGACGACGAGCCGACCAGGAGCACGTCGTCGACCGGAACGGGGGCGCGCTGCGCGCTCGCGTGGCTCGCGAGGCCGAGCGCGAGCAGCGCCGCCGAGAGCGTGACGAGCGCTGCGAGACGCGCGGTGACGCCTGCTGGCGCCGCAGCCGGATCGGCGTTGGCGTCACTCACGCCCGCGATCGACACGGGATGGTGGCTGAGCGCGACGACTGCGCCCTCCGGATCGCGCACGTAGAGCGTGTAGGCCGTCTCGTGCTCGACGGGAAAGCCCTTCTCGGCGAGGCGCGCGCGCCACGCTTCGCGCTCCTGGAGCGGGATCGCGAGCGCGATGCAGTGCCATCCGGGCGCGTCGTCGAAGCGCACGGGCTCGCCGCGCTCGGCGCGCTCGACGGCGAGGAACGTCGTGCCGCCGAGACCGAACCAGATCGAGCGCGGCCGACCACGCTCGTCGTCGTGCCGACGCGTGATCGTCAGCTGCAGCACGCCTGCGTAGAAGGCCTCGGCGCGATCGAGGTCGCGCACCTTGACCGCGAGGTGATGAACCGCCGAGGGTGCAGCGACGCCCGGGCCCGGCGGAGGATTGCTCCCCGGCTTGTTCGCGTTGCCCCCCGAAGCCTGATCCGACATCGGTCTCATGGAATAGCACGGGCCGGCCCGCCACGTCTGGTCGCGTCCGCCGCGCTTGATGGCGCCCTCGCCGCACGGTTAGGGTCCGCGGCATGCGACCAAACATCGTTCGTTGGGGCTCCTTGGGGATCGTTGGAACTGGGCTCGTGTTCGGCGGCTGCGTACCGCGCTCGCACCATGCGGGCGGAGGCGGCGGCGGGACCACGAGCGACATGGGCTCGTGCAATCAAGACTTCGGCGACACGCACGCGGCGGCGAAGCTGGAGGAGTTCTTCGCCGCGACCATCGCGTGGCAGGACGCCGCGAACGGCATCCAGCGCGATCTCACGAACGCCTGTCAGGTGACGGGCCACGCGCTCGGCATGAGCGACGCCGACATGAACGCCGGTGGCGACGACCTCGAGCACATGTGCGCGACCGTCGATGCGCGCCTGCGCTCCGAGATCGCGGCGCTCCGCGATGCAGGCCACGCCGATCTGCAGGTGGACTCGCGCCCGCCGCACTGCGAGGTCTCGGTCGACGCGTATGCGAGCTGCATGGCGTCGTGCGAGGCCACGGTCGATCCCGGCCAGGTCGACATCCAGTGCGACGGCGGCGAGCTGCGCGGCCAGTGCGATGCGCAGTGCACGGGCCACTGCGCGGTCCAGGTCGATGCGGCGTGCAGCGGTACGTGTGAGGGCTCGTGCGAGGGCACGTGCGCCGCGCGCAACGCCGATGGCAGCTGCAACGGTCAGTGCGACGGCACCTGCCACGGCTCTTGCGTCGCCGATGCACAGGCGAGCTGCCAGGGCGAGTGTCGCGGCAGCTGCTCGGTGCAGTTCCGCGAGCCGTACTGCACCGGCACGATCCGTCGTCCGTCGGCGAGCGCACGCTGCACCGGCTCGTGCAACGCGCACGTCGAAGCGACCGCGCGCTGCACGCCGGGCGAGACGCACGTCTCGATGAGCACGGGCCTCGATGCGGACGGCCAGGCGCGTCTCGCGCGCGTCCAGGCGGCGATCCACGACGGCGTCAGCCAGATCCTGACGATCCGCACGCGCGTGCAGCGCCTGCAGACCGCGGGAGCGCAGATCATCGCCACCGCGCAGGACGTTCCTGCGTCGGCTGCGGCCGAAGGCTTGCACGCGATCGCATGCGCGACGGCCGCCGCCGGCGCGCTCGCCGAGGCCAGCGCGAGCGTGAGCGTGAGCGTGAACGTCAGCGTGTCGATGTCGGCCAGCGTGTCTGGCTCGGCTTCGGCGCAGTAGCGACCCGAGAGCTGAACCGCTTACCCGCGCGGGCCTCGATGCGAGGCGTGCGCGGGGTGCTCGGCGTGATGGCGCGCGTGGAGACGCAAGTTCACCACGTGCGCCGTCGCGACGAACGCGATCCCGATGACGGTGAGCGCCGTCTCCGTGGGCTCCGCGACGAAGCGGCTCGCGACGATGAAGGAAATCCCGATACCGAAGAGCACCAGCGGCAGCGGCTTGTGGTGCTCGCGGAAGTAGGTCGGCAGCAGCGCGAAGAGACCGACGCAGAGCGCGCCGAAGAGCAGCGGCAGCTCCATCCACTCCATCGTGGGGCCGAACGCGCTCACGCCCATCGTGGGCAGCAACGACACGAGCGCGGTGATCACGCAGTGCACCGCGCACGTCAGCGACACGCCGATGCCGAGCTTGTCGAAGATGCTCTGGCTCGGATGCGCGTCCTTGCCGTGCGAATGAGTCGAGTCGTGGGCCAAGAGCGCGCTCACCGGTGCAGTCAGACACGTTCGGCCTGCTTCTGCAACACGACTGCGACTAGCGACGGGTGACCTCGCGAACCGCCCGAATTGCGCGGTCGATCTCGTCGTCGGTCACGTACGGCGCCGGGCCGAAGCGCAGGACGTCGCCGCGCGCGTCGGTGCAGATTCCGCGCGCCTTCAGCACATCGACGACTCGTCCCGCATCGGCAAGCCGCACCGCGACGAAGCCGCCGCGTCGGTCTGGCTCGCGCGGCGTGACGACGTCGAAACCGTCGAGCCCGTTCAGGAGTCGCTCCGTTTGCGTAAGCGAGAGTGCGCGGAGGCGCGGGATCGTGAGCTCGTGTCGATCGAAGAAGTCGAGCACCGCCGCAGCGCGGTAGTGGCTCGTGGGATCATAGGTGCTGCCGGCGAATCGATCGGCGGGACGCGTGCCGTACGAGACGCGGCCGCCGTCGCGCGGCGCGGCGAGATGCCCGAAGTCGCTGAACCAGCCCGTGTAGACCGGGCGCAGCGTGCAGCTGCTCGGCACGCGGAGGAAGCACGCGCCTTCGCCCCACTGCGCGTACTTGTATCCGCCCGCGGTCACGAAGACGTCGGCGCCGAAGTCGGAGACCGAGAACGGGACGATGCCGAACGCGTGGTACGCGTCGATCAGCACCTCGGCGCCCATGCCGCGCGCGTGACGCGCGAGCGCGCCGAGGCCCGGCACGATCGACGACGTCTCGAACAAGACGCTGGAGACGAGCACCGCCGACGTTCGCGCATCGACCGCCGCTGCCAGTCGGTCCGCGAGCGTCGCGATCGGCGCGACGTCGATCATCACGACGTCGATGCCTGCCTCGGCGAGCCGCGTGAGCTGGCGATGCGCGCTGTGGAACTCACCGCGCGTCGTGACGAGCTTCGGACGCGCGCGCAGATCGAGCGCCGAGAGGAATCGCGCGACGAGCTCGTGCGTGCTGCCGCCGAGCGCGATCTCGTCCGGGCTCGCCCCGATACGTGTCGCGACGCCGGCTCGGACGCGATCGGCCATCCCCATCGCTGCGCCCCACTTGTCGTCGACGTCGCGCGCGGCGTCGTCCCACGCGCGCAGCTGTCCTTGCCGCGCCACGTCCGGCCACGCTTGGTGCGAGTGCCCGGTGAGGAGCACGCGCTCGCCCGTCAGGAACGCAGAGTAGTGCGGGCGCAGCGATGCCGGATCGAGGTCCACGCCCTTCGCGTAGCACAACGGCCGCACCCTTTCGGGCGCGGCCGTCGTTTCGAGCTATCGAGCTATCTCAGCGGCAGTTGCCGTCGATGCAGCTCTGGCCGCTCATGCAGTCGGTGGCCGACGAACAGTTGCTGGTCGCTTCGTTCGTGGTCGCGCACACCATGTCGATGCAGAAGTTGGTCTGCACGTCGAAGCGCGGGCACTCCGGAGCGGTCGTGCACGGCGAGCGGCACGCACCGTTGTGACAGACGGCGCCGTTCGCGCACGGGCGACCGTTGCCGCACGCCGGGTTGGTGCGCGTGTCGAGGCGGCAGACGCCACCGTCGCAGTAGTCGCCCGTGGGGCAATCGCTGTCTACCGTGCAGCCCGCGAAGCAGCGGCCGTCCACACACGTCTGGTGCGCGTCGCAGTCCGCCGCCGTCGCGCAGCCCGTGACGGGCGGGATGGTCTCG
>CAYSCF010000224.1:0-11154 GCA_964429305.1 uncultured Sandaracinaceae bacterium | reverse complement strand
TGCGCGCCCGGCGTCTGCGACCTCGCGTCGTGGGGAGTCGGCGCGCAGCAGCTCGAGGCGATCGCGATCGTGCTCGGCGTGCTGCTCGCCGTGGACGGCGCAGCGCGAGAGCGAGGGCGACGCGCGCCGCAGCTCGGCATCGCGGTGTGCCTCGCGACACTGGGTGTCTTCGTGAAGTACTCGGTGATGGTGGTGGTCCCGCCGCTCGCAGCGCTCACGTGGTGGCGGGTCGATCGCTCGACGCGCGCCGCCAGCTCCGTCGCGGCGCTGCTCGCCGCGGCGCTCGCCGTGCCGCTCGCGCTCGCCCATCCCTACCGCGCCGCGTCCGGCGAGCTCGACAAGCTCGGTGTCGCGCGGCTGGGCGAGAACCTCGGTCTCGCAGTCGAAGTGCTCGTCCATCTCGTGCTCGTCGTGGCCCTCGCGATCGCCGTGCTCGCGGCGCGTCGGCGCACCTCGCTCCGAGCGGCGCTCCGTCCCGCGGATCTCGGCTACGGCGCGCTCTTCGTCGCGCTCGCGCTGACGCCCTTCCTGCTCAACGCACGCTATTTCGAGCGTTACTATCTGCTGCTCCCGGCCGCGTTCCTCGCGCTCACCGTGGCTCCGCCGATCATGGCGAGCGCGGCGAATGCGAGCCTCGTCCGCGTGGTCGTCGCCGCGCTGCTCCTCGTCGACGTCCCGGCCGTGATCGCGCCCCGCGACGCGCATCTCGAAGATGCGATCGCACACGAGCTGCGCCGATCGTCCGCAGCGACGCCGCCACCCGAGATCCTCGCGCTGCTGGCGGAGTGCGAGCCCGGCGTGATCGACGCACGCGCCGTGCGTGAGCTCGACGACGCGTTCCGCCATCGCGATGCCCGCGACGGCCTGCGTTGGGCGACACGCGGCTGGGAGGCCGACGTGCGCATCGGACGCAACGAGCTCGCCGACACTCCGGACGCGGCGGTGTATCGCTGGTGCGAGGGGCACGTCCGGCGCGACACGCCCTCCCTACCGCCGCTCTGGTTCGAGGCGCGGCGACCCGATGACGCGAGCTCGCCACCTCGCACCATCGCGGGCGTCTCCGTGGGCACTCACACGCCGGGGCTCGTGCTGCTCTGGATCGAGCACCTGCTCGCGTCGCTCGAGCACGTCGCCGCGGCAGACGATCGCGATCACGCCCGAGCGGTGCGCGACGAAGCGGACGCGGTTCTGCGCTACCTCGCGCATCGGCTCGAGGACGAAGAAGACGTGCTCGACGTGCCCATCGAGCAGCTCGACGATGCTCGCCGCGATCTCACGATCCGCGGCGTCGACTACGTGCTCGCGCTCCGCGCGCTGGTGCTCGCCCTGGAGCGTGCGCACGAGGGCGCGATCGCGCAGGCCACCGCCGTCGTCGCCCAGCGCGGACGGGACGTGGAGAGCGGCGGCGCCGTGCCCTGGCCCGCGGCCACGCCGCCCGACGCCGCCGACCTCGCCGGCGTTCCTCACCGCTTCGTGTTCGACTACTGGTCGGCGCCGTTCCGCGAGTGCGACGTCGATCGGGACGACGATGCGATCTACTGCGTACCGGACGGCCTCACGATCGCGCGCTCCGACTGGAGCTACTCGGACGACGGAGCGAGCTGCGGCTCGGCCGTGCTCGCAGTCGTCGGCGTTGGGCCCTCGTGCGTGAGGGTGCGAGCGCATCTCGCGGGCTGCGGCACCTGCGATCCACGCGGTCACCTCCGCTATCGGCTCGATCTGTTCACCGCGCGCTGAGCCGATCGCCCCGAGCTTCTTCCGCGCGCTTTCTTTTCCCCCGGCCACCTCGCACGATGCGCCTCATGCCAGAGGTATTGCGCGGCTCTCGTCGTCCCGGGCTGATGCAGATGGTCGAGTACACGTTCCGGCCGGAACGGTTCGTGCGCCGGAACGTGGCGCGCTTCGGGCCGCTCTTCCGCATGAAGGGGCCAGTCGGCGAGATCGTGCTCACGGCGCTCCCGGAGCATGCCCGCAAGGTGTTCGCGGCGGACGCAGACACGTTCGGCACGCTCGGCACGGTCTCGCTCTCCGGCATCCTCGGCGCGCGCTCGGTGCTCGTCACCGACGGCCCCGTCCATCGCAAGCAACGAAAGCTCCTCACGCCACCGCTGCACGGCCCACGCCTGCGCGCGTTCGGCGAGCAGATGCAGGCCATCGCGCTGGACCACGTCACGCGTCTCGAGCCAGGCCAGCGGCTCGCGGCGCACGAGCTGACGACCGAGTTCACGCTCGACGTGATCCTGCGGACCGTCTTCGGCGTGCAGAGCGCGAGCGAGGTCGGCGCCCTTCGCCCCGTCGTCCTCGGGATGCTCGCGGGCTTCTCGCCGCTCGTGATCTTCGCGCCGTTCCTGCAGCACCGTTACTTCCCCCCTTACCGCCAGTACCTCGCGTCGCGCGCACGCTTCGATCGTGCGGTAGACGCGCTCGTCGCTGCGCGGCTGGCCGATGGGAAGCCGCGCGAGGACGTGCTCTCGCTGCTGCTCGCCGCCCGCTACGACGACGGCTCTCCGATGGACGACGACGAGATCCGCGATCAGCTGCTCACTCTCTTGCTCGCGGGCCACGAGACGACTGCGATCACGCTCGCGTGGGTGCTCGACTTCGTCCTGCGACGACCCGAGCTGCTGGCGCGGCTCGAAGACGAGATCGCGGGCGTCACCGATCCCGATGCGCTCGCGAAGCTGCCGCTGCTCGGCGCGGTCATCGACGAGACGATGCGGATCGCGCCCATCGTCACGGACGTCGCGCGCATTCCCAAGCACGCCTTCGAGCTCGAGCCGGGGTGCGTGGTGCCGAAGGGAACGCCGCTCATGGTGCTCATCGAAGGGATCCACCGCGACGAGTCGATCTATCCCGATGCGCGCTCGTATCGGCCGGAGCGCTTCCTCGAGCGACGCTTCTCGCCCACCGAGTTCCTTCCGTTCGGAGGCGGAAGCCGGCGCTGTCTCGGCGCTGCGTTCAGCGAGCACGAAGGACGCATCTTCCTCGCGACGCTGCTGCAGCACGCGAAGCTGCGCACGATCGGGCGCCGCCCATCGCGACGCGTACGGCGGAACATCACGATGGGGCCCGCCGATGGCGTGCCGGTCGAGGTCGTCTCGCGCCGGTGAGCGCGTTCGCGTCCCGCTTCCGAGCCCTCGCGGGCTCGCGTCGCGGCCTCGATCGAAGCGGACTTGCGTCTCGCACAGACGTGGTCGCGCCGTGTGAGAAAAGGGCCGCTCACGCGGGCTCGCATCACGGCGCTTTCAGGTACCCTCGCTCCGCACCGTGGGTGCATTGACCGGAGGTGCCGCGATGAAGTTGTACTTGCCTCTCTTGGCGATCGCCCTTGCTGCCTCCGTCGTCACCGGGTGCACCGTCTCGCGATCGTGCTCGGACGACTCGACCTGCGCCGCAGGTGAGATGTGCGTCTCTGGACGCTGCGTCGCGGGCCATGGCGACGGCGGCGGCATGGACGCGGGCATCGACGCCGCACAGGGCTCGACGCTCTGCCCGAACGGCGGCACCACGAGCGTCTCGGGCGTCGTGCGCATCCCCGCCGGAACGCTGCCGGTGCCGGGCGCCGTCGTGTACGCGGCGAGTGGATCGCCAGAAGAGATCCCGACCGGCGTCGGAACCGGCGCGTGTCTGCGCTGCGACGCCGAGCTCAGCCACATCGTCGGCATGCCCACGCACACGAACGTCGACGGCACGTTCCAGCTGAACGACGTGACGCCCGGCGACGACGTCCGCATCGTCGTGCAGATCGGCAAGTGGCGCCGCGAGGTCGTCGTGCCGCACGTCGAGAGCTGCATGAACACGCCGCTCGATCCCGAGGACACGCGGCTGCCGCGCAACAGCAGCGAGGGACACCTGCCGCGCTTCGCGCTCACCACGGGCTCGTGCGACGGCATGGAGTGCCTGCTCCGCAAGCTCGGGATCGACGACGCGGAGTTCACGACGCCCGCCGAGGGCGGACGCGTGAGCCTGTTCTCGGACACGGTCTGCACGACGGTCCCCATCATCGGGCAGACCTGCGCGAGCGGCCGGAATCGGTTCGACGACTCGCTCGGCGGTGAGCCCTTCCCCGACGCGGTCGCCTGGTGGTCGAGCCTCGACAACCTGCGCGAGTACGACGTCGTCATGCACTCGTGCGAGTGCTCGGCGACGATCGACAACAAGTCGCCCGATGCGCTGCAGGCGCTCCACGACTACGCCGACCTCGGCGGCCGCGCGTTCCTCACGCACTACCACTACACCTGGCTCCAGCACTCGCCCGATCCGCTGTGGACCGGCATGGCGAGCTGGGACGGATCTGGACAGTTCGACACCGCGACCGGCGAGATCGACACGAGCTTCGACCGCGGGATGTTGCTCGCGGACTGGATGAGCCTTCCGGAGGTCGGCGGCTCGACGTCGCACGGGGAGATCTCGCTGCAAGAAGCACGTCAATCGCTGACGAGCGTCGGTGGCGCGGCGCGTCCGTGGATCACGATCGACTCCGTGCCCGCGTACTTCAGCTTCGACACGCCCGTGAATGCGATCGAGCAAGAGGTGTGTGGCCGCGTCGTCTTCAGCGACATCCACGTCTCGGCCGCCGACCAGGCGATGAGCAACCCGTTCACCGGTGGAGGCGCGCCTCCGTTCCCGGTGGGCTGCACGACGAGCCTGCTCCCGCAGGAGAAGGCGCTGATCTTCTTGCTCTTCGATCTGACCAACTGCGTCGGGCCGCCGCTGATCTTCTGAGCGGCGTCGCTACTGGTGCGCGTCGACGGCCGTTCGCGTTTCCGATCGAGCGAGTCGCGTCGCTCGTGCCATCCCAACAGTCGTACAGCGCCGAGACCACGCTCGGGCAATAGCCCGCTGCGAAGTTGGTGCTGATGCGGCCGGTGTCCCAGTCGTGGGTCGACATGCACACGCGGTTCACGCGCGCGCCGTAGGAATGGCAGCGTGCGTTCGCGTCGGGCGTGTTGCTGCACGCAGTGAGCGCGAAGCGGATCGACGAGACGGCGAGCGCTCTCTTCATGGATGCGATGCTGCAAGCTCGCTTCGGATGCGTCGACGCACCCGACGGCAGCCTCATCGCGGCGGTGGCCCGAGGATCAGCGACGTGTTGATGCCGCCGAACGCGAAGTTGTTGGTCATCACGTGGGTCAGCTTCGCCTCGCGCAGCGTGCGCACGTAGTCGAGCGGGCCGCAGCGTGGATCGAGATCGACGAGGTTGTGATTGGGGACGATGAAGCCGCCGCGCATCATGGCGAGGCTCCACGCGGCCTCGATCGCGCCGCAGGCGCCGACGGTGTGGCCCACGTAGCCCTTCTGCGACGAGAACGGCACCTCTCTCCCGAAGACCGCGGCAGTGGCCTGGCTCTCGGCGATGTCGCCGATCTCGGTGCCCGTGCCGTGCGCGTTCACGTAGTCGATGGCGGCCGCGTCCATCTGCGCGTCCTCGAGCGCGAGGCGCATCACGCGCTCCATGCCGTCTTGGCTCGGCATCGTCAGATGCGCGCCGTCGCAGTTGCTCGCGTAGCCGAGGATCTCGCCCAGGATCGGTGCGCCGCGTGCGCGTGCGTGATCGAGCGACTCCAGCACGAGCGCGCCCGCGCCCTCCCCGAGCACGAGGCCGTCGCGCGCGCGATCGAAGGGACGCGGGCTCTGATCGGGACGATCGTTGTAGGCCGTGGAGGCGGCCATCAAGAGATCGAAGGTGACCGCGGTCTTGTAGTGCATCTCTTCCGCGCCGCCGGCGATCGCCACGTCGGCTACGCCGCCCTGGATCAGCTCGAAGCCGGTGCCGATCCCTTGCGAGCCGCTGGTGCACGCGGTGCACGTCGGTACCACGCGTCCCTTCACCTTGAAGAAGTGCGCGACGTTCACCGCCGCCGTGTGCGACATGAAGCGGAAGAACGCGTTGCCCTCGAGGCCACGCATCGAGTGGTGGAGCGCGAGCGGCTCGCCGAACGCGTCGGCTTCGCTGCCACTGCCGTGCGTCGAGCCGAACGTCACCGCCGTGCGAGGCGAGGCGAGCATCGACGCATCGAGGCCCGCCTGCGCGACGGCTTGCTGGCTCGCGTGCACCGCGAGCTGCGCGACGCGACCCATCGTGCGCCGATCCTTGCGATCGAAGTGCGCCTTGAAGTCGATGCCGTCGACGCTCGCTCCGATGCGCCCCTTCAGATCGGAGACGAAGTCCCACTCCGGCATCGCGCGCACGCCGCTGCGCCCCGCGCGCAGCGACGCGACCGATGCGTCCACCGAGCTCCCGATCGGGGAGAGCACGCCCGTGCCCGTCACCACCACGCGCGCGAGGGGACCCCGCCTCACGGTGCGCTCATGAGCGCCGTCTCGAGAACGCTCGCCGAGCCCACCAGGTGCGGCACCGGGCCGAAGTCGCCGTCGAGCGCGGTCGAGAGGAGCTGCTCGGCGTGCTCGAGAACGTGCGTCGTGCGCGCCGCGATCTCGCGCCGCGAGCGATCGGCACCGACGTTGGCGAAGGCGCCGAAAGCCTCGCGCCCATCGACCTCGAAGTGGCCCTCGTTCTTCCGGTAGTACGTCCCGCGGCGCATCATCTCCGACGCGGCGGTCGAGAACGACTGGGCCACGGACGACATCATCTCCATCGCGCCCTGCCGGCGTCGCAGCGCCATGCGCAGCTTGCGGAAGTCGAGGTGCTCCTCGCGATGGTACGAGTCGAAGAGCAGGTTGTAGTACGTGCCCGTGTCGAAGTAGCTCTTCGCGCGGAACAGCTCGTAGCTGCCGAACGTCGGATAGAGCTGGTCGTACACCGCGAGCGTCGTGTCGAAGCGGTACTGCATGTAGTCGTCGTAGAGCTGCACGGGCTCCGCGAGAGACTCACCGCGCGTCTCGCGCGCGATCATGTCGGTGACGAAGTCGCACTCGGTCCCGATGAAGTCCGAGCCGGGGCTGTAGAAGGGATCGGTGAACGCCGCCGCATCGCCGATCAACGCCCAGCGATCGGCGCTGAAGAACTTCTTGGTGCGATAGGCGAGCTGCGTGAAGGCCGCGACGTCGATGGCCTCGGCCTTGGTGAGCAGCGAGGCGACGGCCTTGTGCTCGTTCAAGTACGACATCAGCCCGGGGACCTTGTGGCGGTTGACGTTCCAGAGCTTGCTCTCCTGGACGACGCCGACCGACGTGATGCCCTGGCGCAGCGGGATGAACCAGATCCAGTAGCCCGGGTACGAGAAGTGGTTCGTCGAGAGCGCGCGGCACGTGTCGTTCACGCGGCCGCGCCATTCGGGTGATTGCGGCCGATCGTCCATGTCCTCGACGCCGGTGAATCGCCCCCACGAGGCAGCGATCTTGTGGCTCTTCTCCGGGACGCGGAGATCGTTCATGCGCGCGATCATGCTCTCGCGGCCCGTCGCGTCGATCACCCAGCGCGCGCTCCAGTCGGTCTTCTGGCTCGACTCTTCGACGGAGAACGTGTGGCGCTCGCCATCCTTGCCGAGCGAGAGGCCGGTGACCTTGGCGCCGATGCGCACGTCCGCGCCGAGCTCGCGGTTCATCTCGAGCAGGTCCTTCTCGAAGCGCGCGCGGTCGAGCTGGAAGGAGAGGTACGGCGGCAGCCCGTTCACGCCGAGCTCGCTCATCTTCTCGAGCTCGAGATCCTTGTTCTCGCTGTCGAAGAAGAAGCGCAGGCCGTTCTTGGGCAAGTGCTCTTTGTGCAAGTAGCTCGCGAGACCTTGGCGGCGCACCCAGTAGTGCGCGGCGATCTCGACGCTCGACTCACCGACCTTGTACGAGCGCTCGACGTCGCGCTCGAGCACGGCGACCGAGAGATGGGGCAAGCTGCGCCTGAGCTGCCGCGCGAGAAGACTGCCCGCCAGCCCGCCCCCGAGCACTGCCACGTCGATCTGGATCGTCATACGCCTCCGATGGAACCGCGCGTGTTAGCGCGCCACGGGTCGCGAATCACGCCGCCGCGTCGGCCTCGCGATCCGAGGCGCCCCGTTCACGACCACGACGAGCTCGGCGGTACGCATCGCTCCTTCCTTTCGCCTCGGGGATACTCGCGCCGGTGAAGACCCGAGGGCTCGAGCGATGTGCGCGCTGTCATCAGCCGATGCCCGTGTGCTGCTGCGATCTGACGGCGCCGATCGCGCTGCGAACGAAGCTCGCGGTGCTCGTGCATCGCGTCGAGGCGTTCAAGACGACCAACACGGGGCGCCTGGCCGCGCTGGCGCTCGGCGCGAGCTACGATCGATGGGGCGAGCGCGACGGCAGCCAGCCGGAGCTGCCCGAAGGTCCGCTCCTCCTTCTCTTTCCTTCGGACGATTCGCGCCCGCTCGCTCCGAGCGATGCGGAGCGCGGCGCGACGCTCGTGGTGCCCGACGGCAACTGGCCGCAGGCGCGCAAGATCGCCAAGCGCGTCCTCGCGGCAGCGCCCGAGCGCGTGACGTGCGTTCGCATCGTGCACGAGAGCGCGAGCGGCTATCTGCTGCGACACACGACACGCGCCGGCGCCGTGTCGACGATCGAGTCGATCGCCTGCGCGCTCGGCGTGCTCGAGGGTCCGGAGCTCGAAGCGAAGGTCCTCGCGATGTTCCATGCGTTCGTCGCGCGGCACTCGTCCTTCTCGGGCGTCGCGCAACGTCCGCGCGCCGCCGTCCGCTGAAGCGCGCGGAGCTCGCTAAGGCGACATCCAGCCCGCATCGAGGCTCGGGAACAGGTACGTCGCGATGTCGGCATCGGTGCCTGGGACCGGGTGGCCGTTCTCGATGGCGCCGGCGGCGTCGTAGTGACCGCCATCGACCTCGATTCGCATCAACGGGAATCCGGCCGCGATCACGGCCTGCGTCTCGGTGCGAACACCGGCGATCGGGTACGTGCCGTCCTGGAGGTGGGCGACGTGCACGATGTGGAAGTGCCAGCTCGCCGCGGCCAGAGACGCCGCCATCGAAGATCCGGTATCGCGGAACGGAGACGTGTTCTCGACGAGGATTCCGGCGAACCGCCCTGCGTTGTAGAACGCCGTCCGATAGGTGAGGTCACCGCCCGACGAGTATCCACCGAGGATGATGCGCCTCGGCGCGATGTTGAAGTGCGTCGCGAGCTCGTCGATCGCCGCCAGCACTTTGGCCGGGCCCGTGCTCACGTCCCAACACGCACCTTCGGCTCCGCCGACGGTCATGCTGATCCAGCTCTGGCTGCCGCCGGGCGACACGGTCCAGATGTCGCCGGAGCTCATCCCGCCGCAGCCGTGCAGCCAGACGAACAACGTGGTCGGCGTGTGATGAGTCGCGTCGTAGCTGGTCGGGACGAACACGTAGTTGGTGGTCCCGCTGTCCACGGTGAACGGCTCGCCGGTCGGGTACGTGATCGGGTGAGAAGGAAACGAAGAGGGCGCGTAGGCATCGGGTGCGACGTAGGCATCGGGCGCGTGCGCCGAGTCGGGCAGCGCCGTGTCGGGCGGGGGCGCATCGCGCGCCGCATCGTTCGCCGACGACGCGTCGGGCGCGTGCGTCGCATCCGGACCGATCATGGCGTCGATCGCGGCCGCTGCCGGGTCCTGACATCCCGCGCCGACCACGAGCAAGAGCGCACCCGCCATCCTCTTCATCGGAGGATCCTACGCTCTCCGAGAGTCGCGGCGCTCGTGTTCGTGCGTCGGGCGTTTCTCGCCGCGGGCATCCGCGGCGGACCTCTCATCGCGCGCGCGCGACGATGACTTCGAGCTCGTGCTCGCGACCGCGCGCCGCGACCGTCACGGGCTCGAGCACGCTGCGTATGCATGCGCCTTGCGAGGCGTCGAGATCTTCGGCGGCGCCTCCCACGATGTGGCCCGCGGCATCGACGCGAACTTCGATCGCCACGATCTCGATCTGCGGCGCGCACGCACCGAGCGCGGGCCCCACGCGGTCGAGGATCGCCGCCGTGTCGGCGTCGTCCGCGATGCGATCCGCGAGGCTCGCCTCGTCCACCCCGGTGCCCGTCGGCAGACAGAGGTCGTTCGCGAGCCGCACGCCCCGATAGCCGACGATCTGCTGGCACGCGTAGCTCTGGTAGCGACCGCAGCCACGGAGACGGTAGCCGCCTGCGCCGAGCACGGACACGCGCACGTCGTGGCACTGGAGGTCGGCGCGGCCACGCGTCGTCAGGGTCTCGTAGAACGTCGGTCGCGTGCCGCCGCCGCATCCCACGATGGCGAACAAGAGGAATGCTCCGATCGCCCGACCCATCTCCAGAACGATAGCGATCACCGTCGAGCCTCGCCAGCCGGAGCCGCGGGAAAGGCGTCAGCGCCGACGACGGCTCGCGACGAGCGCAAGGACGAACGTCAGCCCGATCCATCCACCGAGGCCGCGCCCGCGGGCGCGCACGTGGCAGCCGCAGCCCCCCGCGATCGCCGCGTCAGTCGCTCCCACGCTGCCGCCGCCCACCGTCAACGTCGACGCGAACGACGGATCCGAGAGCCCGAGCGCATCGCTCCACGCCGAGCCACGCCACTCGCGCGTGAACCCCGCGCCCTCCGAGATCCAACACAGAAGACCCTCGCCACCGCGCGCGCAGAGGTCCGCGCGGCCGTCGGCGCTCACGTCCGCGAGCCGAATCGACCCGTAGCGCGCAGCGGCGTTCCATCCGTCGGCGTCGGTCAACGCGGGCCCGGCGATCGCGCGATCGAACGCTCGACCGTTCGAGAGCCAGCAGCGAACGCCGCTCGGAAGGCGGGCGCACAGATCGCTCGTCCCGTCGTGATCGACGTCTCCCATGCGGATCGTCGCGTAGACCGAGCGTTGGTCCCAGCCGTCCTCGGCCGGCATCGGCAACGTTCCGAACGACGACGTGAGCCCGTGCGAGGGAACCGCCCAGCACTGCAGGCCCCCGGGCCCTCGACCGCACACCTCGGCGCGACCGTCCCCGTCCACGTCCGCGAGACGAATCGTGCTGCCGTGGCTCGGATCCATCCATCCGTCGGCGTCGCTCCACGTGGGGCCCGCGAGCGGTGTCGTATCGAAGCCGTGCGTGCTCGCGAGCCAACACGCGATGCCGTCCACACGGCGAGCGCACACGTCGTCGTCCCCGTCACCGTCGACGTCGCCGAAGCGGATCGTTCCGTGACGCGCGACATCGTCGAAGCCCTCGGCGTCCGACATCGCCGTGAGCACGACGACCTCTCTGGTCGTGCTCGGCGCGCATCGGAGGCCGAGCACG
>CAYSCF010000223.1:0-11210 GCA_964429305.1 uncultured Sandaracinaceae bacterium | reverse complement strand
CGCGTCCCGCCGAGGGGCGCGCCAAAGACCGATCGTGATTCGTGCGTGCACGAATCGCCGGTCGCTCACGTGGTTCCGTGCCTTGGCACGGAACCACGTGGCGCCGCGGGTGTCGCGTCGCCCAACAAATCAGGGGGCCATTCGTCATCACGAATCGCGATCCCTGATCTAGCGGTGCACCAGCGACGCGATCACCGCGACGAGCTCTTCGATGTCGACGGGCTTGGCGACGTGGCTCTGGAAGCCCGAGCGGAACACGCGCGTGCGCTCGTCCGCTCGCGCGAACGCGGTCAGCGCGACGGCCGGAGTGCGACCGCCGCTCTCCGCAGGCCGCGCGCGCAGCGCACGGATGAGCGCGTAGCCGTCTTTCTCCGGCATGCTCACGTCGCTCACGATCACGTCGAAGCGCTGCGCGTCGAGCGCTGCGAGCGCGGTGTCGACGCTCTCGCACGAGACGACGTCGGCGCCGCGCGCGGCCAGGAGCATCTGGACGATCTCACGCGTGTCGGGCTCGTCGTCGACGGCGAGGATCTTCATGCCGCGCAGCAGCTCGTCGATCTGTGGCTCGCGCTTGGGCGCCGGGGCCGGCGGGACGGGCGTGACGGCCGCCACCGGCAGCGCGATGACGAACGTCGCGCCGCTGCCGACTCCTTCGCTCTCCGCCACGACGGTGCCGCCGTGCAGCTGCACGAGGTGCTTGACGATCGTGAGCCCGAGCCCGAGGCCGGCGTCGGTGCGCGTCGTCGATCCGTCGGCTTGCCGGAACCGATCGAAGACGTACGGGAGAAAGTCCGGCGCGATGCCGACGCCGTCGTCGCTCACGCGGATCTGCACGTGGCTGTGGACCTTGGAGACGGACACGTGGACCTTGCCGCCGCGCTTGGTGAACTTCACCGCGTTCGAGAGCAGGTTCCACACGCACTGGCGCAGCCGCGTCGGGTCGCCCGAGACCATCACACGATCGGTCGAGATCGTGCGGAGCACGCGGACGCCTTTGCTGTCGGCCGAGTGCATCACGGTCTCGATCGCCGAGGCGACGACCTCGCTCACGTCCACGTGCTCGATCGCCAGGCGCATCTTGCCCGCGTCGATGCGGCTCATGTCGAGCAAGTCGTCGACGAGCTGCGTCTGTGTCTGCGCGTTGCGCTCGATCACGTCGAGGCCGCGGCGCTGCACGTCCGAGAGCCCGCCTTGGGTGCGGAGCATCTGCGCCCACCCGAGGATCGCGTTCAGCGGAGTGCGCAGCTCGTGCGAGAGCGTCGAGAGGAACTGATCCTTGGTCAGGCTCGCGTGCTCGGCGACGGATCGCGCCTTGCGCTCGGCCTCGAGGAGCTGCGCGCGCTCGGCGGCGAGCTGGGTCGAGGCCTCGTAGAGCCGTGCGTTGTCGATCGCGAGCGCAGCCTGCGCCGCGATGCCGAGCAGGATGCGCTCGTGACGCGGCGTGAAGCGGCCCGGCTGCGCGTGACCGAAGAAGAGCCCGCCGATGACCTCGCCCGAGCGCGAGGTCACCGGCACCGCGAGGTAGCTCACGACCGGCAGGTGTCCCTTCGGCATCCCGTGATGCGGCGACATCGTGCCGTAGCGAGGGTCCTTGGTGATGTCGTCCGATCGCACGACGCCTTCGCCGCGGAACGTGGGCGCGAACACCGGCGTGTTGCGTGGCATCCCGAACCGCTCGAACGCCTCGCGCGGCGCGCCGGTCAGCGCGAAGAGGAGGTACGACTCTCCTTCGGTGTCGAGCACGTTGTAGAAGAACGCGCCGAACGACGCGCCCACGATGCGCGTCGCCGAATCGCACACCGCCTGCACGACCTCGCTCAGACCGATCTTGGAGGCGATCAGCGCGCCGGTCTCGTTCAGCAGCTCGAGCCTGTTCGTCTCTTCCCGCAGCTCTCGCTGTGCCTTCGCCTTCTCGCCGACGTCACGCACGATCTTCGAGATGCCGACGACGGCGCCGTCCGGACCGTGGATCGGTGAGATCGAGATCGACACCTCGACGGGCGTGCCGTCCTTGCGAACGCGGATGGTCTCCAAGTGCTCGATGCGCTCGCCGCGGCGCAAGCGCTCGAGGATCATCGGCTCCTCGTGATGTCGATCGGGCGGGATGAGCAGGAGGATCGACTTGCCCACCATCTCGCTCGCCGTGTAGCCGAAGAGCCGCTCCGCCGCGGCGTTCCACGTGACGACGATGCCTTCGAGCGTCTTGCTGACGATGGCATCGTCCGACGACTCGACGATCGCGGCGAGCCTGTTCGCGACGAGCTCCGGAGAGTCGATGGCGTCGGGGAACGCCCGCGCGGGTGAGATCGAATGCGTCATCGGTACAACGGCGCGGGAAGACATGCGGCGAGCAAGACGAGCGCCAAGAGATGCGCGATGCGAAGCGCGCAAAAGGCGGCACAGTCGTTCACCCCGGATCGACGACTGCGACGCGAGCGCCACGCACGAGGCAGTCGTGCGCGCCTCATTCGGTCGATTTCTTCCGACCCGTCTCAGGTTCGCAGATGGATCCGCCGAACAAGGAGGGCGTGCACCCAGCCAGGCTCTTGGTGGTCGACGATGCGATGAGCAGCCGGCTGATCGTCAAACGCATCCTCGAGAGGCTCGGCTACGACGTCACGCTCGCGAGCACGGGCGACGAAGCGGTGGCGCTCGCGACTGCCGGACCGTTCGACGCGATCATCATGGACGTGGAGATGTCCGGGATGGACGGCCTCACGGCCACCCGCCTGATTCGCGAGCACGATTCGCGCGTTCCCATCCTGGCGTTCACGGGCAACGACAAGCTCGAGGACGCACGCACTTGCCGCCGTGCGGGGATGACCGGGATGCTCCGAAAGCCTGCAGACCCGAGACAATTCGAGCAGATGATCGCCGTCGTCGTGGCGGCGCGGCGCTCCGGGTGATCCGCCTGCTGGCGCAGCCTGCGAGAAGCGCATGCTTCCGTCACGGCCTCACGGTGGGCCCTACTGGGGTTGGCTGGGTGTCTGTTGGGCTGTCACTCGGGGACGCGGAAAGCACCGGTCGCAAATCAGGACGATTCGCAAAGGGAGCGCGGCCACGTCGCGCGCTCTTGCGCGCCGCGAGCGGCGCGATCCGTCATCTCCTCGCCGCGCACGAGACGGACTGCGGAGACGGCGTCGACAGCGACTTCGATGCCCGCCGCGATTGCGTCGACCCGAGCGGCTCGTTTATGGATACCGTGTGGATGTGTCCACGCCCTCGACGCCCCCGCCCGACGAGATCACGCTCGAGATTCCGGTGGTCACCGAAGCGCGCGCCAGCGCGGCCGATCGGTGCACGCTCACCGTGCTGGTCGGTCCTGCCGCCGGCACTGTCGTGACGTTCGATCGGTTGGCGCTGATCGTTGGACGCGGCGAGACCGCCGACGTTCGCATCGACGACCCCGGGATCTCTCGCGAGCACGTGCGCTTCACGCGCGTCGGAGGCGTGGTGCAGGTCCACGAGCTCAAGAGCCGCAACGGGACGACGGTCGACGGCAAGATGCTCGAGGGCACGCTCGTGCTGCGTGATCGCGCGCGCGTGCAGCTGGGTCGCGACACCGTCATCCGCGTGGAGATCCACGACGCGCTCGAACAGGAGACGGCGCAGCGGCTCTACGAGTCGGGCGTGCGCGATCCGCTGACGCGCCTCTTCAATCGTCGGTACCTCGACGAGCGGCTCGCGATCGAGGCGGCGTACGCATTCCGTCACCGCTCGCCGCTCTCGCTCGTGATGCTCGATCTGGATCACTTCAAGTCGATCAACGACGACGCGCGCTTCGGCCACCCCGGCGGCGACGCCGTCCTGCGGGTCGTCGCGGCCACGCTCCAGCGTCTCGTGCGCGTCGAAGACGTCGTCGCGCGCTTCGGGGGAGAAGAGATGGCGGTGCTCGCGCGATCGACCACGCGGCGCAACGCCGAGATCCTCGCCGAGCGCATCCGCAGGACGATCGAGGCCCTCGCGATTCCGTGGGATCCGCACGTCATCCGGGTGACCGCCAGCCTCGGCGTCGCCGTGCTCGACGAGACGCCATCCGCGCGCAGCGTGATGGATCTGGTCGCGCGCGCCGACGAGGCGCTCTATCGCGCCAAGCGGGACGGAAGAAATCGCGTCGCAGCGTGGTGACGCGAGCCAGGCCGCATGCTTCGCCGGTAGCCCCTCAGCGACTCGAGAGCCGCCGCACGACTTCGATCAGCGCGTGCATGTCGACGGGCTTGGCCATGTGCGCGTCGAACCCCGCGGCGAGCGCGCGATCGACGTCGGCTCTGAACGCGTGTCCGCTGACCGCGACGGCTGGGACGCGCTCCACGCCCGCGGCCGTCTCTCGCGCACGCAGGAGCTTCATCAGCTGATAACCGTCCATGTTCGGCATCGCGAGGTCGCTCACGATCAGATCGGAGCGCGCCACATCGAGCGCTTCCAGCGCATCGACGGCGCTGGAGACGTTCCGGACCGCCGCGCCAGCGCTCTTCAGCATCGCCGTCGTCATCTCGCGGGCGTCGAGATCATCGTCGACGACGAGGATTCGTAGACCTTCCAGCACGAGCACGATGGTGCCGCCGTTTCTCGCGCGAGGTCCAGCCGCGAGCGTGCGCACGACCACGCGCCATTCTTCTCCGGCCGCGGTGAGGCGTGATCCTCACCGTGGACTACGGGTGAACGCACTGGCGGTCACACGTCCCGAGTCATGTGATCCGTCTGCTGGAGTGTGTGGTCGCGTGCCATCGACGCACTCGCCCCATTCCCACCGCATGCTCGCTGCTCCACGCGATGCGACGCCAGCGTCAGCCCTTCTCGTGCTTCTTGCGTGCTTGCTCGACCTTCGCCTGTTGGAACGCAGATCGAACGTCGCGCTTTTCTTCGGGCGGCGGGAGCACGCTCTCGAGGCCGAGCGCGTCGAGCCAGAGCTCTCGGCACCAGCCCTTGGTGTGATAGAGGTGCTCGTCTTCCTGGTCCTCGACGACCTTCACCGCGTCCCCGAGGACACGCGCGGCTTCGCCGTGCAGGGACTTGGCCACCTCGCCGAGCAGCTCCCAGTTCGCGTGGTCCTTCGTCTCGGCGAGCACGACGCACTCGCACGCGACGAGCTGCGCCGCGGCGCGATCTCCGGCGGCGATGGCCATCTGCATCGCGACGACGAGCGCGACGCCGACTTGCTGCACGACCTTGCAGCCGGGCGTGACGGTGAGTGGATCGATGCCCATCGCGTCACACACCGTCGTGAGGATCTCGACGTGGCTCTGCGTCTCTTCGAAGAAGTGCTGCCACTCCGCGCGGAGGTCGGGATGGATCGCGCAGTCGAGCGCCGTCCGATAGACGACGACTCCGCCGCGCTCGTGCGTGAGCGCCTGGAGCAAGAGCTCGGTGACGCGCGGGGAAGGCTTGTTCTTCTTGGTCATCTCACACCACCGGCGGGCTGGTCTCGCGACCGAAGAAGCGATGCGCCTGCAGCGCGGCGACGAAGCGATCGGTCGTGTCTCGCGCGGTGCCACGCAGGAGCGCGTCGTCGTCGTCGAGCCCGAGCTCGTCGCAGAGCGTGGCGGCCGCACCGACGAAGAGCATCGGCTTGCAGTGGCGATATTGGTTCTGGACGAACTCGGCGACGCGACCATCGGCGGCGAGCGCTTCTGCGGCGTCCGTCCCGTCGGCGACCACCATCGCGTCCCAGATCGGCGCGGGCGCGGTCTCGACGGTGATCTCGACCTCGAGCGGCGCGCCCGTCGTGCTAGCGAGCTTGCCGAGACGCGGGCCGACGAAGCGCGGCACCGCACCGGTCGCGCTCAATGCCGCGTGAAGCGCGCGGGCTCCGTCGCCGTCGACTCCGTCGGCGACCAGGATCGCGATCTTGCGTGTCTCGACCGACGGGGCGGGGCGGGCGAGCAGCGAGAGCGAGGGCGAGCGCGTGACTTCGGCCTTCGGTGCCGGCGCCGCACGCGGCATCGGCTCGGGCAGATCCATGCCGAGACCCTCGGCCACCTTCGCTGCGAGCGGCTCGGCGACGTTGCGCAGCATCGAGAGCACGCGCGCGCGGATCGCGGGCACCTGCACGCGCGTGAGCTCGAAGCGGAACGCATCGGCGATGTGCGACTGCTCGGTCGGGCTCTGGCTGTTCCAGAACAAGCTCGCCTGCGCGAAGTGCTCGGCGAACTTCTCCGGCTTGCCGCGCACCTTCTCTCCCGACGTCGGCTGCGGGAACGACGTGAAGCCGCGCGCGCCCGCCTGGAACGGACAGCCGCCGCCGAGCGAGTTGGGCTCGTACGCGACGCGGCCGCGCGGGATCGCCTGTCGGTGCATGCCGTCGCGCTGGTTGTTGTGGACCTGCGCGACGGACGCGTTGATCGGGATCTCGTGGAAGTTGGCGCCACCGAGCCGCGAGATCTGCGTGTCGAGGTACGAGTGGATGCGCCCCGCGAGCAGCGGATCGTTGGTGAAGTCGATCCCGGGGACGATGTTCGCGACGCAGAACGCGACCTGCTCGGTCTCCGCGAAGAAGTTGTCGGGGTTGCGATCGAGCACGAGCTTGCCGATCGGCGTGAGCGGGACGAGCTCCTCCGGGACGAGCTTGGTCGGATCGAGCACGTCGAAGCTGAAGCGCTCGGCTTCTTCCTCGGTGAACACCTGCACCGCGAGTTCCCACTCGGGCAACGCGCCCGCCTCGATCGCCTCCCAGAGATCGCGACGGTGGAAGTCCGGATCGGCGCCCGAGATCTTCACGGCCTCGTCCCACACGAGCGAGCAAGTGCCCTGCTTCGGGGACCAGTGGAACTTCACGAAGCGCGCATCGCCGTTGGCTGCGACGAAGCGATACGTGTGCACGCCGAAGCCCTGCATCATCCGATAGCTGCGCGGGATCGCGCGATCGGACATCACCCACATCAACACGTGCATCGACTCGGGCATGAGCGAGACGAAGTCCCAGAACGTGTCGTGTGCCGAGGCCGCCTGCGGCATGCCGTGATGCGGCTCCGGCTTCACCGCGTGGATGAGGTCGGGGAACTTCATCGCGTCCTGGATGAAGAAGACGGGGATGTTGTTGCCGACGAGATCCCAGTTGCCCTCGTCGGTGTAGAGCTTCACGGCGAAGCCGCGGATGTCGCGCGCCACGTCCGTCGAGCCGCGCTCACCCGCGACCGTCGAGAAGCGAACGAACGCCGGCGTGCGCTTGCCGGCCTCGGCGAACACCGACGCGCGCGTGAGCTCGCCGAGCGGCGCGTAGCACTCGAAGTAGCCGTGGGCGGCCGAGCCGCGCGCGTGCACGACGCGCTCGGGGATGCGCTCGTGATCGAAGTGCGTGATCTTCTCGCGCATCACGAAGTCTTCGAGCAGCGCGGGCCCACGGAAGCCGGCGGTCAGCGTGCTCTGGTTGGTCGCGACCGGGATGCCCTGGTTGGTCGTGAGCAGACGCGCGGCCGAGTCGACGCGCACGCGATCGAGCGGCGCGTTGCCCGGGTTGTAGCTGGCGGGCGGCCGGCCGGTGCCGACCTTCGCGGAGCTGGCGGCCTCGGTGAGCGTGCTCGCAAGGGCCGAGGGATCGGCGGGCGTGGAGTGCGCGCCCGACTTCGGCGTGCGCGCCGCATCACCGTGCTCGCCGGCTTTGTCGGCATTGAACGGGAAGCTCGCTGCGAGATCTTGCGTGTGCGCCATCTTCTTCGCGGCGGCGCTCTGCACGTCCGACACAGCGGCAGGCGTGGAAGGCCCGGCGACGGTCGACTGGGCGGACGTCTCGGCGGTCGGGCTCTTGGGTGCGGACTTCTTCGTGGGCATGGTCGCTCCTCGGGGCGCGCGCTTCGCAGGATGCGTACCGAAGACACGCTCCGAAAAAGTCGGCGTGCGAGACGCCGCAGTGGCGCCCGCTGCCTCGCGTGAGACGTGCCCGCGCGTTCGATTTCGGCACGGCCCCTGCTGGCGCGATGGACGATGCCCGCGGCAGTCACCGAGAAGCGAGGCGAGATTCGCATCGGCGTGTCCGGCTGGCGCTACGCGCCGTGGCGCGGCGTGTTCTATCCGCCGAAGCTCGCGCAGAAACGTGAGCTCGCGTACGTCGCATCGCAGCTCTCGAGCCTCGAGGTCAACGGCAGCTTCTACTCGCTGCTGCGGCCGGAGACGTACCAGCGTTGGTCGGACGAGACGCTCGATTCGTTCGTCTTCGCGCTCAAGGGCAGCCGCTACATCACGCACATGCTGCGGCTCGCGAACGCTCGTCCCGCGCTCGCGAACTTCTTCGCGTCGGGTGTGCTCGCGCTCGGCGCCAAGCTCGGGCCCGTCCTCTGGCAGCTGCCGGAGCGATTCGTCTTCGATCGCGACCGCATCGAGCGCTTCTTCGAGATGTTGCCGCGCACGCACGCCGAGGCGGCGCGGCTCTCTCGCGCCCACGACGCCCGCGTGGACGGTCGAGCGCTCACGCGCGCGAGGCACGTCGGGCCGATCCGGCACGTGATCGAGCCGCGTCATCCGTCGTTCGAGACATCCGCGTTCACCGCGCTCTGCGCCGCGCACGACGTCGCGATCGTGATCGCCGACACGGCGGGCCGCTTCCCGACGCTCGTGCATCCGGAGGTCTCGAGCACGGTCTACGTGCGTCTCCACGGCGCCGAAGAGCTCTATGCCAGCGCCTATGCGATCTCCGAGCTGCGATCGTGGAGCCGGCGCATCCGCCGCTGGGCGAGCGATGGGCGCGACGTGTACGTGTACTTCGACAACGACGTGCGTGCGCACGCGCCGTTCGACGCGATGGCGCTCGACGCGCTCGCGCGCGGAGGGCGCCCGACGCGTTCGCGACCGGAGCTCGCGTCGCTCGACGCCGAGATGCCCCGCACCACGTGGCCCGCATGGACGGCCGCGCGAGCCGTCAGCCCTGCAGACGTCGTGCGAGGCTCGCGCCGTACGCCCAGTGCGCGACGAGCATCACCTCGGGGCGCAGCGGACGATCCCGCGACGGGGACGGCATGATGCCGAGCGCTGGCACCCATCCCGCGTAGCTGACCGCCCACACCGCGGTGCCGAAGAGAATCCCGCTCGCGATGCTCGGCCGCCGGTCTCCGACGAGCAGGCCGTATGCGGCGCCCATCACGGCACCGAACGCGAAGTGCGAGGCCCACGAGAGCGCGTCGACCTCTGCGCCCGTCGCCGAGCCGTTCACCGCGCGAACGCCGGCACGCGTGATCTTCCGTGGCGGCGGCTCGCCGAGCATGTGCAGACGCTCGCCTCCGGCCATGACCGCGCTCATCGGGACGGTGGCGCTCGCACCGGCGACCGCGCCGCGTATCAGGGAACGTAGCTTCGACATCGGAGACCTCGCGCGATCCCACGCAAGCGGCGAGCCGACGCCGCGGATCAAAGTGACAGGTGACAGGCGCGCGCGGCATCGATAGACAACGAATCGCCCATCGCGGGATGCCATGTCGTTCCCCCACGACGGCATCTCGCGATGGGCACTTTCGTCACGCCTTGGTGCGCGTCTTCTTCCAGCGCTCGGCCGACGACGCGATGAGCTTGCGCGCTGCTCTCGGTCCGTCCCAGCCCTCGATGCGCACGTCGGTCTTGTCGAAGAGCGTGGCGGTGAGAAAGAAGCGCTCGAGCTCCCTGCGCGTGCGCTTCGAGAGCTCGCGCACGTCCTTCATCTCGTCGTAGCGCTCCTCGTCGGCCGGCACGAAGAGCACGCGATCGTTGTGGATGCGCTTGCGACCCTTGCCGGGCTCACTCACCCGGACGACGCCGATCGGGCGCCCAGCCACCACCGTGCCGGGGTAGGTCGCGCCGTCGCTCAGAACCATCGCGTCGAGCGGGTCGCCGTCCTCGGCGAGCGTGCTCGGCACGAAGCCCCAGTCGTACGGGTACGCGACGCCGAGCACGAGCTCGCGATCGACCGCGAACACTTCGAGCTCGGGATCGTAGGCGATCTTCACGCGGCTGCCGCGGGGCGACTCGACGACGATGCGCACGTCGTCGCCGCACCGCAGAGGAAGATGGTCGTACTTGGGCATGGCGCGAATCAGGCAAACGCCGAGCCCGAGGCACGACGCGTCGACGTCCGCGCGCCGAGATCGCGCGGGGACACGTGAGACGCCAGCGCGCGCCTCACCTTCGACGACTGGGTGCGTGTTGGGCACGACGCCAGAGAGGGAACGCGAGCCACATGAGCGCCCCGAGACCCGCGATGGTGCCCGCCGCCGCGGCCGCGATCGTCACGCTCTCGGTGATGACGCGCGAGACGAGATACACGTCGACCGTCATGCCGAGCAGGAGCGCGACCATCCCGCTCGTGACGAAGCGCGAGCTGAGCGTCACGAAGTGCTCCGTGATGCGGTGCGGGTCGGCCAGGCGCTGATAGGCCGCGGGCGTCATCGTCAGCACGATCGCAATCATCACGAGCAGCACGGCCGCGCCGTGGGCCCATCGCTCGGGCCGGCCGAGATGCTCGTGAAAGCCCGCGTTGAAGACGGCGATGAGCTGGAAGCCGAGCAGCGCCTCGATGCCGGGCAGCACCATCCGACACTCGCCGAGGATCGCCTCGGCCTGTTCCTGGAGGCTCTGCGGATGGTCCTGCATCACCTCGCCACGGAGCAAGGCACACGCCCGTGCGTGGTCTCGGAGTTGCCTTGCATCGGCCCCGACTCTCTCGACCCACACGAGCAACGAACGTCATGGCCACTTCCGCCACTCAACGGCAGTTCGCGATCATCACCGGCGCATCGTCGGGCATCGGGCTCGAGGAGGCCGCGGAGGCGTATCGCGTGTTCGAGCAGAGCTCGATGCGTGTGTGAAGTACGTTCTCGTTCCTGGTCACGCAGCCTGAAGGAGCCAGACGAACATGCAGATGGAATCGGATCGATCGAATGGCGCGGCCGCCGCGATCGGGATCTGGCAGCTGCGACCGCGACGCCGGCCTCCGAGACGGAACGCGCTCCTGCGCGCCGTCGGTCTCTAGTGCTCGCGCGGTACACGATCGTTCGAGGCGCGCGGCGCGACTCATTGCCGAAGGGCATTCGTCAGGACACGCGCAAGCACACGCGTCATTTCTTGCGGCCGACACCGGAGATGGTGTCGGCCGTGTTCGCGAGCGACGGGTCCGAGGCGGCGTGGGCCGAGTACGCCGCGCAGTACCGCGCGCTGCTCGAGGCGCGCGCTCTCGAGACGCCGAAGAAGTTCGATCTGCTCGCGACGATGTCGCGCTGGCACGATGTGTTTCTCGGCTGCAGCTGCCCTTC
>CAYSCF010000222.1:0-11221 GCA_964429305.1 uncultured Sandaracinaceae bacterium | reverse complement strand
AGTGGTCGGACGCGGTGCAGGGCGAGGTCGTCTGGCCGCGCGTTCCGTACCCGACGCCGGGAGAGCGGCCGAGCGAAGACGGGCTGGTGCTGCGCTCCACGTTGCTTCCGCTCGCGGTGCACGCGGAGCCGGGCGTGACCGAGGCGCGCGCCCACGACGTGCTCGGTGCGCTCGAGGATGCTGCGGTGTCGATGGATCGGCTCGGATGGCCGGCGCCGCGCTACGACGGTGGCGCGGGGGGCGGCGAAGAGCTCGACCTCTATCTACGTGTCGATCCGATCGCCGAGCCTGCGCGCTGGGAGAGCCGACCGGCGCCGCTCGAGCGCGAGGCGCCCGTACGTTACGAGGGCGCGTTCGTCGACGTGCCGGCGACCGAGACCGACATCGATGGAGCGATCACGTTCGCGGAGATGTCGGACGCGGTCGATCCAGCGCTCGTTCCGGCGTGCGCGCTGACGGCATACGCCGACGCGCTCCTGCTCTCGATGGATCCGGCGGAGTCGCCGCAGTGGCGTCGCGCGACGGCGGTCTACCTCGCGTACCTGGTGACGGGGCGGTTCGGCTGCGACGAGTCGCTCGTCGTGCGGCAACAGGTCGAGAGCTGGCGCGGGTTCGTCTCGCACGATCCGAGCACGGGCGAAGGCGGCGCGCTTCTCGTCGGTGCGATCTCGGCGCGACACGATGCGGAGACGGGCACGTTCATCCGCGATCTCTGGAACGCGACGCAGCAGTGGACGCCGGACGCGTACGCGACGCCGGCGAGCGAGCTGCATGCGCTGCCGGACTACGCGTACGTGATCGCGCACGGCGTGGCGCTCGCGCACGATCCGCTCACGCACATCGTCGAGGACTTCGCCGCCTCGCGCTGGCTCGCGGGCAGCCGGCGGCCGAGCCACACGCTGGCGTTCCCGATCTTGGGCGCGCTCCCCGCGGAAGCGATGGTGCCGGCGTACGGGACGGCGAGCTGGTCGTCGCTCCCGCGCTCCCTCGCCTACGACGGCGCGCTCGAGCCGTATGGAAGCGCCTATCTCGTGTGCGACGTCCACGACGCGCCCGCCGGAGCGCTCCTGCGCGTGTGGCTGCGCGGCGAGTTCGGTGTCGAGTGGTCGATGATCGCGCTGCGGCTCGATGCGAGCGGCAACGAGATCGCGCGCATGCGTGCGCCGCCGCGGCCAACGCCGGAGAGCTACCTGCCGGTCGAGCTCTTCGAGGGGACGTCGCAGGTCGTGATCGCGGTCACGAACCTCGGCGCGCACGGCCTCGATGCGGACCAGCCGGACGACTTCGTCCGCAGCTTCCGCGTCGCCCTCGACCAGTCCCACTGACGGGGTCACTCCACACCCACCCAAAGCCGCGATTTCACGCCGGTCCTGCGGCAGGATGCGCAATCCGTCACACGACGCGAGATCGAGCCCGTTCTTCCGAGCCGTAGCGACTCGGTGACGAAATCCACATCCTGCCGCCGGACCGCCGTGATTTCCGGGACTTGAGAAGGTGTGGAGTGACCCCTACTCGCCGCGGGCGCGGCGCCCCTACTCGCCGCGGGCGCGGCGCTTCTTGCCGCGGCCGGTGAGGCCGGCGCGGATGCGCGCGGGATCGCGCGGCGGTTTGGCCGAGCTCGCGAGCGCTTCGTTCAGATGCTGGAGCGTCTCCGTCTTCTCCGACGCGCCGCGCTTCTTGAGCTTGATCAGCGCTTGATTGAGCGCGCTGCGCACGTCGACTTGCTTGGCGTTGCGACACTGGTCGTCGAGCCACGCGATGCCCGAGGGCTCGCCACGGAAGCTCTGGGCCGCCGTCGCGATCGGTGCCGGCAACGCCGCCAGCACACGACGACGCGCATCCGATCGCTCCGCCGCACGCGGCGCGTCGGCGACGTCGAACATGATCGCTGCGAGCAACGCGAGCCAGCGCGAGCGATCCTTGAGCGAGTCGAGCGCGCGCCGCTCCGCGAGCACGTCGCACGCGACCGAGAGCGAGCCCCAGCGCCGCTCGCGATCCTCGTTCGCGAGCCAGCCCTCCGCCTCGATCACCAGCGCGTCGGAGCCCTTCTTCGACGCGAGCTCGATCAGCGCCGCGCCCGTCGACATCCGTACCGGTGCGCGCTCGTCCGCCGCGAGCTCGAAGAGCGCGGCCCAGGACGCACGCACGCACTTGTCGCGCATGAGCAGATGCGCATAGCCGTGAGCCGCCGCCATAGGAAGGAACACCTCGGACGTGTCGGGCGCCGCGACGTTCTCGGCGAAGAGCTTCAGCACGCCGAGCGCCTTGTCGCCGTGCGCCGCCGACTCCGCGCCGAACCCCGACGCGAGCGCCTCGCTCCACCGCGGCCCCGGCTGCCCGCCGAAGCGCGACATCCAGAACGCGAGCTCCTTTGTGTCTCCGCGCATCGCCTGCGCGAGCATCCGCCGCAATTGCTCCGAGCCGAGACCTTCCGCTGCTTCGCGCGCCATCAGCTCTTCTTGCGCGAGGCGAGGAACGCCATGACCGCGGCCTGGTTCTCTTCGCTGCCGTAGCGCGTCGCGAGCACGTCGTTCTCCGCGAGGATCGCCTGATCGAACCCCGACTCGAGCCCGCGATCGAGCACGCGCCGGCAAGCGAGCACCGCGCCCGGCGGCTGCGCGGCCACGTCGTTCGCGATCGCCATCACTTCGTCCATCAGGCTCGCCTTCGGGAACACGCGATTGACGAGCCCCCACTTCTCCGCGGTCGCCGCGTCGAGCGGCTTGCCGCGCAGGATCAGCTCGCGCGCTCGCTGATGCCCCATCGCGCGCGTGAGGTAGTAGCTGCCGCCGTACTCGACGCCGAGCGCGAGACGCATGAACGGGACCATGAAGGTCGCGTGATCGGCCGCGTACACCATGTCGAAGCTCGGCAGCATCGTGACGCCCATGCCGATCGCCGGGCCGTTCACCGCCGCGATCGTCGTCTTCTTGCAGGCCTTCAGCGGCTCGTAGAGACGCGCGACCTTGCTGATGTCGCCCTCGGCGCCACCGAGGAACAGGTTCACGTCCGCGCCGGCGGTGAAGAAGTCACCGAAGCCCGTGATCACCACCACGTGGATGCTCGGATCTTCGCTCGCGTGCTCCAGCGCCGACCAGAGCGTCTCGGTGAGCGACATGTCGAACGCGTTCTTCTTCTCCGGCCTCTTGAGCGAGAGGATCCGGACGAGACCCCGATCTTCGGATTCGAGCGGCAGCGTGATCATGCGGCGCGCAACATAGCAGGCTCCCGGAACGGCATACTGGCGGCGTGCTGCTCTTCCAGAAGCGCTTCCACGAGGGCCTCGTCTCGGGCTCGGTCACGCTCACGTTCCGGCGGTGGGACAAGCCGCACGTGAAGGTCGGCGGCCGCTATCGGTGCCATCCGATCGGCGTGCTCGAGGTCGATCGCATCGAGCAGGTGCGCGTCGCCGACATCGACGACGAAGCGGCGCGCCGATCGGGATTCGACTCACGCGACGAGCTGGTCGCGTACATGAAGACCGGGCCCGGAGGCACGTTGCGCGCGACGACGCTCGTGTGGCGCATCGCGCTGCGACACGGCGGCGACGGAGATCGCGTGACCATCGCGTTGGACGACACGCTCGATGCCGATGCGATCGCGGACATCCGCGCAAGGCTCGCGAAGATGGATGCCAAGAACCCTTGGACACGCAAGACGCTCGCGCTCATCGAGAGGAAGCCGCGCATCGCCGCATCCAAGCTGGCCGCATCGCTCGGGCGCGAGACGCTCGACTTCAAGACCGACGTCCGCAAGCTCAAGAAGCTCGGCCTGACGCAGAGCTTCGAGGTCGGCTACGAGATCTCGCCGCGCGGTCGCGCGTACCTCGATGCGACCAAGAAGAAGCGCGGGTAGGATCGCGCGATGCTCGCCGAGATCACGCTGGCCACGCTGCGACGCGCCGAGCGCGCGCTCGGGCCGAGCGCGGCGATCACGGTTGCGCAAGCCGCAGTCGATGCCGCGGAAGGGCCGCTGAAGCGCACCTTGTTGCTGGCGGCGCTCGGGCTCGCGATCCGTGCCGAGGACGCCGGTGCGTTCGCCAGGTTCGCAGGCGAGTGGGCGAGCGCGGGCGGCAGCGCCTCCGAGCGGCGCGGGCTCTCGCTCGTCGCGCGCCTCGCCTCCGTCGGGCCGCTCGCCAGCGCACAACGACTCGCGCGTGCCGAGCTGGAGCGTCACCGATCGCCCGAGGCCGCTCTCGCGCTCGCCGCATTGCTCGCGCGCGAAGGCCGCATCGACGAGGCGCTCTGGCGCGAGGCCGGCGCGATCGGCGCGCGTGCCGCGCTGGCCTACGCACCGCCCGAGCGTGCGGACGAGGCCGAAGCGGCGCTCGGCGCGAGCCGCGACATGCGTGAAGTGCTCCGTCTCGCGCCTGTCGCGCTGACGTCGCCTCGGCTCTACACGCGCGTGCGCGTGCTCGATCGGCTGCTCGATCTCGGCACGATGCCGGCGCTGCGCATCGCGCTCGCGCACGTCGATCTCCGTGGCGCCGCGCTCTCGCCGATCGAGCGTGATCGGATCGTCGCGATCGCCAAGCGTGTGCGCGCGCCTCAGCCCGTCCTCGATGCGCTCGAAGGTCGCGGCGCGAGCCCGGTCGACGAGGCCGAGGCACGCGACGCGCTCGTGGGCCATGCGCCCGCGCGCGAGAGCGCCGATCGCGCGGTCACGCTCTCGCTCCGCGCGCTCGCGGCGATCGCACGCGACGAATCGGCCGAGCTCTTGCTGTCGGCGCTCGCGGCGCATCCGCCGACTTCGGTCGCATGGACCGCGGCGATCGCAGGGCTCGCCAAGGCGCGGTCGCGCGAGGCCGCGCTCGGCTGCGCGACGCGGTGGATCGAAGCCGGTGTGGCCCCACCGCGTGGCTTCGCGACGCTGGCCTCGGCGCTCGCACGCGCCGGCAGCCCCGCGCTCGCCGAGCGCGCGCTCGGACAAGCCATCCGCGCGAGCGAGCCGGGCGCGCGCGAGCGGCTGGCGCAGATCCTCGAGCATCGAGCGCGCGAGGCCTATGCGGCCGGGGATCTCGCCGCGGCCAAGGCATTGCTCGAGCGCTCGCTGGCGATCGTGCCCGACTGAACCCACAATCGCGCCCTTCACGGAGAAGCGCGATGGCCCACCTCGATACGATCAGCACGACCCTCGGCATCGGCGGAGAGCCCGTCTCCGGCGTCACCGGACGCGCGGGCGGCGGCCCCACGATCACGAGCACGAGCCCCGCGAGCGGCGAGACACTCGGCCACGTCACGAGCGCATCACGCGAGGACTACGACGCGCTCGTCACCCGAGCGCAGAAGACGTTCGCATCGTTCCGCATGGTACCGGCCCCGCAGCGTGGCGCGCTCATCCGTCGCCTCGGCGAGCTCCTGCGCGAGAACAAGGAGTCGCTCGGCGAGCTCGTCTCGACCGAGATGGGCAAGATCCGCAGCGAGGGCCTCGGCGAAGTGCAGGAGATGATCGACATCTGCGAATTCGCAGTCGGTCTGTCTCGTCAGTTGTACGGACTCACGATCGCGAGCGAGCGCGGCCGTCATCGCATGATGGAGCAGTGGCATCCGCTCGGGCCCGTCGCGGTCGTCACCGCGTTCAACTTCCCCGTCGCGGTCTGGGCCTGGAACGCGGCGCTGGCGGCCGTCTGCGGCGACACCGTGATCTGGAAGCCGTCGCCGCACACGCCGCTCTGCGCGGTCGCGGTCCAGGCGATCTGCGAGCAGGCGATGAAGGACACGAACATGCCCGGCGTGTTCTCGCTCTGCGTGGGCGGCAGCGACGTCGGTCAGTGGATGTCGAGCGACGCGCGCATCCCGCTCGTGTCCTTCACGGGCAGCTCCGCGATCGGTCGTCAGGTCGCGCGCGACGTCGGTGCGCGCCTCGGTCGCTCGCTGCTCGAGCTCGGCGGCAACAACGCGATCGTCGTGATGAGCGATGCCGATCTCGATCTCGCGGTGCGCGCGATCACGTTCGGCGCGGTCGGCACCGCCGGCCAGCGCTGCACGACGACGCGCCGCCTCTTCGTGCAGAAGGGCATCGCCGGCAAGCTCACCGAGCGTCTCGTCGCAGCCTACGCGAGCGTGAAGATCGGTGATCCGCTGGAGAAAGGCGTGCTCATGGGCCCGCTCGTGACCGAGGCCGCGGTGAAGCGATACGAAGAAGCGCTCGTCGCGGCGAAGGCGCAAGGCGGCACGATCCTCTGCGGCGGATCACGCGTCGCGAGCACCAAAGGTCACTTCGTCACGCCGACGATCGTGCGTGCGCCCGCGCAGTCGAAGTTCCCCATCGCGTGGGAAGAGACGTTCGCGCCGATCCTCTATCTCTTCGAGGTCGACGCGATCGAAGAAGCGATCGACGCGAACAACGCCGTTTCGCAGGGCCTCTCGAGCGCGATCTTCACCGACAGCGTGCGCGCCGCCGAGACGTTCCTGTCGGCGATGGGCAGCGACTGCGGCATCGCGAACGTGAACATCGGCACGAGCGGCGCCGAGATCGGTGGCGCATTCGGCGGCGAGAAGGACACGGGCGGCGGCCGCGAGTCGGGCAGCGACGCGTGGAAGGCGTACATGCGCCGCCAGACGTGCACCGTGAACTGGGGCAAGGATCTGCCTCTCGCGCAGGGCGTCGAGTTCCTTTGAAACCCTGGATCACCCTCGCGACGGCGAAGGCCCCCGGTGGCTCGACGATGACGCTCGTTCGACGCGACGACTGGTTCGTCATCCGCGTCGACAACCAAGAGCTCATGGCGAATCGCATGCACACGTCGGAGGACGCGCTCGCGACGCTGACGTGTGAGGGGCTCGGCCCGCAGGCGCGCATCCTGATCGGCGGGCTCGGCATGGGCTTCACCGTCCGGGCCGCGCTCGATCTCTTGCCAAAGGCGGCGCGCATCGACGTCGCCGAGTTCGTCCCCGAGATCGTCGAGTGGAACCGCGGCGTGCTCGCGCCTCTCGCCAAGCGCCCGCTCGAGGATCGACGCGTGAACGTGCTCGTCGCCGACGTCACGCGCGTGATCGCGGAGTCGCCCGGCGTGTACGACGCGATCCTGCTCGACGTCGACAACGGCCCGATCTCGCTGTCGGCGCCCGGCAACGCGAACCTCTACGGCGAAGCCTCGCTCTTGCGATCGAAGGCCGCGCTCAAGCCGGGCGGCGTCTTCGCCGTCTGGGCCGCCGGCGACTCGCGGCCCTTCGTGAAGCGCCTGGAGAAGGTCGGATTCGTCGTGGTGGTGAAGCACGTGCGCGCGCACCGGGACCAGGGACCGCGCCACGTCGTCTTTCTCGCGCGTCCCGTCGAACGTCCGGCCCGTCCCGCGCCACGAACGAGGAGATGAACCCGTTTCGCTGGCTGACCTCGGCCCCCAAGACGCGACCGATCCTGCTGCGCCTCGATCTCGGCGGGCAGCCCTGCCCTCCCTCGGTCGAGGTCGAGGCGGAGTGGCTGCCGAGCCAGACGCGCGCATCGGAGCGCCTGCTCTCGGCGAGCTCGATGGTGCTGCTTCCCTGGCGTGGGGATGCGCAGGGCGCGGTGATCTCGGTCCGCGTGGGCGACCGCGTCGGGCGCGCCGTCGTGACACGCGAGGACAATCGCGACGGCCCCGTGCTCGACGTCCGGATGGCCGCGATCTGCTGAAGGTAGTGATCCATAGGGACGTCCGCCGAGCGATCCGCTACCGCCGAGGCGGACGCGCCGACTCTACGTGGGCTGATCTCGACCCCATTGCACGAAAGCCTGGATGACTAGACACTGTCTAGTCATCGGAGGCAGCCATGCAGATCGCGATCACGGGCGGGACGGGGTTCATCGGAAAGCGGGTCGTGCGCATCCTGCGCGAGCGCGGGCACGACGTGCGGTGCGTCGTACGCACACCGGAGAAGGCCGGCGAGCTCGCTACGCTGGGTGCGACGCTCGCGCGCGGCGACATCCTCGATGCGGAGAGCCTGAAGCGCGCGTTCGCGGGCTGCGAGGCCGTGCTCCACATCGCGGCGAGCTACGAGATGGGCGTCGTGGGCGCGGCCGCGCAGGAAGCGCTCACGAAGAACCTCGAAGGCACACGCAACGCGCTCGAGGCAGCGCGCGACGCAGGCGCGAAGAAGATCGTCTACACGAGCTCGATCGTCGTGTACGGCAACACGCGCGGTCGCGACTTCGCCGAAGGCGAGCGGCCCGAGGCAATCGCCTTTCCAGCGGTTCATCCGACCTTCTACGCGATGAGCAAGGCGCGCGCGCACTACGAGATCGCCGTGCCGATGATGGAAGCCGGCGCGCCGATCGTGATCGTACAGCCCGGTGCCGTCTTCGGGCCGAGCGATCACAGCACGTTCCGCGTCTTCTGGAACCTGCTCGTGCGCGGCTGGCCCGTGCCGCTCGGAGGCGCGCGCTACGGCGTCGTCGGCGTGGAGGACTGCGCGCTCGGACACGTTCTCGCGCTCGAGAAGGGGCGCATCGGCGAGTGCTATCACCTCGTCGATCAGAACCTCTCGGTCGGCGACTTCCTCGCGCGCGGCGGAGCGGCGAGCGGCCTCCCTCCGCGTGGCATCGTCTTTCCCGACTGGATGCTCGCGTCGAACGCGAGCGTGATGTCGGTGATCGAGCGGGTCGTGCCCGTGCCCGACTTCGCCAGCAGCGACACCCTGCGGGGCATGTCGAGCCGGCTCTCGCTCACGGTGACGACGGACAAGGCTCGTCGCGAGCTCGGCTGGTCGCCGCGACCGATCGAAGAGGCGCTGCGCGAGACGATCGCGGAAGAGATGCGCCGGCAAGGGCGCACGCTAACGCTTCGCGCGGGAGCCGCGCCGACGCTCGGGGCGGGTGGCTGAGTGCGCCGCAGCCTCGAGGAGACCACCGAGCGTGCGCGCCACCACGCTGACGAGACGCTTCGGATCGCCCCGCATGCCCTGCACGCCGCGCGACATCGGGCCGTCGACCCAGAGCGCTGCCAGGCCGTGGGCGGTGGACCAGGACGTGACTACGAGCGGCAGCGGATCTCCCTTTGGCGCGACCCCGGCGGCTTGGCACTCCTTCACGCACTCGACGAGGAGCGCGAAGCCCCGCGCGGCGGCGTGATCGAGGCGCGGCTGCTCGCGCAGGCTCGCGAGCTCGGGTCGATACATGACGCGGAAGTGCGCCGTGTTCTCCATCGCGAACGCGACGTACGCGCTGCCGCACGCCTCGAAGCGGCCGCGCGGCGTGCGAGCGCGGTCGCGCGCCGCGCTCATGCGTGCCGTGAGAAGTGTGAAGCCCTCGTCCGCGATCGCCGCGAGGATCGCCGCGCGGTCGACGAAGTGATGGTAGGGCGCGCCGTGCGTCACACCGGCACGTCGCGTCACCTCGCGCATGCTGAGCCCGCCGACACCTTCGCTCTCGACGAGCGCGAGGCTCGCATCGAGGATCGCGCGTCGGAGATCGACCGGGCGCGTCGTCTTGCGCATGCGCGCACCATAGCGCGCACCGAGGAGCGCCCATGAGCGATTCGCAACTGCAGTTCGTCGAGGCCCAAGGGACGCGCTTCGCGTGTCTCGTCGAAGGAACCGGCCCGCTCGTTCTCTTGCTCCATGGATTTCCGGACACGGCTCGCTCGTGGGATGCGCTCCGGCCCACGCTCGCGCGGCGCGGTTTTCGCGCGGTGAGCCCTTTTCTGCGTGGCTATCACCCGAGCGCGATTCCCTCGCGGGACACCGATCAAGAGACGCTCGCGCGCGACGTCGTCGGGCTGATCGACGCGCTTGGCGGTCCCGCGATCGTCGTCGGGCACGACTGGGGCGCATCGGCCGCGTACGGCGCCGCCGGCCTCGCCCCGGAGCGAATCACCCAGCTCGTCACGATCGCGATTCCGCATCCCGCGACGCTGCGGCCGACGCCACGCAAGGTCTGGGGAGTGCGTCACTTCCTCGCTTACAAGATGCCAGGCGCAGCGGCGCGCTTCGCGCGGAACGACTTCGAGGGTCTCACGCAGATCGTCCGGCGTTGGTCGCCGACGTGGGCACCTTCACCGGAAGAGCTCGCGCCCGTGCGCGAGACGTTCGCGCATGCCGAGAGTCTCGATGCAGCGTTCGGGTACTACCGTGCGCTCTCGTTCTCCCCAACACACAGCCTGCGTGCACGCATCCGAGTCCCCACGGTGGCGTTCTGCGGCACGGACGATCCGATGACCGATCGCTCGGACTTCGAGCGTGCACGGCGCATGTTCGAGGGCGACTATGCAATCGAAGAGATGCCAGGCGGGCACTTCATGCACCGCGAGCATCCCGACGTGTTCGAAGCGCGGCTGTTCGCCCGCTTGAACACTGCCGGAGTGGTCCGCGAAGCGGACCCGAAGCAATTGCGTCGGCCCGGCTAGCCGGGCACTCCTGCAGCGCTCAGCGCGCCCAGCCAGGCGCGCGATCGCTGAACGAGCCGAGCCAGCGCTGCGCGATCGCGGGCGCGCTCGACGCGCGATCCCAGTTCACGAGGAACAAGGCCTGCTGGCCGGGGTCGGCGCCGTCGGGCGCGCGCTCGGCGCGGAACAGGACCTGACCATCCGCGCGACGCGTGGCCGTGATGACGGCGGTGGCGGCGAGCGCGGCCGGGACCTCGACGAGCTGCGTCGCGACGCCACCGATCGACGCGCTGATGGCGAGCATGCCGCCGCGCTGGACGGTGCCGAACTCGACGTCCTGCCCTCCGCGCGGCGACCACACGGCGACCGTCGGCGTCGTGATGCCGGGCGCGAAGAGCGTCACCGGCGTGCGCGGCGTGAGCGTCACGCGGACCGCGAGGCTCGAGGGCGGCGCGATCGGAGCGACGACGACCGGCGGCGGTGCGACCACCACGGGCGGAGGCGGAGGCGGAGCGCCGTAGCCCGGACGGGCATCGCGTACGCGCCAGAAATACTGTCCGCCATCGGCCGCGACGCGCACGACCGGGCATCCCGAGTCGTCGACGCCCTCGAAGGAGGTGATCACGGTCGCGAGGCCGACCCAGCGGCCCATGTCCGTGCTCCAGTTCGCATCGCCGTTGGCGTAGCCGCCCTGTCCGTTCGGGCCCGAGTAGGGCGTGTGCGCGCCGAGGATCAGGCCATCTCCGACACGCAGCGATCCGTACATCGCGCGGCTCATGCCGCAGTCGAGCGGGATGCCGCCCGCCCCGATGCGCGGCGCCATCGGAGGCGGCGGCGGCGGCGCGCCTCCGCTCTGCGTGACCGTCAGCGAGTACGGGAACGTGGAGCCGTTGTACGAGCCGACCAACACGTACACCGGGC
>CAYSCF010000221.1:0-11239 GCA_964429305.1 uncultured Sandaracinaceae bacterium | reverse complement strand
CGCGTCGGCGACGACGCGGCGCTCTACGACGAAGTCCTGGCGGCCGTGGTGAGCGAGGTGCGGCGGCTGACCGAGCAGATGCGCGCGGCCGATCTCGCCTCCGATGTCGTGCTCTTGCGCCGCATCGCGCACACGCTGCGCGGATGCCTCGCGAACGTCGGCGCGAAGGATCTCGTCCTGCAGCTCGCGACCCTCGAAGACGCCGCTGCCTCGCCCGACGTGGCGCGCGCCAGAGCGTTGGTGCCGTCGATCGCAGCCCGTTGTGACGACGCCCATCGTGCGCTCGAGCGAGCGGCGGGCAGCGAACGCCGCGCGGCGTGAACGTGGCCCGTCGATTGCTCTGACCAGGCTGAGGCGAGAAATGGACGTCATCGTCGTCGAGGATTCGGTCTCGGAAGCGCTGCTCCTCGAGAAGCAGATCAGCGCCATGGGGCACACGGTTCGTGGCGCTCGCACGGGAGCCAAGGCCATCGAGCTGCTCAAGGAGCGGCTTCCCAACCTGCTCGTGACCGACGGAATGTTGCCGGAGCTGAGTGGCGAATCTCTGACGCGTCTGGTCCGCTCGCAGGAGGCGAACCGATACGTCTACGTGCTCTACGTGACGTCGAGCAACGATCCGGACGCGCTGCGTACCGCGTTCGCCGCCGGCGCCGACGACTACATGCACAAGCCGCTCAGCAACAACGAGCTCATCGCGCGGCTCCGCGCTGCCGATCGCATCACGACGCTGGAGACGCGCCTGCGAACGAAGGTGCGAGAGCTCGAGACGGCGCTTCGGCGCCTGCAGGCGGCGGCGACGATCGTGGGCGGCGCGGCCGCAGCGCGCGCGGCGCAACAGCCGGCACCCGAGCCGGTGGCGAGCGCGCTCGTCCCGGCGGCGCTCGCCGAGAAGCAGGCCTGGCGCCGCATCGACCCGACCGTGCAGCGCATGCTCGGCGACTTCTTGACGCGCGATCTCGCGGTGGCCGCTTCGGACGAGGGATTCCGTCCCACGCTCGCGCGCGCGATCGCGCTCACCAGCATCACGCTCGGGATCGAGCTGCGCTTCGTGCTCACGCTCGAGCGCGAGTCCGCGCTCTCGATCGCCGCCGGCCTCTTCGGGCCCGATCCGGACGAGGCGCTCGTCGAGGACACGCTCGCCGAGCTCGCGAACCTGGCGATGGGCGGCGTGAAAGCGTCGTTCGCCGACGAGGGCGTGACGCTGACCAGTGGCCTGCCCGCCATCACGCAGCCCGATGCGCGAACCGACGGCGCGCTGCATCGTCAGCAGCAGCTCTTCACCGCGGGCGACGGCGTACGCATCGGCATGATGGTCGAGGTGTCTCGCTGCCCGACGAAGCGTGTGCGCGCGTTCGAGCTGTCCGAGGGCATGATCTTCTCGGAGCCGCTCACCGGGCCGAACGGGATCTTGCTCGTGCCGAGCGGCGTTCGCCTCGTCGCGGCGACGATCGATCGCATCACGAAGTCGACCGCGGCGGGCCAGGTGTTCGAGGTCCTCGTCCCGCGGTGAGCCGCTGCGGCGACGCCGCCTCAGCCCTGGAGCGACGCGAGCTCGGCACGCAGCTGCGCGACGCGCGGATGATCTTCGCCGTGCGCCTGCACGACGACGTCGATCTCGCGCCGCACGAACGCCCGAGCGCGCGCCCACGCGCCACGCCCACGGTAGAGCATCGAGAGCGACGCGAGGTTCTGTGCGAGCGCCACGTGGTCGTGACCGAGCTCGGTCTGCAGCGCCTGCAGCGAGCTCGCGAACGCCTCTTCCGCGCGCTTGGCGTGCGCGTCGAGGAAGCGCTGCGCGACGCCCATGCGCGCGGCGATCTGCGCGGCGTCGACGGGCTTGCTCAGCATGTCGTCGGCACCGGCTTCGAACGCCGTCAGCGTGTGCTCGCGCGCCGAGAGCGTGGTGACCACGAGCACGTAGCTGTACGCGCTCGGCTGCAGCGCTCCGCGGATCTTGGCGGCGAGCTCGACGCCCGTGAGCCTCGGCATCATCCAGTCGGTGACGACGAGCGGGAAGGGCTCCTTCTCGAAGAGCGCCCACGCCTCTTCTCCGTCGGCCGCGGTCGTGACGGTGAAGCCTTGGTTGCGGACCAGGCCCGCCACGAGGGCTCGAGTGGCCAGATCGTCGTCGACTACGAGTGCGCGCATCGGTTTGCTCCGATCGCTTCCTCGTACGTGTCGCGCGCGTGCTTGAGGACGCACGTGCGGCCGCGCGAGAGCACGCATGTCACGCGCTTGGCGATCGACCGCCAGCGATCCCCCAGCAGAGCGTTCTCGATCGTGAATCACGGCGCAAAACGCGGTCGCGGCGCACGGCACCGCCCTTGCACAGCCGCTGGTCCGAGGCCGAATGGAAGACGACGACATCGTCAAAGAGTTCTTGGTCGAGAGCTACGAGAATCTCGATCAGCTCGATCAGCTGCTCGTCGAGCTGGAGGAGAACCCGAGCTCGCGCGAGCGACTCGCGAGCATCTTCCGCACGATTCACACGATCAAAGGAACGAGTGGGTTTCTCGCGTACTCGCGGCTCGAAGCGATCGCGCACGTCGGCGAGACGCTGCTCAGCAAGCTGCGCGACGGGACGCTCGCGCTCGATCAGGAGCGCACCGACGCATTGCTCGCGATGGTCGACGCCATCCGCCGGCTGCTCAAGAGCATCGAGGCCACCGGTCGCGAGCACGAGGAAGATCCGAGCGAGCTCGTCGCGCGGCTCACGTCTCTGTCCGAGGACCAGCGCGCCGTCGCGTCGAAGCCCGCGGTGCCCGCGCCTGCGAGCGCCGTGGCCGCGCCGACACCGGCTCCCACTCCCGAGCCGGCGCACGAAGAGCACGCGCCTGAGCCGGAGCACGTCGAGGCGCGCAAGGGTGCGTCCGAGTCGAGCATCCGCGTCGACGTCCAGCTCCTCGATCGCTTGATGAATCTCGTCGGCGAGCTCGTGCTCGCGCGCAACCAGGTCCTGCAGGTCACGACGGGGCTCGACGACTCGGCGTTCCTCGCGACGTCGCAGCGCCTCAACCTCGTCACGACCGAGCTGCAAGAAGGGATCATGAAGACCCGGATGCAGCCGATCGGCAGCGTCTGGGGAAAGTTCCCGCGCGTCGTCCGCGATCTCGCTGCCGCCTGCGGCAAGCAGATCCGCCTCGAGATGGAGGGCGCCGAGACCGATCTCGATCGCAGCATCCTCGAGGCGATCAAGGATCCGCTGACGCACGTCGTGCGCAACAGCGCCGACCACGGCATCGAGAAGCCCGAGGCGCGTGTGAAGCGCGGCAAGCCGGCGCAGGGCCTCCTTCGCCTGCGCGCGTTCCACGAGGGCGGCAAGGTCAACATCGAGGTCTCCGACGACGGTGGCGGCATCGACGTCGACCGCGTGCGCGAGAAGGCGATCCTGCGCGGTCTGATCACGACCGAGCGTGCGGCGGCGATGAGCGAGCGCGAGCTGCAGCAGCTCGTGTTCCTTCCCGGCTTCTCGACCGCCGAGAAGGTCTCCAACGTCTCCGGCCGCGGCGTCGGCATGGACGTCGTGCGCACGAACGTCGAGCGCATCGGCGGCACCATCGATCTCCACAGCCGTCGCGGCGAGGGGACCACGCTGCGCATCAAGATCCCGCTCACGCTCGCCATCGTTCCGGCGCTCGTCGTGACGGCCGCGGGCGATCGCTACGCGATCCCGCAGGTGAACCTGCTCGAGCTCGTGCGCCTCGAGGGCGATGCGGCGCGCAATGCCATCGACGACATGCACGGCACGCGGATCCTGCGTCTGCGCGGCAAGCTCCTGCCGCTGGTGCGGCTGCGCGACGTGTTCGGTCTCGGCAACGTCCACGAAGAGCACGTGAGCGTGGTCGTGCTGCAAGCCGACGATCGCACCTTCGGTCTCGTCGTCGACGAGATCAACGACACGGAGGAGATCGTCGTCAAGCCGCTCGGTCGCGAGCTCAAGGGGCTCGGCGCGTTCGCAGGAGCCACGATCATGGGCGACGGACAGATCGCGCTCATCCTCGACGTCATGGGCCTCGCCGAGAAGGCAGGCCTGCTCGACGAAGCGCGCGGAAAGGCTGCGCACGAGAACGTCGCCGAAGCCAAACAGGCCCAGGTCACGAGCCAGCGGCTGCTCGTGTTCCGTGCGCCGAGCGGTGACCGCAGCGCCATTCCTCTCGATGCGGTCGCCCGTCTCGAAGAGCTGCATGCGAGCACCGTCGAGCGCAGCGCGACCGACGAGATGGTGCAGTACCGCGGCGAGCTCCTACCGCTCGTGCGCCTACCCGGCGATCCGCGCGACGGGCGCGAGATGCTGCAGGTCGTCGTGTGCGCAGGTCAGGGTCGCTCGGTCGGCATCGTCGTCGAGCGCATCGAGGACATCGTCGAGCAGGAGCTCGACATGCACGCCTCCACGCAGGCGGGCGTTCGCGTCGGCTGCGCGGTCGTCCAAGGCAAGGTGACGTCGATCCTCGACGTCCCCGCTCTCGTCGCCAGCGCGCGCGTCGGCATCGCCGGCGTCAGTCGCGCCACCCATCCGCGCTGAGAAAGAGGACGACGATGGCAAGCATCCAGATCTGCACCTTCACGCTCGATCGCTACCTCTTCGGGGTCGACGTGCGCCAGGTCCAAGAGGTCCTGCGCACGCAGCCGATGACGCGCGTGCCGCTCGCGCCGTCGCTCGTGCGCGGCCTCATCAACTTGCGCGGTCAGATCGTGACCGCATTCGATCTGCGCGAGCGCCTCGGTCTACCGAAGCGTGACGCGGGCGCGGAGCCGATGAACGTCGTGCTCCGTCGCGACGACGGCGCGGTCGCGCTGCTCGTCGACGACATCGGCGACGTCGTCGAGATCGACGAGAGCCGCCTCGAGCGGCCGCCGCACTCCTTGCGCGGGCCCGCTGCCGATCTGGTGCGCAGCGTCGTGCAGATGCCGGGCGCGCTGCTCTGCGTGATGGACACGGAGCGCGCGACCGTGACGGGAACCGACTGACCGCGCGCGAGACGCGCTGACCCAAGAACACGAACGAACGAACGAACGAGCTGAAAGGGAACGAAGATGAGCGAAGGACGCGGAACGACTACGAACGGCAACGGCCACTCGAACGGCAACGGCCACTCGAACGGCAATGGCCATTCGAACGGCAACGGCCACGGCACGTCGAATGGTGGGCCCAGCCCCGTGCGCGCCAAGAAGGGACCCGTCGTCGTGCGCGACGCGCTCGCCGCGAGCCATCGTGCGATGGTCGAGAACGCACCGATCAACGTGCTCGTCGTCGATCGCGACCTGACGGTCCGCTATGCGAACCCGCAGTCGATCGCGACGCTGCGCCGCCTCGAGGCTCATCTGCCGATCCGCGCCGAGCAGATCGTCGGCAGCTCGATCGACATCTTCCACAAGAACCCGGAGCACCAGCGCCGGATGCTCGCGGATCCATCGCGTCTCCCGCACACCGCACGCATCCAGATCGGCCCCGAGACGCTCGATCTGCGCGTGGTCGCGATGCGCGACGAGGCCGGCGAGTACGTGGGCGCCATGCTCACGTGGGACATCGCCACGCAGCGCGTGAAGACCGAGGCCGAGAACGCGGACTACGCCGCGCAGACCAAGGCCATCCACAAGGCGCAGGCCGTCATCGAGTTCGGTCTCGACGGCATCGTCAAGACGGCGAACGAGAACTTCCTCTCGGCGCTCGGGTACTCGCTCTCCGAGATCGAGGGTCGCCATCACCGGATGTTCGTCGAGCCGGCGTACGCGGACAGCGCGGAGTACCGCACGTTCTGGTCGGAGCTCGTGCAGGGCAACTACCAGGCGGGCGAGTTCAAGCGCATCGGCAAGGGCGGCAAGGAGGTCTGGATCCAGGCCAGCTACAACCCGATCATCGGCGCGGACGGTCGCGTCACGAAGGTCGTCAAGTTCGCGACGGACATCACGGCGCAGAAGCTCCGCAACGCGGACTACGAAGGCCAGCTCGCCGCGATCAGCAAGTCGCAGGCGGTGATCGAGTTCGGTCTCGACGGCGTCGTCAAGACCGCCAACGAGAACTTCCTGGCGGTGCTCGGCTATTCACTCGGTGACATCCAAGGACGTCATCATCGGATGTTCGTCGACCCGAGCTACGCCGAGACCGCCGAGTACCGTCAGTTCTGGACGGACCTCAAGGCGGGCATCTACCAGCAGGCCGAGTTCAAGCGCATCGGCAAGGGCGGCAAGGAGGTCTGGATCCAGGCCTCGTACAACCCGATCCTCGATGCGAGCGGACGACCCTTCAAGGTCGTGAAGTACGCGACCGACATCAGCGCGCAGAAGGAGCGCGAGCGTCGCTTGCGCGAGGGCGTGCTCGGCGCGGTGACCGCCGCCGCGAGCGGCGACCTCACGCGCCCGATCGACGTGTCGGGCAGCGACACGGCCGGTCAGATCGGCGACTCGCTGAAGGGCTTCCTCGGCGACCTGCGCAAGAGCATGTCGCACATCGGCACGAACGCCGGCTCGCTCGCCGCGGCGAGCGAAGAGCTCACGGCCGTCAGCCAGCAGATGAGCGCGAACGCGGAGGAGACGGCGACGCAGGCCAAGGTCGTCACGAACCTCTCGTCCGACGTGAACAAGAACCTGCAGACGGTCGCCGCGAGCACGGAAGAGATGACGGCGAGCATCCGCGAGATCGCGAAGAACGCGAGCGAGGCTGCGCGCGTCGCTGCGCAAGCGGTGAAGGCCGCGCACACGACCAACATGACGGTCGGCAAGCTCGGCGAGAGCAGCGCGGACATCGGCAAGGTCATCAAGGTCATCACGTCGATCGCGCAGCAGACCAACCTGCTCGCGCTGAACGCCACGATCGAAGCGGCACGCGCCGGCGAGGCGGGCAAGGGCTTCGCGGTCGTCGCGAACGAGGTCAAGGAGCTCGCCAAGGCGACGGCGAAGGCGACCGAGGACATCAGCCAGAAGATCGAGACAATCCAGACGGACACGCGCGGTGCGGTCGATGCCATCTCGCAGATCAGCACGATCATCACGCAGATCAGCGACATCCAGACGACCATCGCGAGCGCCGTCGAAGAGCAGACGGCGACCACCAACGAGATGAACCGGAACATCGTGGCGGCCGCACGCGGCAGCCAGGAGATCTCGGAGAACGTCGCGGCGGTCGCGCAGGCAGCCAGCGAGACCACCACCGGCGCCAGCGACACCGAGCGCGCCGCGAGCGATCTCGCGCGCATGGCCTCCGAGCTCCAGGCGCTCGTCGGTCGCTTCAAGGTCTGATTCCACTCCAGGTCGGCGCGCATTCGTACGAGAGACGAAGAGAAGAGGAAGTCCCCGATGCCCCAAGCACTCGTCGTCGACGACTCGCGCGCGATGCGCGCCATCCTGGGAAAACAACTGAAGTCGCTCGGCTACGACGTGCTCGAGGCCGAGCACGGTGAGCAAGCGCTCGAGCGCTTGGCGGCGTGTGCGACGCCGCCGGCTCTCGCGCTGGTCGACTGGAACATGCCGCGCATGAACGGCATCGAGCTCGTGCGCGCCGTCCGCGGCAAGAGCGAGCTCGCGGGGATGCGCATCATGATGGTCACCACCGAGACCGAGCTCTCGCAGGTCCGCATCGCGCTCGATGCGGGAGCCGACGAGTACATGATGAAGCCGTTCACGCCCGACGCGCTCCAAGCCAAGCTCGGCACGATGGGCTTGCCGTGAGCGAGCCGATTCGCGTCATGGTCGTCGACGACTCCGTCGTCGTGAGGCGTGCCCTCACGCAGGCGATCGAGAGCGAGCCCGGCGCGAAGGTCGTGGCCACGGCGGCGAACGGCCGGCTCGCGCTCGCGCGGCTCGAGACTCTGGAGGTCGACGTGATCCTGCTCGACATCGAGATGCCCGAGCTCGACGGGATCGAGACGCTGCGTGCCATCCGGCAGAAGTGGCCGACCAAGCCCGTCGTGATGTGCTCGACGATGACCGAGCGCGGAGGCGCGGTCACGCTCGATGCGCTCGCGGCCGGCGCGACCGACTACGTCACCAAGCCGTCGGGCCACGCGAGCTTCAGTGAAGCGATCACGCAGCTGGGGCGCGAGCTCGGGCGCAAGATCCGCGCAGTCGTGCGGCGCTCGAGCCGGCAGAGCATCACCGGTCTCGTGCCTAGCTCTCTCGCGCCGGTCGTGACGCGCGCGGCCGTCCATGCGGTCGAAGGCCCGCAAGTGCTCGCGATCGGCTCGTCGACCGGCGGACCGAACGCGCTCCTCGAGGTCTGGCGCACGCTGCCTCGCGCGTTTCCGGTGCCGATCGTGATCGTGCAGCACATGCCACCCATCTTCACGCGCTTGCTCGCCGAGCGCATGACGGCCCTCGGCGGCATCCCGGTGCGCGAGGGCGTCGACGGCGAGCCTCTCCTCCCCGGAGAAGCGCGCATCGCGCCCGGCGGACGACACATGGAGATCGTCGGCACGGCCGACGCACCCACGGTGCACTTGAACGACGACGAGCCCGAGAATTCGTGTCGCCCCGCCGCCGATCCGCTCTTCCGCTCCGTCGCCCGCGTGTTCGGTGCGCGCAGTCTCGGCATCGTCCTGACCGGCATGGGGCAAGACGCGCTGATCGGATCGCGCGCCATCGTCGAAGCCGGCGGCAGCATCGTCGTCCAGGACGAAGCCACCAGCGTTGTGTGGGGCATGCCGGGCTACGTGGCTCGCGCGGGTCTCGCTCGTGAGGTCGTGCCGCTGTCCGAGATCGGCTCGTCCATCCTCCGCTCGTTCCGTCTCACCTCGCCAGCCAAGGGTCGCGATGAACATCCCCGAGAACGACTTCCACTTCGTCCGTGACCTCGTCGTCGCGCGCTCGGGCATCGTGCTCGAGGCGGGCAAGGAGTACCTCGTCGAGGCTCGTCTCGCGCCGCTCGCGCGCGACGGTGGTCATGTCACGGTCTCCGGCCTGGTCGATGCGCTACGACGCACGCCCAGCGGCCCGCTCGCGACGTCCGTCGTGGAAGCGATGACGACGAACGAGACGAGCTTCTTCCGCGATGCGCATCCGTTCGACACGCTGCGCGAGACGATCATTCCGACGCTGCTCGAGCGCAACCGCATCGAGCGATCGATCACGATCTGGTCGGCTGCGTGCTCGAGCGGCCAAGAGCCGTACACGATCGCGATGACGCTGCGCGAGCACTTCCCGCAGCTCGCGACGTGGAACGTGCGGATCGTCGCGACGGATCTCGCCGACCACGTGCTGACGCGTGCGCGCGCCGGGCGCTATCGGCAGCTCGAGGTGAACCGCGGTCTGCCCGCGCAGTACCTCGCGAAGTACTTCGTGCGTCGCGGCCTCGAATGGGAGGTCGTCCCGGAGCTCAAGTCGTGGACGGACTTCCGCGCGCTCAACCTGATCGGCGAGTGGGGACCGCTGCCGCGCTTCGACGTGGTGTTCCTGCGCAACGTGCTCATCTACTTCGACGTCGAGACGAAGAAGAAGATCCTCGCGCGCGTGCGCCGCTGCTTGAAGCCGGGCGGATGGCTCTTCCTCGGGAGCGCCGAGACGACGCTCAACATCGACGAGTCGTTTCGCCGTGTCCAATCCGATCGCGGCTTCGCCTACCAGAGCGCGGCTTGAGGGGAATGAAGTCATGACTCAGAGCATCCAACACGACGCAGTGATCGAAGTGACGAACGCGGTCTGCGAGTCGCTCCTCGGCGACGTCCCCGAGGCGCGGGACCAGTCGACCGCTTCGCCCGAAGGCATCAGCGCGTGGGTCACCATTCGCGGCGCTTGGTCGGGAAACATCGAGGTGCGGCTCTCGTCCGGCCTCGCGCGACGGCTGACGCGCGAGCTGATGTGCACCGAGGCGAGCTCCAACGACGATGCGGATCTGCGCGACGTCGTCGGCGAGCTCGCGAACATGATCGGCGGCAACCTGAAGGCGCTCTTGCCCGAGCCGTGCGCGCTCTCGCTTCCGAGCGTGGCGACGATGCGGCCGGCGGCGACGCCGGATCTGGTGCAAGCGTTCTCCCTGCGTGGAGACGCGTTCGAGGTTCGTGTCTCGCGGGAGCGGCGCATATGACGAAGGTACTGGTGGTCGACGACAGCAAGGCGATGCGGATGATCGTGATCCGCACGCTGCGGCAGGCGGGCTGGGGCTCGCTGCAGGTCACGGAAGCGGCCAACGGCGCCGAGGCGCTCGAGGCGATCCGACGCGAGGCGCCCGATCTCGTGCTCTGCGACTGGAACATGCCGGAGATGACGGGCATCGAGCTGCTCTCGAAGCTGAACACCGAAGGACCGAAGGTCCGCTTCGGGTTCGTGACCTCGGAGGGCACGGACAGCATGCGCGAGCGCGCGCGTCAGGAAGGGGCGCTCTTCTTGATCGCCAAGCCGTTCACGGCCGAGACGTTCGGCACGGCGCTCACGCCGGTGCTCGGCGCCGCGACCTGATCGATCTCCCGACGAGGAAACGGCGGCGCTCTCACCGAGCGGCCGCCGTTTCTCTTTCTAGACGCCGGCTGCGGGCGAGGGATGAGCGGGATGAGCGGGATGAGCGGGGATGGAGAACATCCGGGATGTCCGCTTCATCCTCGACATCCCCCGCCCGCAGCCTCGTCTTCCTCTTCGTTCTTCGTCGTCCTCGGCGCTGGCGTCAGACGCAGATGGAGACCGCGATCTCGAGCGCGGCTCGTGCGTCCACCCCGAGCGCTGCGAGCGCCGTCATCGTCTCGGGCAGCTCGTCGCCGCGTGCGGCGATGGCGATGCGCGCCGCGCGGACCAGCTTGCCGACCTCGCTCGCAGGCTCGGACTTGTTGTGATCGGCGATGGCCTCGACCACGGCAGACGGCATGCCCCAGTGCGAGGCCACCAGGACGCCGATCGCGCACTGACACTCCCGCCGAACGCGATCGACGAAGCGCGCCATCGGCTCGTCGACGCTTCGCGGAACGAATCGGAAGATCGAGAGCGCGCCGACCTGGTGCAAGAGGCCCGCGAGATAGGCTTCGCCGGTGAGGCGACTGGGCGCGAGGCGGCTCGCGAGCTCGGCGACGCGCAGGCTCTCTTCTCGGATCGCGTCGGCCGTCGGCTGGAGGTCGCCGACGCGGAACATCGTCGCGCTGACGAGCGATTGCATCGCGACGCGCCAGAGTCGCTCGAGCCCGATGCGCACGACCGCCTCGTCGACGTCGCTCGCGCCGTGCGAGAACACCGCCGACGACGCGAGCGTCATGATGCGGCGCACCAGCTCCGGATCGGTGCGGACCACCGCGAGGATCTCCTGGATCTTCGGTCGCGAGCCGCG
>CAYSCF010000220.1:0-11240 GCA_964429305.1 uncultured Sandaracinaceae bacterium | reverse complement strand
GTCGTCCCAACTCGGTGCGGCCTCAACGCGCGCGAAGAGCTGCTCGATCTCGTCGTTGTGGTGCCTGCGACCCACAACCGGATGGTAGCGGACGCCCCCGAATGCCGTCTGCGTGGGATGTGCTCGGCGTCGAGCCGCTACGGACAACGTAGCGGTGCTGTACGTGCCTCGTACGGTGCTCATAAGCACGACGCATGGTGATCGTTTGCGCTGAACGGATGCCGGATTCGCGGTTCGGCAGCATGGCTCACTACAATAGCGCCGCATCGCACCGCTTCGCGCGACAGGGGCGCTCAGCGCTGACGAACGTCGACGAACATCACGAGATCGGACGGCGCCGGTGGCATTTCGCGCGAGTCGAACCCGCCAGCCGGGGAACACTGCGCCGCTGTCGCCGGTTGAAGGCGTCTACGCGCGCAGGCATTCTGCGCCATGGGAGCACGATGACGAACGTCGCGGGGGCCGCGTTGCGCGAGCGAGTCAGCCGTCTCTTCGACGAGCTCGAAGCGGGCCTCGTCGAGCGTACGGAGGCGCTGCGTCTGGTCGTCCTCGCCGCGCTCGCGGGCGAGCACGTGCTCCTCGTCGGACCGCCCGGCACCGCGAAGAGCGAGCTCGCGCGACGGCTGGTGACGGCATTCGAGGGAGCGCGCGGATTCGAGCGGCTCCTGACGCGCTTCTCGGTACCGGAGGAGCTCTTCGGGCCTCTCTCCATCCGCGGTCTCGAAGAGGACAGGTACGAGCGCCTCGTCGCCGGGTACTTGCCAGACGCGCACGTCGCCTTCCTCGATGAGATCTTCAAGGCGAACAGCGCGATCCTCAACGCGCTGCTCTCCATCCTCGAAGAGCGCCGGTTCGACAACGGTGCGCGACGAGTACCGGTCCCGCTCCTCTGTGCAATCGGCGCGAGCAACGAGCTACCCGAGGGCGGAGACCTGGCCGCACTCCACGATCGGTTTCTGCTTCGCCTCCGAAGCGAGCCCGTATCGCCGGAAGGCTTCGACGCGTTGGTCTCGCTTCCGCGCGACCGCAGCGTGCACCTCTCGGCGACGTTCTCCGTCGTGGAGCTGGAGCGGCTGCGCGAAGACGCCGAGCGCGTCGATGTACCCGGCGCCGTGCGTGGCACGCTCGGACTGGTGCGTGAGCGTCTGCGCGATCGCGGCATCATCGTCTCGGATCGCCGCTTCCGAAAGATCGTGTCGCTCCTGCGCATGGCGGCTCACCTCGACGGGCGTGTTCGCGTGCGACTCGGCGATCTCGCGCTCGTCGTGCATTGCGCTTGGGATCGGCCGGATCAGATTGGTGCCGTTCGCGAGGCACTCGAAGCCTCACTCGGCGCGCTGTTCGACGCGGAGCCGACGCGCCTGGAGACCGTCGTCGCTGCGCTCGACGACGCGAGCCGCAAGGACAGCGAGCGGAAGCAACAAGCGACCGATGAGCTCGGTCGTCTGCTCTTCGAAGACGACCTCGGCCGCCCCACGTCGGAGCCCTTCATCGTGAAGGCCCGCGCGAACCATCGAGGTGATCCTCTCTACGTACCCCCGCCGGGCATGTCGCCGGGCGGAACGATGTTGCGCGAGGAGCACACGTACGACGAGCTGTGGCGTCGGTGGTTCGAGCAGAAGCCGCACGGGATCGCGGCGCTCGAACGCTACACGAGCGACCCGATCTCTCGCTCGGTCGACCGCACCCCCCGACAACCGATCATGATCGAGGCGCGGTTTACCGCCGAGCACGTCGAGGGGCGGGTTCGTCAGATCGACCGCGTCGTCGACGATCTGCGAGCCCTGCTCGACGCCGTCGATGCGGAGCTCGGCGGACCCGTGGTGCCATCGCTCTTCGGCGAGGGGATCGCGACCAGCGCGCTCGCGCAGAAGCTCGCGGCTGCGAAGACAGTGCTCGACCGGATGGGCTCGCGCCTCACGGACGCCCGCGCGCGCACGGAGGCGCTTCCACGCGTGGTCGCGCGGTGACCGCCGCACTCGTTACGACACGCTACGCGTTGCTCGACGAGCTTCCGGGCCCGGTGCGCGCCGCGGCGATCACTCACGTCTACGGCGAGCTTCCTACCCGCTTGCGTTCGCTCGTGACGCTTCGCCGTGCCCTTCTCGACGGGCGCTTGCCGCTCGCCGACGAGCTCGGCTGGCCGGATGCGGAGATCACGACCGTTCTTCTCGAGGACCTACGGGCAGCGGACGTCGCGCGGTTCTGCGCGTCGCACGACGACCTCACCAACGACGTGCTCCTCTCGTTCCTCGACGTCGTCGAGCGTACCGGCCGCTTTCGCCGCCGCGCGATCGCGGGGCTGCTCGGCGGTGCTGGCTGCTCGTCGCCAGCAGAGGTCGACCCCGCGGATCTCGCGCGCTGGCGTGAGCGAATCTCGCGCGCCGAGTGGGAACGCATCGAGCGCGAGGCCGCCATGCTCTCGCTCGCATTCGCGAGTCAGCAATCTGGGCGCATCCTGCGCGAGGAATGGACCGCGCGACAGCGAGCCTGGGCCGACCTCGAGGGCTATCTCGATGCGCTCCTGGCGCACACGTTCGCGCCGCCCACTCGGACTCGCGGCTGGCTGCGCAGCGTCGTGGGCCGCGACGTCGGACGCATTCGCACGATGCTCTCGCACTTGCCTCCCCTCGCCGACCTGGTGCGCACGCTCGGGCGTGCGCAAGAGAGCGAGAACGCCGACGCACCGCCGACGTGGGAGCGCATCCTCGGTCCGATCCGCCGTACGCGCGAGATCGAGCGGCCGATCGATCGCGCGCCCATCGCTGAGGTCCGAGGAATCGAGCGGTCCGGCGAGATCGCCCGCATGCTCGCGAGCGAGGCTGTCCTGCTCTCTCGTCCGCGCCTCCGGCCGCTCTTCCACCTGCGACTCGTCGAGCGGACCCTGATGACGTACCACGCGGAGGGCGTGCTCACGCGTCGCATCCAGACCGAGAGCGGCGCCGCCGACGGACTCGAGACGCGGGAGAAGCGCGCGGAGCGCGGGCCCATCGTGTTGCTGTTCGACACGTCGGGATCGATGCGCGGAAAGATCGGCGAGGTCGCCGCCGCGATCGCTCTGCAGATCGTCTGCCTCGCGCACTTCGAGCGCCGCCTCGTGCTCGGGTTGAACTTCAGCGGTCCTGGCGACCTCGTCGAGCACGAGCTCGGGCTCGAAGAGGACGGCCTCGCCGCCTTCCTCGGCTTTCTCACCATGCGCTTCGACGGCGGCACGGTGATCGACGCCGCGATGGAACGTGCGCTCGCACGCATCGAGACCGGCCCGTACGCGTACGCGGATATCGTCATCGTCTCAGACGGCCAGCTCTTCGTCGATCCGAGCACGTTCGCACGGCTCGCGGCGGTGCGCCGCAAGCGCGACGTGCGCGTGCACGGTCTGCTGACCGGCGCGCCGATGGCAGTAGACCGGCTCAAGCACTTGATGGGGCAAGCGGCGAGCCTGTTGATACCCGGCGGGCCTCGGTCGGACGCACGGATGCTCGGCGAGCTCGTCGACGAGCTCCACGACCTCACCCTCTGGCAGCCCCGCGGCTGACGGGCAGCCCACCCGACATCCGCCGGGAGCTTGCCCTAGGGCGGAACGATGCGGGATGCTCCCGCGTTGACGATCGATGAGCCGCGTACCCTTCGCTAGCCTCGTGTTCCGCGGCGCCCGCTTCGACGACGTGGCCCTGCCGGTCGACGTGCTCGTCGAACTCGCGGTCTATCGTGACCTCATCGTCGCGATGGCTGAGGTTCTCTACCGTGAGCAGAACCCGCTCCGGGTTCGGGTCCCGAAGGGATTCAGTCACGGGCTCCCGCTCGTCCTGGGGGCGCAGGAGAAGGGCAGCACCGTACCGCTCCTCGACCGCATCGTCCCGGACCAGCTGCCCGGGCTCCCGGGCCCGGCGGACATCTACGACCAGGGTCTTGTCGAGTTGCGTGCGTGCTTCGACGAGGTTGCTCGTGGGGTGAAGTCGACGCGGCCGGAGTTCCTGCCCCGCCTGATCGGGTTCGGGAAGACACTGCGGGGGAACGAGTCGGTGGTGCTCGCGACTGCGAAGTCGCGTGAAGGCCCGATCGTCGACGAGCGGCTTCGACGAAAGATCGCACGACAGGTCGGCGCACCTGAGGAGCGTCCGATCGAGTTGGTCGGCTGGGTCCGAGCCGCTGACCGTGAGAAGGACACCTTCGCGCTGCGCACGCCTGACGGCCGACGCATCGAGGTCACATCTCCCGGTCCCCTCTTCTCGCGTGTGCTCGATTCGTTTCAGGATGACCTGCTCGTCCGCGTGCCGGGGCTCGCGCAGTACGACTCGAACGGCAAGCTCGTGGGGAACGTCCGTGCGCACGACGTGAGCCTCGCCGAGGACGACGACGCTGGTTGTGCGCAGCCGATCGCCGAGCAGTTCGAGACGCTACGAGGGCTGAAGCCTGGCTGGCTCGACGGAGCTGGCGACGCGTACGACTCCGCTCGCCTCGACGAGGTGCGCGTGCTCGTCGAGGAACTGGTCCGCAACGGCTCGCTACCCACACCTTTCATCTACCCGGCGGCGGACGGGGCCGTGCAGGCGGAGTGGTCGGGCGAGAACCTCGAGCTGGCTGTGAGCTTCTCGTCCGGCGCCGACAACGTCCGGGTGATCTCGACGCGTCTCGACACGCACGAGTTCGTCGAGAAGAGCTTTCACCGACGCGAGTCGGGCGAGGAGCTGCGCCTCGTCCGCTTCCTCGGTGAGGCACTCCGCGGGAGCGTCGCGTGAGTGACCGGCTCGACGATCGCGACGAGCTGCTTCTGCGGCAGGTCCCTGCGGCGTTCATGCGCGAAAGTCGCGTCAGCAGTCAGGCGTTCACGCCGGGGCGAAACGACGACCGAAAGCTGTCCGTCGCACGCGGCAGCATGACCAGCCCGGAAGCGGCCTTCGACCACCACACGCGCGTGTGCGGTCGTCAGTCCGTCGGCACATGGGCAGTGAGCGTCGGCGAGTGCGCGAACGTCGATCTCGCCGGTCAACCTGACCCGCTTGCGTCGCCGCCCGAGCCCGCCCCGGATCCGGCGCACGCGATCATCGACTTCGGCGGGATGTCGAAGGGGCAGGTCGAGTCGAAGGCGCAGATACTCGCCCGGCACGCGACCACGCGCGGTCGCCTCTGGCCTCGCGCCAGCTAGATCGGGACGGCACCGTCATGGTCAACGACTACGACAGGTTTGAGGCCGAATACGAGATTCACTTTGCGAAGGTGCTGCCCGCGCTGCTCGCGAAAACGGAGTTGGCGTCGCTCGAACGGATCACGCGGAAGCTGACGTTTGTCTGCGAGCGCGGGCCGGTGCCGTGGCCCGCCGGAGACGAGGGCGGCGTGTCGCGTGCCTTGGTCTTCAAGCTCATCCACGAGTTGCACGCGTTCGCAGGCTGCCTGCGTGCGGGCTCGGTACTGGGTGCCTTCCATCACGTACGGGCACTGATGGAGCTGCGCGGTGTGGTGCACCACGTGTTCGGTGTCGAAGGTCCCGAGAGGGCGGCGCGCATCGCGCGTTTCGCCGAATGGCCGAATGCGGCGCCGTATCTCTATCAGCGCAGGCGGGAGATTGAGCGAGATCTCGCTCAGAGGACGCCCGAAGCGTTCGACGCTGCCACGCGGGCCACACAACATCGCGCAAATCCGTCGGCTCCCGAGCTCGCCGCGTGGACGAAGCTGTACGGAAAGGACGTCGAGAAGAAGGGCAAGCCGAAGGAATGGCACGGCAACAGCATCGCGGCCCTGCTGTGGCAGGCGGACACGCCGGGGGACCTGATTCACCAATACGACACGATCTGCAACGCCGCTCACGTTTCTCCGATCGCGGCTAACTTCGTGGATTCTTCGGGGCTTGCGCTTCGCGGCTGGGAAGAAGGCAGAGGCGAGAACGCGGTGCTCATCGCGATCTCGCAGGCGGGAATTATCGTGGAGGCGCTCGATCGGCAGTGTGGGGGCGTGTTCGAGCCGCTCATCGAGCCGGAGCTCAGACGCGCGTACAAGATCATCGGCGTGCTGGATTGATCGGCATCGTGCTCGCGGCGCTGCCGACACGCGACGGCGTCGAGCACGTGCGTCGTGGAACCAACGTTGCCGATGGAAGCCAATGCGAGGTCAGCGCCCTCGCCGCGCCACCGCATCGAGCAGCCGCGCCAGCTCCGCCGGGTCCATCCGCGCCAGCCGCTCCACGAGTTCGGGGACATGTGTCCCAGATTGCGTCTCGTGGTTCTTGGCGAGCGCATTTTCGCGCCCTTTCCGATCCCCGCGCTGCCCCTTCGGGCGCGAGGGGCTCGACGATCCCTCTGGTTCTCCGAAGGTGACGCCTTTCAAGTCCCGTCCACCCCGCTCTTAGAATCACTCCGCAAGCCCTCGTCGCAAGAGGAGGGCTTCGTCGTTTCTGGGGGCGGCACGACCGTGTCGGGCGTCGCGTGGGTCGCCCGGGCATAGTGGTGGAATGGGCTCCGCGACGCGTGAGCGACCGATCGACATGCGCGCGCTCGCGCTGTCGATCCTCGTCCACGCGATGCTGATCGCATTCATCGTCGCCACGCCGTCGCGTTCGCGTGCGACGCGAACGCTGGTGCCGACCTCGCTCGTCGACGTCACGCTGTTCGAACGGAGCGAACCAGGCGGAAGCACGATGCCGGCGCTCCCCGATGCGCAGCCGTCGCCCGTCGTGATGGAGCGCGCGCGCGAGGCGACCGTGCGCGGCCCCGCGATCGCCCGTCGGCGCGTGCGCATCCCGCGCTCCCGCGAGCACACGCCGGAGGACGCGGTGAGGATCGCGCCGCCTGTGACCGATATCGCGAGCGCGCCAGATCCATCCGCGGAGAGCGAAACGAGCACCGTGCCGTCGTCGATCGGCGACCGAACGAGCACGGCGGACCAGCTGGGCTGGCGCGGGCGAGGGCGGGGGACCCGGCGATGATCACGCGCCGAGAGCGGATCCAGCCCCCACCAGCACAGCGGAAACGACCGATCGCTGCGGCGATCCGATCAACGGTGTGTGGTTTGGGCGCGGCTGGTACCCCGACTTCGGCCACGGCGGGAACTGGTTCGAGGCTCGCCTGACGCTCCACCGGGAGGGCGACGGCGTGGTCGGCTCGGCGCAGTTGCGCGAGCTGCGACCGCGAGCCCGCGGGGCTCCCGCATGGAGGGATGACCTGTCGTGCGCCGAGATCGAGCGCGCGTGGTCGGTCAGCACCGACGCTCACGGTCGGCGGATGTTGTATGCCGGGGTGTCGGACGGAGCGTGGGAGGTGATGACGGGGTATTTCGGAAGTGAGGACGTGGTGTCCACGTGCGGCGAGCCAGGCATTCGACAGCCCCGTCGCTGGCAGATCGTGATGCGCGTCGACGGCACCGACCGCGCCGAGGGCCGCGCGCCGTGGTGGTTCACGCTGACGCGGAGCTCGTGCGCGCCGTAGTGAGCGCGCGGAGCGCCGGCGGCGTGACTGCCGCGCGCACGACGCGCCGATCATGAGGCCCGTCGTGCGGCGTACGTCGAGCAGTCGGCGAGTATGCATGGCACCAGTCAGGCGCGGTAAGGAGGCAACCGGACCTCGTGTTCGACCAAGCCGACGCCCTGGCCGCGCTCACGAGCTTGGACGGCCGCGACGGCACGGCCCACGCGCGCAGCTACGAGGGTCAGTGGGCGCACTACATCGCGAACACGCCATCGAAGCCGCCAGCGTCGTACCTCACCAACGTGTGCGCGCGGTTCGAGACGTCGCTCCGGGCTTTGGAGTCGCTGAGCGCCTAGCGTCGCTCCGAACTGCGCGGAGGTCACGAGGAGCGGGATGTCGCCTCGCGCTTGCTTCCTCGTCGGCGCTGTTCGCGGCGCGAGATGCGCCGTACCATCAAGGCGTGTCGGCACCGACGAACGTTCGAGCAATCCTCGCGACGTCGTTCGCGGTCGGTATCTCGATCGCCGTTGGCTGCGGCGGGGGCGCGACGCCGCCAACACCGGATGGCGGCACCGATGCGGCGGCGAGCGGCCCCGACGCCGCGTCGAGCACGGATGGAGGCGGCGTCCATGCCGACGCGGGCCTGGACGCGTTCGTGCCCTTCGACGTCGGGGAGGATTCGGCGATCACGGATGCGAGCGCCGATGGGCTCGTACGAGACGACGCCAGCGCCGACGCTGGGCCGATCGACGCGGGCTTCGACGCGTTCGTGCCGCCGCCATCATCCGCGCGGCCGATCGCACCGCTGTCGACATCGATGGTCACATCGCAGACGCCGACGCTTCGCTGGGTGCTGCTCGCCGGCTTCGATGGCGCGCACGTCGAGCTCTGTCGCGACCGCGCGATGACGTCCGGTTGCGTCGCGTTCGACGTGAGCGGCACGAGCGGGCGGCCTTCGGCCCCGCTCGCGAGCGGTGTGTGGTTCTGGCGTCTCCATGCGCGCAGCGGGAGCGCGACGGACGCGATGGCGAGCCCGGTGTGGGAGTTCTTCGTCGGCGCGCGATCGGCCACGGTGGACACGTCGTTCGGCACGACGGTCGACGTCGACGGCGATGGATATGCGGACGTCGTGGTCGGGGCGCCCGGGGCCACGAGCAGCGACGCGGGGAGCGTGTTCGTCTATCGCGGAGGCAGCGCTGGGATCGCGAGCGGAGCGATGCCCTCGGCGGTGCTCGCGGATCCAGCCGGAGCCGGCACGAGGTTCGGGTACAGCGTCTCGAGCGCCGGCGACGTGAACGGCGACGGATACGGCGACCTCGCCGTGCTCGGCGGAGCGGGCACTTCAGCCGGCTTCGTCTACGTGTACTTCGGAGGTGCGGGAGCGATCCCGATGGGCGCGGCCCCCTCCTGCACGATTGCCGGCCCAGACGGCCCCGGGACCTCCTTCGGGGTCCCGGCGAGCGCAGGCGACGTCGATGGCGACGGGTACGGTGACCTGATCGTGGCCGCAGACGCCTACGCGGGCTTCACCGGCCGCGCGTACGTCTATCGAGGGAGCGCCGCGGGCTTTCCGTCGGGTGTTGCGCCCTCGGCGGTGGTCACGGGTCCCGATGGGATGGGCGCGGCGTTCGGGAGCGCCGTGTCGGGCGCGGGCGACCTGAACGGCGACGGTTTCGGCGACGTTGTCGTAGGCGCGTATCAGTACGCCACGGGAACGGGTCGCGCGTATCTCTACTTCGGTGGCTCCGGCGGCATCGCGACCGACGCCACGCCGTCGGCCACGCTCACGGGCCCGGACGGAACGCGCACCTACTTCGGTCTCGCGGTCGCGAGCGCAGGCGACGTGAACGGCGATGGATACGCGGACGTCGTCGTCGGCGCGTACTTCTATCTCGGCGAGACGGGACGCGCGTATCTCTACCTCGGGAGCGCGAGCGGTGTCGCGTCGAGCGCGTCGCCGTCGGCGACGCTCACCGGCACCAGCGGGAGCGACTTCGGCCGCAGCGTCGCTGGGGCGGGCGACGTCGACGGAGATGGCTACGCCGACGTCGTCGTTGGCGCCGACGGCTACCTGAGCGCCACGGGTGAGGTGCTCGTCTATCGCGGCGGTGCGGGAGGAATCGCCACCGGCGCCGCACCGTTCGCGGCGCTGACGGGACCGGACGCTGCCGGCTGGTTCGGATACGCGGCAGCGGGTGCGGGAGACATCGACGGTGACCTGCACGCGGACCTCGTCGTCGGCGAGTTCAGGCTCTCTCGCGTCCAGATCTACCGCGGGCCGAGCGTGATGACCGGAGCCGCGCCCTCCGCCACACTGACGAGCACTGTGGGCTCGTTTGGGCGCTGGGTCGCGAGCGTCTCCGTATCACGTCGAGCGCGCACGCGTCCGGGCTGAGCTCGAGCACACCGATCACCCCACTCGCAGTCGATGAGCGTGAGGGCATCGATCTCGATCGCCTACGTACGCTCGTCGAGCCGCTGCTCCATCCGAAGGATTGGCGCGTGCACCGGACGCTCTCGCGACGTGCGCGTGCGCCGGGCGGACGAGTAGCGTCCGCGCTCGGGCCGCGCGACGGCGTCCAGCAACCGAACGAGCTCAGCCGGGTCCATTGCTGCGAGCCGCTCTACGAGATCCGGGACATGTGTCCCAGATTGCGTCTCGCGATTCTCGATCACCCGATTCTCCCGCCCCTTCTCGATCCCCGCGACGCGCCCTCGGGCTCGACGGCCTCGACGATCCCCGCGTTCTCCGGATGCGGTCGCCATCAAGTCCCGCCCAGGCCGCTCAGTATCCTCGTAGAGAACGACTGATTCCTCGGATGACGTCCTGCCGGTGCGGGGCGAGTCGCTTCTGGCCTCAGACCTTCTGGTGCTCGCGTCGTTCGATCACTCGTTTGCATCGCGCGTAGCGCGGCGCCGAAGCACGACGAAGAGCACGGCGAGCAAGATCGCCGATGCCAGCACGAGCGCAGCGATCGTCAGCCTGCGCACCAGGATCTCGCGCGCGTCGCGGGCGAGCATCGCGGCCAGAGCGACGTCGGACGCACGCGCCTCGCGGACGATCACGTCTGCCGATGCACCATCGCGGCCCTCGTAGGCGGCGACCGAGAGACGTTCGTCGCCGACCTCGATGAGCCAGTCGCGCTCGTCCGCATCGCGCGCTTCGAGCAAGAGCGTCCCGTCTGCGACGACCGTGGCGATGACGTGCACGAGCTCGAGCTCGGGGCCGCCGAAGATCCGGCCGTCGCGCACGAGACACGCGTCGCCGAACCCCGATCGGCGCGCGAGCCACGCGTGTACCTCGGGGAGCTCGATCGCTTGGATTGGATCGCCCGAGAGGTCTTCGCCCGTGGCCTGCGCGCCGAAGTCCGACGGGAGCGCGGCGGCGACCTGTGCCGGCGCCACCGGCAGGTGATTGTGCAGCTCGCGAATCTCCAGGTGCTGGGCATCGATCGCGAGCGTCGGCGGCGCTTCGAGCCCGCAGCGCTCGGGCGGCGTGAACCTGTGCGCCCGGAACGTGCCGTCGTCCACGCGCACGATGAGATCTTCGGTGACCGTGCCGACGCAGTAGCCTGCGCGACCCACGAGATAGATCGTCGGGACGCTGGGCGGCACGCTCGCGAGCGTCGCGAGCTGATGCGATGCGTAGAGACAGTCGATGCTCCCGAGCGGCAGCGCAGGCGCGCCCGCGGGCGCTTGGACCGGCTCCATGATCGCCAGATGCTGCAGAGGACCCGTGGCGGCGACGTCGCAGTCGGTGATCCATCCGAAGCGCGCGTCCGCGAGAGCGAACGACGGCGTGAGCGTGAGGCCGAGCACCAACGAAGCGAGGCGCATCGACAT
>CAYSCF010000219.1:0-11300 GCA_964429305.1 uncultured Sandaracinaceae bacterium | reverse complement strand
GCTGGCCCATGAGCAGCACGCCCTTCGGGATGCGGCCGCCGAGGCGCTGGAACTTCTTCGGGTCCTTGAGGAACGCGATGATCTCTTCGCAGTCGTCCTTGGCCTCGTCGATGCCGGCGACGTCCGCGAAGGTGACCTTGTTCTGCGACTCGTTGAGCAGGCGCGCCTTGGACTTGCCGAAGCTCATCGCTCGACCGCCCGACGCCTGCACCTGCCGCATGAAGAAGATGAACAGGCCGACCACGAGCAGCGTCGGGAGCAGCGTCCACACGATCGAGAGCCAGCTGTGCTGGTCCGCCGGGACGTACTGCACGCGCACGTTGTGCTCGAGCAGCTCCTGGTTCAGCTGGTCGCCGATGATGCCCGTCGAGGTCCGCATCTCCCGGCGCTCACCCTCGGCGTGGTAGTAGGCGAACTCTGCTTCGCCGGTTCCGCGCGAGGTGACCTCCACCTGGTCCACGTGCCCGCTGCGCACGTCGGCGACGAAGTCGCTGAACGGCACCTCACGGGGCGTCGGCTCCTGCGCGATGAGCGAATAGATCGCCATCATCATCACGATCAGGAGCAACCAGAGGAGGAGGGTCTTGTGGCTCTGCTTCACCATGCACCTCGGAAAGAGACGGGACCTACCAAGGAAACGCGGCCTGGCTCGGAGAGAGACGCGGCCTAAGGACTTCGGCGAAGGCCTCGGGAGACAAGGCCTTTTGCGGGCCATCCAAAGTTAAGCACGACCGCACTAGGCCATCAACGATCCAGCGCTCGGAGGTGCTTGTTTTCATGCTTCTTCATCCGGCTCCGACCGTCCGAGCGGGATCACGACGATGCGACCCAGGGCGATCCGGGCGGTACGCGCTCCAGGGAGCCGGAGCTCCGCACCATCGCGAGGCTCATGGAGCCAACTCATAAGCACCGTAAGGTGGGCGCGCTTGAGATCTTCCCCGAGCGCGAGACGAAATGTGCGCGCGGCCACCGCGAGCGGGGCACGGCGCAGCACCGCCAGGGACATCGGCTCGCCTGCGTCCGCTCGGACGGTGATCGCCAGGCTCTCGAGCGCTTCGTCGACCTCGCGCGCTTCGTGGGCGATCCGTGCCAGATGGAGCGCAGCGTCGGGAGACTCCGCCTCGAGCGCGGCCAGGACGGTGTGGCGTAGGCGGACGCGCTCGAAGCGCTCGTCCTGATTCGAAGGGTCTTCGGCGAACGGCAGTCGTTCGTGCGCCAGGTAGGCGCGTACGTCGCTGCGGCGCGCGTCGATGAGCGGGCGAACGACGGCGTCGGCGCGCGCGGGGCGAATCGCGGCCAGACCATGCAGGCCGCTTCCGTGCAGCAGACGGGACAGAACCGTCTCGGCCTGATCGTCGAGCGTGTGCCCGACGGCGATGCGGGTGGCCCCGACGCGATCGGCGATGCGGCCGAGCGCCGCGTAGCGCTCGCGACGCGCCCAGGCCTGGATCGAGCCGTCCGGCGGATCGAGACGAACACGCTCGAACGGCACCTCCAGCCTCGCGGCGTGCGAGGCGGCGAGATCGAGCTCGGCGCCCGCGCCCGATCGCAGCCCGTGATCGACTCCCACCGCGACGAGCCGCAGCGCGAGCTCGGAGCGTAGTCGCGCGAGCACGTCCAGCAGCGCCGTCGAGTCCGGCCCGCCCGAGGTCCCGACGACGACGGACGCGCCCGAGGAAATCAGGCCTCGATCGAGGAGGGTCCGTCGGACGCGCGCCACCAGGAGCATGACGGGCTCGATGATAGGTGCCCGGCCGGTTGCGCGAGCGCCTTTCGGGCTATTCTCGGCGCGATGGTGTCGCGCCTCTTGCTGCCTGCGCTCGGGCCTGCGCTGATCCTCGCGCTCGCGGGGCCCGGCTTCGACGGCTGTCAGGGCGGAAGCTCGGGCGGCCCCATCCCGCCCGGGACGATGGCGTCGTGCTTCACCGACACCGACTGCATCCCGGCGGGCTGCGAGGAGCTGCGCTGCATCGCCAGCCAGTGCGTGACCGTCGCCCCGATCCGCGACCACGATCTGGATCATCACGCGCCGCCTCCGTGCGGCGACGACTGCGACGACTCGGACTCGAGCGTGTTCCCCGGCCAGGCCGAGGTCTGCGACGGGCGCGACCAGGACTGCGACATGATCATCGACGAGGATGCAGCGCCGGGCGCGATCCCGACGATCCTCGGGACGGCTTCGACCTCGCTCTCGGCGGCGGCGATCGGGGATGCCATGATGATCACCGACACCGGCTTCGGCACCGGGGTTCGCCTCCGGAAGATCGATTTCCAAGGGCACGTGGGCCCGCCGGTCTCGGTGCTTCCCGAGGACGTCGAAGTGGTCGACCTCGCGACGACCACGGGCGGCGGCGTCGCGCTCGTCGCGCGGGCCACGACGACCGACGAGATCGTGGAGAGCTATCCGATCACGCTCGCGAGCGGTCTGCTCACCGTGGGAGCCCCGACGACGCTCGCGACCCATCCGATCAGCACCGCGCACATCACCCGCGCGCGCGTCGAGGGCGTCGGCGCTTCGTTCGTCGCGGGCTGGGACGATGCGACGGGCGCGCGTCTGGTCAGCATGCCGGCGTGGCCCGCAGCCGTGACCGTGGCTCCGGCCATCTCTGCCTCGGCTCCTCTGGATGTCGCGAGCGACGGGACCTCGATCGTGATCCCGACGAGCTCGACGGTCGTCACGTTCCTGGCCGTGAGCGACGGGTCGGTGCTCGGCACCCAGACCTTCGCCGCGGGGCTGGCAGCCGATCCGCTCACGGCCGCAGCCAGCGACTACATCGTCGCGTTCCGAGACTCTTTCGATCATCAGCTCGCGCACATGACGGTCGCGTCGGTGTTGCCTTCGAGGACCGCGCCGAGCGAGGGCAGCGGTCTCACGCTGCGCGTCGACGAGACGTCGGTCGGTCCGCTCCTGACGCGCTTCGATCCGAGCGGGATGCAGAGCAGGGGCAACGGCGTGTGGGCGCTCGTGTTGAACGAGACGCTCGACACGCTGCGCATCGACTTCCCGCCTTCGATGGTCAGCCCAGGCGTGTCGGGCATACCGCTCGGCTTCGACGTGGTCACCTCGCCGTCGGGCACGGCGGTGCTGACGAACTTCGGTATGACCGGCTCGGTGATGACCGTGCTGGCGTGTCAGACGCACTGAGGAACGATGGAAAGCGACCGCTTGGTCTGGGTGGATCTGGAGATGACGGGCCTCGAGGTCGAGCGCGAGCGCATCCTCGAGATCGCGACGATCGTGACCGACGGCGAGCTCAACGTGCTCGCCGAGGGGCCGGAGCTTGTCGTGCATCAGCCGCCCGCGGTGCTCGACGCGATGAACGACTGGAACACGAAGCACCACGGCGAGTCGGGGCTGACGGATCGCTCGCGCGCCTCGAAGATCGGAGAGGCCGAGGCCGAGCGCCTGACGCTGGAGTTCGTCGCGGCGCACGTGCCCGCCAAGAGCGCGCCGCTCGCGGGGAACTCGATCCACCAGGACCGGCTCTTTCTCGCTACGTACATGAAGACGCTCGAGTCGCACCTGCACTACCGCAACGTCGACGTCTCGACCCTGAAGGAGCTCGTTCGGCGCTGGTACCCGACGGAGTACGACGCGCGCCCGAAGAAGAAGGGCTCACATCGCGCGCTCGACGACATCCGCGAGTCGATCGACGAGCTGCGCTACTACCGCAGCGCGGTCTTTCGCGCGCGCTGAGGGATGTCCAGAACGAGCGGGGGATATCGGAGATGACGAGGGATGTCGGGGATGGAGCATCCTCGTCATCCCTCGAATCCCCGAAATCCTTCGCTCGCTCCCGTCGTTCGAATCTCGGAGCGCGCGGTCGCAAACGAAAAGGCCTACCGCCGTCGGGCGATAGGCCTTCGTTCGTATCGATGGTGGCGGGCTAGAACGTCGCCGACACGATCGGGATGTTCATGTCGTACTGCTGCACGAGGTGCAGCGCCGCGAGCTCTTCGCTCGAGAAGCGACCGATGGCGCCGAGGATCGGCACGCCGACGCCGATCTGGTGCGAGTCGGCATCGAGGCGGATGAGGCCCGGGCCACCGATGAGCGACGAGGTCGGGCCCGTCGTCGACGAGCTCGTGCTCGACGCCGGCGGTGGCGCCGTGTCCGTGGTGGAAGACGACGACTCGTCCTGCACGGCCTCGACGCTGTCGCCGTCCGTCGTGGTCGGGCCGGTATCGAGGTCTTCGTCACCCGACGCCGACTCGGCCGGCGGCTGGAACGACGCGAGCGCGAGCGTGCCGACGATCGCCGGAATGATCAGCACCATGCCCGCGATCATGATCCCGACGTCGATCTCGGGCTGGTTCGGCGTGGCCTGCTCCAGGGCGTAGCCACCACCGATGCCGGCACCGATGCCGATGAGCGGGAACACCAGGTACGGCCACCACTCGTTGGTGTGCGCCGCGTTCTGGATGATCGCGGGAATGATGAGGCCGATCTCGCCGCCGATGAGGCCGAGGCCGATGATGCCCTTTCCGTCGGGCCGAACCGGCGTGCACGCGGAGCCAGTGCACTGGGCCGAGGCGACGCTAGGGGTCGCGCTCGCACTGGCGAGGGTCAGAGCTGCACAAGCAGCGACGGCCATGAAAAGCCGGTGAAATCCGTTCGAGCGCAAGCGAGCCTCCCAGATCGGCAGGAGCCGATAATCCGGCCGGAGACTGACACGAACATCGCGTGGGCCGCAACCGAGCGCATCCGCGCGGGCTTGACGGCGGTGCACGAGGCGAATATTACGCACACGAAACATTCGACGGATGTTCACGAGGTTTTCGTGGCGCACGGTGGCGAGAGCGTTCAACGCGGAGAGGTCGATCGAATCGTCGAGACGATTCTCTATCTCTATGCGGAGAGCCGTCGCGTCACCAAGACGCAGGCCCGGGAGCATGGGCTGACGGGCCCGCAGATCTCGGTCCTCAAGATCCTCGAGGCGATGGGAGACCTCTCTCTCACCGAGCTCTCCGAGAAGATGAGCGCCCGGAATTCCACCATCACCGGGATCGTCGACCGGATGGAGCGCGACGGGCTCGTGGTCCGCGAGCGCAGCCAGTCCGACCGCCGCGTGGTGCTGATCCGATCGACCGAGAAGGGCACCGCGCTCGCCGCGAGCGTCCCGGTCTCGGCGATGGAGGTCTTCGGCGTCGCGCTGCGAGGCCTCGAAGAAGACGACCGGCGCGCGCTGCGCCGCATCCTGTCCACGCTCGCCGATCGCGTGCGTGCCGAGATCGATCGACGCGACACGAACGCACCATAGAGGAGAAGAGCCGATGGGCATCCAAGACAAGGTCGTCATCACCTGCGCCGTCACCGGCGTGCTCGCGAGCCGCAAGCAGAACCAGTCGATCCCGTACACGCCCGCCGAGATCGCGGACGAGGTGAAGCGTGCGTACGACGCAGGCGCCGCGGTCGTGCATCTGCACGCGCGCAATCCCGATGGCTCGCCCACGTTCGAGCCCGCGGTGTTCGCGGAGATGAAGAAGGAGATCCGCGCGCGCTGCCCGATCATCCTGAACTTCTCGACGGGGACGATCCTCGACGACGTCTCGCAGCAGATTCGGTACCTCGAGGAGAGCCGTCCCGAGATCGGTGCCGTGAACATGGGCACGATGAACTACGCGAAGTACTCGAAGAAGAAGAAGAGCTTCGAGTTCGACATGGTCTTCCCGAACCCGTACGGGAAGATCCTGAAGCTGCTGGAGGCGATGAAGCGCGCGGGCGTGAAGCCGGAGCTCGAGTGCTTCGACAGCGGTCACACGCAGGGCATCGCGCCGCTGCTCGACATGGGCGCGCTGGTATCGCCGTATCAGTTCTCGTTCATCGTCAACGTGCTCGGCGGCATTCCTCCCATGATCGAGTCGCTGCAGTTCCAGACGAAGATCATGCCGCCCGGCAGCGACTGGGAAGTGATCGGCATCTCGCACGGCCACTGGCGCATGCTCGCGAGCGCGCTCGTGCTCGGCGGCAACATCCGCACGGGGCTCGAGGACCATCTCTATCTGCCGAACGGCGAGATGGCGTCGTCGAACGGCGCGATGGTCGAGGTCGCGGCGCGCATGACGCGCGACATCGGTCGCGAGCCGGCGACCGTCGAGGAAGCGCGGGAGCTCCTGCATCTCTACGACGTGAGCGCGGGAGTGCAGGCTGCCGCGGACGTCGGGCATTCGCGCAAGACGGAAGCCGTCGTTCACGCATAGATCAGAGAACGCGGGAACCCAGGAGGTGGGGGAGGGCGCGGAGCGTTCGAATCCTCGATCACCTCGGCACCGATCTCTCTGCCGAGAGAGTGTTGGATCGACCCTTCCGCGACCTCCTGGGTTCCCGCGAAAAATCGGAGGGAGATGACATGACGCGCGCCTACCGAACCATTCTCGCGACGACCGAAGGACCGGTCGCGCGACTGACGATGAACGTTCCCGCGAGGAAGAACCCGCTCGGTCCCGAGATGGTCAACGAGCTGTGCTGGGCGCTCGACGACGCGCGCGACGACGCGGCGGTGCGCGTCATCGTGATCACCGGCGCAGGAGATGCGTTCAGCGCGGGCGGCGACCTCAAGGCGATGGGCAGCGATGCGGGCGAGGCGCTGCCGCAGAAAGGCGACTACGCCGATCTGCTCGGGCGCTTCTCGCAGCTCGGCAAGCCGACGATCGCGCGCGTGCGCGGTGTCGCGATGGGCGGCGGGCTCGGCATCGTCGCGGCGTGCGACTTCGCGATCGCCGGCGAGAGCGCCGTCTTCGGCACTCCCGAGATCAAGCGCGGGCTGTTCCCGATGATGATCATGGCGCTGCTCCGCCGCGTCGTGACCAAGCGTCGTCTGATGGAGATGATGCTCCTCGGCGACAAGCTCGACAGCAAGACGGCGGAGCGGCTCGAGCTCGTCAATCGCGCGGTGCCCGACGCATCGCTCGACGACGAAGTGACGAAGCTCGCCGCCAAGCTGGCCGCGCAGTCGCCCACCGCGATGCGCATGGGCCTGAGCGCGTGGCATGCGCAGGCCGATCGTGACCTCGCCACGTCGCTGCCGTATCTGCGCGATCAGCTCGGCGCGATCCTCGGGACCGAGGACGCACGCGAGGGCCTGATGGCGTTCGCCGAGAAGCGCGAGCCGAAGTGGACGGGTCGCTGATCGAAGCTCCAGCAGAGATCAGGGGAAGCACGCGCTGATCGGATCCTGGAACCCGCTCGCGCACGCGGTCACGGCGGAGCAGTCGACTGCCGCGTCGAGGCAATCCTGGAACGTGGCGAGCTGCGCCGCGGTGAGGGCGTAGAGCGGCGGCTCCGTCTGCGTCGGGCTCTGCGTCGCGGTCGTGCACGCGCCGTTGATGGTCGTGATGGCCATGTCGACTGCCGCGTTGGTCGTGCTCGCGTAGACGCCGTCCACGCACGACCCCGCGCCCGAGGGATCGCTGAACGTGCGGCAGCCGCCGCTCGAGCTGCTCATCGCCGTGAGGCAGTCGAGCGCCTGGGCGAAGAGCACCGGGGACGCGCCGTCGTTGCAATAGCTCGCGTAGGCCGCCGCTTGGCAGTGCCGACCACCGTCGTCGGGGCAAGTGGCGGCGAGCGCTGCGGCGGACGCGCGACAGTGCGCCACGTCGGTGCTCGCGAACGCATCGGGCGCGCTCCACGCATCGACGGTCGCGCTGTCCACGGTCGCCGCGTCGTGCGGGACGACGGGTGCGTCCGTGCCCGCGTCGGTGGCGGGTGCAGGTCCGGGGCAGCCAGCGAGAGCCAGCATCGTCACCACGAGAAGGGAAGTAAGTCGCATCGTGTCACTCCTACTCGACGGATATCACGGCTCGAGGCGGTAGTGAGATCGGTCGGTCGCTGCGCTACGCTCGGCCGATGGGGAACATCGGAGCTCGGGCGCTCGTGATCGCGATGACTTGGCTGATCGCCGGCATCGCGTCTGCGCAAGCGACACCTGCTGATCCGAGCTTGATGGTGCTCGAGCCGATCGGCGCGCCCGATCCCGCGGTCGCGCAAGCGATCACGGCTTCTCTCTCTTCCGTCGCGACGAACGCCCACTATCACGTCGTGGTTCCCGCGGCGGGCTCGGTGATCGGCGCGCTCGATCCGGCCGCGGGCACGGACCTGCTGGCGCTCGTGCAGCGGACCGGCCTGCATCGCGCCGTGGCGGTGTGGGTGGTCGCGAGCAGCGTCGGCTACGAGGTCCAGGTGGGCCTCGCGTCGAGCGATGGTACGTCGCAGTCCCTCCGCGCGGCGGCCGGCGCGACGGGGATCGTGGACGTCGCGCAGCGCTTGTTCGCCTCGCTGCTGCCGACGCCGTTCATCGCCGCGAGCGGGACGTGGGGCCAGGTCGCGGTCGTCGGTCCGCCGCCGCCTTCGGTCGCGCCGTCTGTGGCGCCGACCGTTCCCGTCGCGACGACGGAGCCCGCAGAAGCGCGCCGCAGTCATCGCGGAGATCTCGGTCTGGTGATCGGCGGGGCCGTCACGCTCGGTGCAGGCTGGATCTTCGGGATTCTCTTCGGCGCGCTCGGCGGCTACCACGACACGACGTGCCTCATCGGCCCGTGTACTCCGAGGAGCTCGTGGGATCCGGCGTGGGACAATTTCCGCGCGACCTCGCTCGTTCCGATCATCGGCCCGTGGATCCAGCTCGCGGTGAAGCCGCCGAGCGACGGCGACATCTGGCCCGAGTGGCTCGTCATCGACGGCATCATCCAGGGCGCCGGCGCGGTGCTGCTCTTCGTCGGAATCGGCCTGTTCGTATCGGGTGAGAGCGAGCCGCCGCCCGTCGCGGTTGTGCCGATGGTCGGTCCGGGCCTCGTCGGGCTGACCGCCGCGGGTCGGTTCTGAGCCGAACCTACCCCTCGACGCGGGCTACCGATCCCGGGCATTCTCGCCGGACTCGTCCGCCTGCCGCGCTCGAGACTGAATGCCAGAGGGGCTGACTCAGTCGGAAAGCGTGCTGCCGGGCGGCGGGTCACCCGGAGAACCGATGCTCATGTTTCGAGAAAAGGCTGCAGCTCACGTTTCTTCCGTCCCGCGTCTGCTCGGCATCGCGCTCGCGATCGCCGCGATCCCCGCCAGCCTGCCGCTCTTCGGCTGCGACACCGCGGTGCTCGGCGCGAACACGACCATCAGCGTCATGCGACGTGCGTCACCCGCGCTCGGTCGCCTGCGCGACCCGTATCTCGCCGAGGCGGGGCTGCCCGGCTCGCTCTCGCAGATGGAAGGCGTGCTCGAGCTCGTCCCCGACAACATGCAGCTGCGCACGCTCATGGGCCGCGCGTACGTGTCGTACGGCTTCGGCTTCATGGAAGACCACCTCGAGATCGTCGAGCACGACGGCACCGAGGAAGAGATCGAGATGTGGCGGGAGCGCGCCTCGCTCGCGTACCTGCGTGCGCGCGAGGTCACGATCGGCGGCCTCGACATGCGTCATCCGGAGGACGGCGGGCTGCTCGCCTCCGAGCACCAGGGCTTCGAGGCGTTCCAGGCGCACCTCGCGCGCTACACGGACGTCGAGAACGACGCGCCGCTGCTCATGTTCGCGACGTACGCGTGGGCGCGATGGATCGGCCTGCACCGCGACGACATGAACGCGATCGCGGACCTCGCGTTCGTTCAGGCGATGGCCGATCGTCTCCTCGCGCTCGACCCGACGTACTTCGACTACGCGCCCATCGCGCTGCACGGCGGTCTCGTCGGCTCGCGTCCGGCGGCGCTCGGCGGTGATCCGCAGGCGGCGCGCACGGAGATCGAGCACGCGATCGAGCTCACGCACCGGCAGAACCTGATGTACCTCGTGACGGAAGCGCAGATCGTCGCGGTCGCGCTCCAGGATCGAGCGCTCTATCGCTCGCTGCTCGAAGAGGTCATCCACTACGACGTGGACACGGTGCCGGACTCGCGCCTGCAGAACATCATCGCGCAGCGTCGCGCGCATCGCTGGCTCTCGCGCATCGACGAGTTCTTCGAGCCCGATCCGAACGAGCACGCCGCGAGCGACGAGGACGGCGACGCCGACGGGGACGAAGCGGCGGAAGTGGGCGCGGAAGAATAGATTTTCGAACAGTCTCCTCGGAAAGTGACGGAGTGAACATGAAGACAATGCGACATCTGGCCCTGCTTCTCCTCGCCTGCTTCGCGCTCATCGCGGTCGACGCGACGCACATGCGCGCGCAGGAGCAGCGCACCATCTCGCTCGCCACGCTCGCGCCGCCCGGCTCGACGTGGGCGCGCGTGTTCGACGCGTGGAACCGCGAGATCCGCAGCCGCAGCGGCGGCAGCCTGCAGCTGCGCGTGTACGGCGGCGGCGTGCAGGGCGACGAAGCGGAGGTCATCCGCAAGATCCGCTCGGGCCGCCTCGATGCGGGCGCGGTCACGGCCGTCGGTCTCGCGCAGATCCATCGGCCGGCGCTCGTGTTCCAGCTGCCCGGGATCCTGCGCACGTACGCACAGCTCGATCACGCGCGCGATGCGCTCGCGAGCGACATGGACGCGGGCTTCACGGCGGGCGGCTTCCACCTGCTCGGCTGGGCCGACGTCGGTCAGGCGCGCATCTTCTCGACGCAGGCGACGGTGCAGCCGAGCGACTTCGCGTCGCGTCACCCGTTCGTCTGGCGCGACGACCTCGTGCTGCCGACGCTCTACGAGCAGATCCACACGAACCCGGTGCCGCTCCAGCTGCCCGAGGTGCTCGGTGCGATCCAGACGGGCCGCGTCGACACGGCGATCGTTCCGCCGGTCGCGGCGCTCGCGCTCCAGTGGACCACGCGCCTGAACCACATGACCGATCTGCCGCTCACGATCGTGCTCGGCGGCACGGTGATGGGCCACACGCAGTGGGAGGCGCTCACCGACGCGCAGCGCACGATCATGAGCGAGACGGCGACGCAGTTCCATCAGCTCGCGCGCCGCAACCTGCGCCGCGACGAGACGACGGCGCTCACCTCGCTCACCGAGCACGGCGTCACGGTCGACGCGGTCACGCCGGCGCAGCAGGCCGAGTGGCTGGCGCTCGGCACGCGCATCCGCGGCGCGCTCGCGGGGCAGATCGCCGATCAGGCGTTGATCGATCGCGTGGCGGCCTTCGGGCACTGAGCGAGACGAAGCTCGTCGGAGAGGCCGTCGCGAGAAATCGCGGCGGCCTTTTCGCGTTGGGGGCCCTCGCCTCTCGCCTCTCGCTCCACGCCCTCGCTCCTCGCCCGGCGGGAGGCGAGGGCGAGGGCGAGAAGCGAGGGCGAGGGATCCGAGCTCCTTGCTCGCATCGGCGTAAAGGCTCTGCTCGGGCAATCTCATCTTGCCCGCGGGCTTGGCGCGTTCAACCCCG